>JBHGAX010000016.1:0-23595 GCA_041946635.1 Methylomirabilales bacterium (SeqCode)
CCCCGCGAAGACGGGGCTTGTCTGCTCGAGCACGCAATGGCGGATTGGGGTTGAGGCGCTCGGCTTAGCGGGACATAGGTAGGTCGCCGGGCTGGGACCGCGGCGCAGCGGGCGCTCGCGTTCTCGGTCGTCGCGCCACCATGGAGGAGGCATATGGATGTGCTGACTCTGTCCCGTCTGCAGTTCGCCGTCGCGGTCTATTTCCACTTCCTCTTCGTGCCCCTCACCCTCGGCCTCTCGGTGCTCATCGCCCTCATGGAGACGCAGTACGTCCGGAGCGGAGACGAGGACTACCGGCGGATGGCGAAGTTCTGGGGCAAGCTGTTCCTGATCAACTTCGCCATCGGGGTGGTGACGGGCCTCACGCTGGAGTTCCAGTTCGGCACCAACTGGAGCCGCTACTCCCTGTACGTGGGGGACATCTTCGGCTCGCTCCTCGCGGTCGAGGCGACGGTGGCCTTCTTCCTGGAGTCCACCTTCATCGCCGTCTGGGCCTTCGGCTGGAAGAAGCTGAGCCCGAGGCTGCACTGCCTGGCCATCTGGCTGGTGGCCCTGGCCTCGAACCTCTCGGCCTTCTGGATCCTCGTCGCCAACGCCTGGATGCAGCACCCGGTGGGCTACGCCCTCCGCAACGGGCGCGCCGAGCTCACCGACTTCCTTGCGGTGATCACCCAGCGCTTCGCGCTGCTGGAGTTCGTCCACACGGTCGGGGGCGCCTACATCCTGGCCGGGTTCTTCGTGCTCGGGGTGTCCGCCTGGCACCTGCTGCGGGGGACCGAGACCGCCTTCTTCGCCAAGTCGTTCAAGCTGGCGGCCGTCTTCGCCCTGCTGTTCTCGGTCTTCGAGCTGGCCCAGGGCCACATGAACGCCGAGATCCTGGGCGAGACGCAGCCCACCAAGCTGGCGGCCATGGAGGCCCAGTGGGAGACGGAGGCCCGGGCGCCGGTGCACCTGCTGGAGTGGCCCGACGAGGCGGGCCAGCGCAACGTGGTGGAGGCGCTGCCCATCCCCGGGCTGCTCAGCCTGCTCGCACACTACGACGCGAACGCGCCGGTGCAGGGGCTGAAGGCCTTTCCCCCGGAGGATCGCCCGCCCGTCCTGATCAGCTTCCTCTCCTTCCGGCTCATGGTGGGCCTCGGCCTGCTCTTCATCGTCCTCTCGCTCCTGGCCTTCTGGACGCGGAACGCGCCGGCCAGCCGGCCCTGGCTGCTCCGGGCCCTCGTGCTGGCCATCCCCCTGCCCTATGTCGCCAACCAGCTCGGCTGGACGCTGGCCGAGGTGGGGCGGCAGCCCTGGATCGTCTACGGCCTCATGCGGACGCAGGACGCCGTCTCGCTGGCGGTGAGTCCCGCGCAGGTGGCGGTGACGCTGGCGGGCTTCGTGCTGGTGTACGGGCTGCTGGGGGTGACGGACTTCTACTTGCTCCTCAAGTACGCGCGCCGCGGGCCCGAGCCCGCGGCCCGCTGACATCCGGAGGCTGGCCATGCTCGAGACCGTCTGGTTCATCCTGTGGGGCGTCCTCTGGGCCGTGTACTTCGTGCTCGACGGGTTCGACCTGGGACTCGGCTCGCTGTTTCCCTTCCTGGTGCGGAGCGAGAGCGAGAAGCGGACCGTCTACGACGCCATGGGCCCGTTCTGGGACGGCAACCAGGTCTGGCTCATCTCCGCGGGCGGGGTGACCTTCGCCGCCTTTCCCAAGACGTACGCGGTCATGTTCAGCACGCTCTACACCCCGCTGATGCTGCTGCTGTTCGCCCTGATCCTGCGCGGCATCGCCTTCGAGTTCCGGGACAAGGAGGACTCGCGGGCCTGGCGGACGACCTGGGACGCGTGCCTGGTCGCCGGAAGCTTCCTGCCCGCCCTGCTCTTGGGCGTGGCCTTCGCCAACCTCTTCCGGGGGCTGCCCCTGGATCAGCAGGGCCTCTTCACGGGCGGCTTCGGGTTCTTCCACCTGCTGAACCCGTACGGCCTGCTGGGCGGGCTGCTCTTCGTGGGCCTCTTCACCACCCACGGCGCGCTCTGGCTGGCCACGCGCGGGACGGGGCCGATCCACCGGCGCGCGGGCGCGCTGGCGCGGCGCCTCTGGGTTCCGCTGGTCCTCGTGGCGGCGGCCTTCCTGGCGGCGTCGTGGTTCGCGACCCGGCTCTACGACAACTACCTGGCCCACCCCGCCCTCTTCGCGATTCCGCTCCTCGCGGTCGCCGGGCTGGTGCTGGCGCGCTGGTTCATGGCCCGCGAGGCCTGGTGGAAGGCCTGGGGCGCGTCCGCCGCCACCATCCTGGGGGCGACGCTCTTCGGCGTGGTCGGCCTCTTCCCCGACATGATGCCGTCCACGCTGAACCCGGCGTACAGTCTCACGGCCTTCAACTCGGCCTCCAGCCCCCTCACGCTCTCGATCATGCTCGGGGTGGCCGCGGTGATGGTCCCCATCGTCCTCGCGTACCAGACCTGGGTGTACCGCACCTTCCGGGGGGCGTGGGGCGGCGCCGAGCAGGCGTACTGAGCGCCCGCGCACGGCTTCCCGGACAGCAGTCCTCGGCGGCGGCTGGCGTGTGCGGCGCCGTCCCGTCGCCGGAGCGACGGGGAGGAGGGCCGAGGCAGGGAGGCCTGCCTCGGCCCGCGTCGTTCCCGCAGTCCGCGCGCGCGGCCCCGTCGCGCCGCGCGCGGCTCCGCAGCGCGGCGGTTGCACGGTGGCCCGGACAATCCCTCCGAGCCGCATTGATACAGGGTCCCGCCTCGCGATAGCCTCCGCCCGCCATACAGGCACCGGCTCTTTCCGAGTCGAGCCGACCCACCACCCTGGGCCACCCGGCCCGCCTGTTTGAATCCTCGGTCGGGAGGGGATCACTGGACTGCCGCGAGGCCGCCCGCGCTCGCGTCCGTCCGCGCCGACGCAGGAAGGATCGGGATGGCCTTCTCGGAGGAGACGCTACGGGAGGCGTGGCGGCTGGCCCGCGGTCGCTGCGAATGCCAGCGCACGGATCACGGGCACGGCGAGCGGTGCAATCGCCCGCTCGTCTGGGCGCGCCTGGGCTACGTGGGGGAGGGTGGCTGGCAGGCCCACGCCTGGGACGGCGAGGACGACGTGGCGAACTGCGAGATCCTGTGCCCGGACTGCTACGCCAGGATGCACCGGGCCGAGGACTGACGGTCGCGCAGGGTCGGCGGTGCGCCCGGCGGGCTCAATTGCCCGCCGGTTCCCGCGGGGGGTCTGCCTGGAGCGGGAAGGTGATGGTGAAGAGCGCCCCCTGACAGTTCCCGGCCACCAGCTCCGCACCCAGCCGCTGTGCCAGGCTGCGGACCAGCCGCAGGCCCAGCGATGTGCAGTCCTCGAGGGCCATCCCGCTCGGGAGTCCGCGTCCGCTATCCCGCACGCGGAGCCGAATCCGATCGCCGATCGCTTCCAGCCCGATGCTCACCTCGCCGCCGCCGCCCGCCGGGAAGGCGTGCTTCGCCGCATTCAGCAGCAGCTCGTTGACGATGAGACCGGCGTGGATGGTTCGGTCCAGGTCGAGGTCGATCGGGTCCCGCGGGAGCTCCAGGGACATCCGGAGTTCCGGATGGAGGCCCTGGAACTCCTTGACCACGCCCCGCACGTAGTCGCACAGGTGCACGTGGCCGCTGTGCATGGAGAGGTACAGCTGCTCGTGGAGCCGGGCAAAGGCGAAGATGCGGAGATAGCTGTCCTCCAGGATGCGCTTGCCCTCGGCGCTCTGCGTCGATTCCGCCTTGAGGTACAGCAGGTCTGCCAGCATTTGCAGGTTGTTCTTGGTCCGGTGGTGCACCTCCCGGAGGAGGATCTGGTTGTCGCGCAGCGCCCGGCGCAGGTCCTCTTCCGCCCGGCGCCGTTCCGTCACCTCGTCCGCGACGATGTTGACCGCGATCACCCGGCCCGCCGCATCTTTCAGGGGCAGCCGGTGCTCGATCCACGTCCGCTGCGCGCCGGGCGTCATGCCCACCACCTCGACATCCCGCACGGCCTTCCCGGTCTCGACCACCCGCTGCAGCAGGGCCTCGGCCTGCCCCGCCAGGCCGGGACTGACCTCGCGCACGCTCCGACCGATGAGGTCGGCAGGCCGGAGGCCCAGCATCTCGGCAAATGCCGCGTTCACCCGCACGTAGCGGAGCTGCGGGTCCAGCACGCAGAGGCCCACGGGCGCCGAGTCGTAGATGGCGGCGATCTCCGCGAGCTGGTGCTCGATGCGCTCCTGGCTCTCCTGCCGGGCCCGCGCGGAGGCGACCGCCGCCTTCGCCGCCTCCTCGGCCCGGGCGCTCCGCTCCTGTTCCCGGTAGTACGCCTGTGCCTGCTCGGCGCCCGCGCCGAGCGCCTCCTGGAGGCGATGCACCTCTTCGATCCGGGACGACGCGCCCCGGGCGATGGGGCCGCCCCGCAGCATCAGCGCGCTGTCGCGGGCGAGCGCGTGAATGGGGCGCGCGATGTGGCGGCCGAAGACCGCCGCCAGGCCGACGGCGAGCAGGCCCAGGAGCGTGCCCACCAGGAGGAAGCCGAGCAGCGGCGTCCGCCACGCGGCCCGCAGCTCCGCGAGCGGCACTCCCACGCTCACGACCCAGGGCGCCTCGTTGAGATGGTCGAACGCCAGCCGGACCGTCCCGCTCTCGGTGATGTCGCCCTCCACGAACCCCGGCTGCCGGCTGGCGAAGGCGGCCTGGAGGCGCGGGACGATGGGCTGGCCCACCCGGTCTGCCCGGTGCGGCAAACGCGCCACGATGCGATGCTGGCTGTCCGTGATGGCGGCGTCCCAGGTGGGCGCGAAATGCTGCGAGCCGAGGAGGCGGGCCAGGATGTCGGGCTGGATGCTGAGGTGGAGCGCGTACCGGACCTCGCCGTCCCGGAGCACCGGGACCGCGACCGTGATCAGGTGCAGCGGCGCCATCCGGCCTTGCCAGACGTCGCTCACGGCCGGGCTGCCCTTGCGGAAGACGGCCGCCACCGTCCCGGGGATGGCGGTGGCGGGCAGCGGCTCCCCGTAGCCGCGGGCGGTGTTCAGCACCTGCCGTCCCGTGCGATCGGCCAGGCCGATCCACCCGCCGTAGCGTCGCGCCACCTGGCTCGCCTCTACATAGAAGTCCTGCAGCCGGCCGGCCCGAAGCTCGTTCGTTTCGGCCAGGGCAAGCAGCGCGGCCTTCCAGGCCCGAATCTCGGCGTCGATGGCGAGGGCGAGGGCGCGCGTGGTGTCCGCCTGACCCGCGTCCGCCGTGGTGCGGTAGCTCGCCGTCAGCCAGGCGAGGGTGAGCGCGCCGAAGAACAGGAGCGGCAGCACGGCGGCGAGGACGAGCAGGCTCAGCCAGCGGGTCAGACTGAGGCGGGGCAGCGCAACCACACGGTCTCCCCTGCGACAACAACGGATGGGCGGATGAGTGTTTGGATGGGCTTCTATAGAGCGGCAACGGCGGAAAGTCAACCCTGAGCGAGGCTGAAGCTGCGGGGACCTCGACGAGGCGAGGCACTGCCCCTGCGCCGCGCAACGTGACCCGGGCCGACGAATCGCATCATGCCTCTCTTGCCCTTGCCGGCTTCAGGCCCAGGACCAGGAGGGAGATGAGCAGGAGCATGATCAGGTCGAGCAGCCAGGCATTCGCGTACGAGCCGGTCCGGTCGTAGACGGCGCCCCCGATGACGGGACCGATGCTTCCGCCGACGCCCGCCACGAAGAAGATCAGCATCCCGTAGGCCGACCCGAGCACCCGCCGTCCGAATCGGTCCGCCGTCAAGTACGGCATCAACGGCGCCATGGAGCCGTAGCCGATGCCGAAGATCACGGCGAACAGATAGAGGATCCCGGCCGTGTCCGCCCGGGTCAACAGCCCCATGCCGATGGCCATGACAAGGAACCCCAGGGCGGCCACGTACTTGGCGTCGGCGACCCGATCGCAGAGCCAGCCGAAGAAGAACTTGCCCCCGCTGCTGGCCAGCCCGAGGATGCCCAGGGCCGCCGCGGCTTCCAGCTTTCCGATGCGGTTGCCGACCGCATACGCGACCCCGTGCACGAAGACCATCATCAAGGCCGCCGTCGCCGCGCCGTTGCATACCGCGAGCAACCAGAACCGGGAATCGGTCAGGACCGGCCGCAGGGACGGGGTGGCGCGCTTCCCGGGGGCCGCTTCCGGGCCCGGTTCCGTTCGCCCGCCCGGATCACCGTCCGGACGCAGGCCGCTCGCCTCGGGCGTCGTCTTGCCCATGAGCACCTGGGAGATGAGCATCCCAAGCGCCAGAATCACCGCGCCGAAGACCAGAAATCCGGCCCGCCAGTCGTAGGCGCTGACGATGTACCCCGCCGCGGGGCCCATGACCATCGTGCCCACCCCGATGCCCATCGACGACAGCCCCAGGGCGAGTCCTCGCTTCCGGACGAACCACTTGCCGATCGCGGCGGCGCAGACCACCATCCCGAGGGACGCATGGCCCACACCGCACAGGAGACCGTACGAGAGATAGAGGCCGGCCGGAGTCTGGGCACGACTCAGCAAGTAGAACCCGAGGGCCGTGAGGATGGACCCCGCGGTCATGATCCACTTGGGCGCAATCCTGTCCGCAAGCCGGCCCCAGAAGATGCCGCTGATGGAATAGACCAGGATGTTGGCGGACGCCGAGAGGGAGATGACGGACATGGGCCACCCGGACTCCTGGAACATGGGATGGACGAACACCCCGAAGGAGTACCGGACGCCGTAGGACAGGCACAGGACCAGGAAGGCGCCCAGCACCACGTACCACCCCCAGAAGATCTCGGCCACGCGCTTTGCCATGCCCGCCCCAACGAGCCAAGACGCCGATCCTGCCGCCAGGATCGGCGCCACGATGCCTTCGGCTCCCGATGCCGTCGAATCCCCGATCCCCGGAGTCGACGGGCTGTTCTTACCACACCCGCCGCGCCAAGGGCAACGCGCCGGCGACCGCTGTCCGGCTCCGCCGAGAATGTCGCGCGGCTCTCGGCCCTCGACGGGCACCGGGCCCGCCTGCAGCGGGCCGGGGCCTTCGGGTGGAGGTGCAGACAAGCGGTTCTGCGCGGCTTCTCGCCGGTGCGAGTTGACGGGCCAGGCGCGGCAGCGATAGTATGCCGGCCCTGGTCGTCTGCCTGCAGAGCGGGTGCGGTCGCCGGGGCTACGGCCGATGCCGCCTGTCTCACGCGAGGGCGTTCCGTGACGGGGATCGAGGCGCTGGCGGACCTGCTCGTGCGGATCGGGGCGGACGGCTCGCCCGCCGATCTCCTCCGCCATGCGCGCCGGTGCTTGCTGGATGCCCTGGGGTGCGCGATCCACGGGGCGTGGCTGCCGGAGGGGCGGGCGGCGCTTCGCGCCGTGCGCGCGATGTCCGCGGACCCGACCGGGACACTCGGGTCGGCAGACGCTGCGCTCCTGGGCGGGTTCCTGTGCCACCTGCGCGAGCTGGACGACGTGCACTACGCCATCCTGCATCCGGGTGCCGTGTGCGTCCCCGCGGCACTGGCGGCGGCGGGTCGTCTGGACGCCCCCCTGGGCCGTGTCCTCTGGGCCCTGGTCGCGGGCTACGAGGCGATGGCGCGCGTGGCGAGGGGCCAGAACTACCTGAGCCATCGGAAACGCGGCTGGCACGGCACGGCCACGTGCGGGGCCTTCGGGGCGGCCGCCGCGGTCGCCCATCTCCTCCAGATGGACCGGACGCATCTCGCCTGGGCCCTCGGTCTCGCCGGCTCGAGGACGGGCGGGACATGGGCCTTCGCCGCGGACGGGGCGATGAGCAAGCGGCTGCATCCGGGCCTGGCTGCCCGCGACGGGGTGACCGCCGCCTACCTGGCCCGGCAGGGCATCACCGGACCGCTGCACGTGCTCGAGGCCGAGGACGGCGGGTTCTACCGGACGACCTCGGACGGCTGGGACCTGAGCGGGCTGACCCGCGGGTGGGGGGAGGAGTGGGCCGTCGGCGTCACCGAGTTCAAGTGGTATGCCGCCTGCAAGTCCGCCCACGCGCCCATCGAGGCGGCCAGGCGCCTCTACGCGAACCTGGGCGGCGGGGAATCCTTCGCCGCGCGGGTGCACGAGGTCCGGGTGCAGGTGAACTCCACGGGCCATGCCATGGCCGGGCGCGGCTACCGCCCCGACAGCGTGACCTCGGCCCAGCTCAGCATCCCGTACGGGATCGCCGTCGCGCTCACCGGCGGAAGCGGCGACGTTGCCGACTACACGGCGGAGCAGGTGGCCCGCCCGGACCGGATGCGACTCGCCCGGAAAGTGCGGGTGGCCGCATCGGCCGAGATGGATGTTCTCCGGGCCACGCGCCACAAGGTGCCCGGCGCGGTCGAGATCCGGTTCACGGACGGCAGCGTGGCTCGGGAGTATGTCGAGGACCCCAAGGGCTCACGGGACAATCCCCTCACGGACAGCCAGCTGGCGGACAAGTTCCGCGGACTGACGCGCCAGGTCGCGGGAGAAGCCGCGGACCGCATCATCCACCTGGTGCTGGAAGGCGCTCCGGATTCGCCCAGCACGGACCTGATCGCGGCGGTCCAGCAAGCGTCGAACGTCCGCGGTGCGGAGGCGTCGTGACCCCGAAGGACACGCCCCAGGAAAGCGCGTACCAGACGGTGCAGGGCACGCTGAACCCGGTGACGGTCCGGTACTATTACGGGCCGCGGATCGAGAAGGCGCGCGCCTCGCTCCCGCTGCTCGTCCAGGTGCTGCAGGCCCATGTGGTCATGCTGGCCGAGGCCGGCATGGTCCCGGGGGGCGCCGCCGCCGCGATCCTCACGGCGCTGACCGCGTTCGCCCAGGCCGGCCCCGGGACGCTCGTGCTCGACCCCGCCCTGGAAGACCTGTACATCAATCTGGAGAAGGCCCTGACCGCGGCGCTGGGGGCGGAGACCGCCGGGTACCTCCCCGTGGCCCGCAGCCGCAACGACGTGGAAGCCGCCATGTGGCGGATCGAGATCCGGGAAGACCTGGCCCGCCTGGCCCAGGCGGTCCTGCGCCTGGCGGCGCTCCTGGCGGAGCGGGCCGCGGAGGCGGCCGACTACCTCATGCCCGGATACACCTACGGGCAGCAGGCCCAGCCGACGACGGCGGGGCACTACCTGTCCGCGGTCTCGGGCGCCCTGCTGCGGGATGCCGAGCGACTGGTGGACGCCTGCGCCCGCCTCGACAAGAATCCGCTGGGTGCGGCGGCCTTCGCCGGGACCAGCTGGCCCATCGACCGGCAGCGGACGGCCCGGCTCCTGGGGTTCGACGGCCTGCTGGAGAACACGCTGGATGCCGTGGCGGCGGCGGACTACCTGCTGGAGGCCCTCAGCGCCGCCGCCATCGCGGCCTGCACGCTGGGGCGCTTGAGCGAGGACGTGTTCCGCTGGTGCGCCAACGAGGTCGGGTTCGCCACGCTGCCCGACGACCTGATCGATTCCAGCACCATCATGCCCCAGAAGCGCAATCCCGTGATCGTGGCCACGGTGCGCGCGCAGGCCCGGGTGGTGGCCGGCCAGCTGGCCGGCCTGCTGTCTGCGGCCTCGGTCGCCTACGAGGCCAGCCGGGACGTGACCCTGGCGCAGGGGGACGTGCGCGATGCCCTGGCGGTCGTCACCGGCATGGCCGAGATCACGCGCGAGGTCATGCGCGGCCTCCGCCTCCGGCCGGACCGCATGGCCGCCGCGCTCTCCGTCGGGTTCAGCACCGCGACCGAGGTGGCGGATGCGCTGGCGCGCCAGGGCTCCCTCCCCTTCCGCCAGGCGCACCAGATCGTGGGCGGCGTCGTGTCGCGCCTGGCGGCGGAGGAGAAGGGGCCCGCCCACCTCACGCCGGCGCTGCTGGACGAGGCCTGCCGGGCGATCACCGGACGCCCCCTGCCGCTCGCCCCCACGGAGGTGCAGGAGGCCCTGGACTATCGCCTGGCCGTGGAGCGCAAGTCCCTGCCCGGCGGTCCCGCCGCTGCCGAGGTGCGGCGGGCGGCCGCGGCCCAGACGGCCCAGGCGGCGGCGCAGCGCGCCCGGCTGCAAGCCCTCGAGGCGCGGTGGAGCGCCGCGCGAGACTGCCTGACGGCGGCCGTGCAGGCGGCGTCCCGTGCGGACGCGGAGCGGCGCTGAACACGGCCAGAAAGGGGAGGATCATGTCGCTCACCAAGCGAGTTGCCACGCTCGTGTTCCTGCTGCTCGTCGCCGGGCTCACGGCCGGCGCGTCATGGTTCGGGGGCGGCACGGACGAGCTCACGGTCGCCATGGGCACGGACGCCTCGACCTTCGACCCGCACTTCACCACCGATTCCGCCACCGAGGTGCTGAACAAGAACCTGTACAACAACCTGGTCCGGTTCAACGCCAAGATGGAGATCGTCCCCGACCTCGCCCGGAAGTGGGAGGTGTCGCAGGACGGCCTCGTCTGGACCTTCGAGCTGGCCGAGGGGGTGAAGTTCCACGACGGCGCGGCGTTCAACGCGGAGGCCGTGAAGGCCAGCGTCGATCGCCTCCTGGACCCGAAGACCGGCTCGCCGCGGCGATCGGTGCTGGGCATGATCAAGGCGACCGAGGTCCTGGGCCCGACGAAGCTGAGGATCACCACCGCCTACCCGACCGGCTCGTTCCTGCAGCAGCTGGCCCACCCGGTGGCGGCCATCATCAGTCCGGCCGCGATTGCCAGGTTCGGCAAGGACCTCTCCCGCAACCCGGTGGGGACCGGGCCCTTCAAGCTGGTGGAGTGGACCTCGGGCGACCGGATCGTGATGGAGGCCAACGCCGGCTACTTCGGGGGCGCGCCGGCGGTCAAGCGCCTGGTCTGGAAGATCGTCCCCGAGGATTCCACCCGCACGATGCTGATCGAGGCGGGCCAGGCGGACGTGGCGTTCCGGATTCCGGTGGCGGACGTGGCCCGGCTCCGCAGCAAGCCGGACGTGGGCGTGCTGGAGGGGCCCACGGTGATGACGATGTACGTGGCCCTCAACAACAGCCGCGGCCCGCTGAAGGATCCCCGCGTGCGGCAGGCCATCAATCACGCCGTCAACAAGGACGCGCTGGTGAAGGACATCGTGGGCGGGATGGGCATCGTCGCGGATGCGCCCATCTCGCAGTCCACCTGGGGCTACGCCAAGATCGGCGCCTACCGGTTCGATCGCGACAAGGCCAAGGCGCTGCTGAAGGAGGCCGGGCATGCGGCGGGCTTCGAGCTGGAGCTGTGGACCCCGGTGGGGCGCTACCTCATGGATCGGCAGGTCGCCGAGAACCTCCAGGCGCAGCTCGGCGAGGTCGGCATCAAGGTGAGGATCCGCCCCTGGGAGTTCCAGGCGCTCATGGCGGAGGTCAAGAAGGGGCAGTTCGACGCGGTCCTGCTCGGCTGGAGCCCCTCCACCGGCGACGCCGACCAGGGGCTCTACCCGGTGTTCCACTCCAGCCAGTTCCCCCCGAATTCCAATCGCGCCTTCTACAGCAACGCGAAGGTGGACAGGCTGCTGGTCGACGCGCGGCAGGCCACGAACGCGAAGGTGCGGCTGGAGCTGTACCGGCAGGCCGAGCAGGTGATCATGGACGAGGCGGCCTGGCTCTTCCTCTTCTACCCGAAGCAGGCGGTCCTGACCCGCTCCACCATCAAGGGCGTGGAGCTCTTGCCGACCGAGCACATCCTGTTCGCCAAGGCCGCCAAGGAGGCCAAGTAGGCTGAGCCGCCGGGACGCGTCCGTGGCGGCTGACCCACCTGCCGATTCGGAACCCCCCCTGCCCCCCTTTGAAAAGGGGGGTGGGGGGATCTGGTCCGAGGCGGCGACCGTGGCGCCGTCGCTCCGTGGCCGTTCACGCGCTCGCACGCGAAAGCCGATGGCGCCCTACGTGATCCGCAAGCTGGCCTTCACGCTGGTGGTCGTGCTGGGGGCGGCGACCTTCTCGTTCCTGCTGCTGCATGCCACGCCCGGCGATCCGGCGGAAGCCCTCGCCGGCCCCCAAGCCACCCAGGAAGACCTGCAGCACCTCCGGGTGAGCCTGGGGCTGGACCGCTCCCTGCCGGTCCAGTACGCCATCTATATGCGGAACCTGGCGCGGGGCGACCTGGGACGCTCGTACCGCACCCACCGGCCCGTGCTCGAGGAGATCGCCGCCCGCTGGCCGGCCACGTTCAGCCTCTCGGTGACGAGCCTGGTCGTGGCGATGCTGGTGGGCGTGCCCCTGGGGATCCTGGCCGCCATCCGTCGCCGGACGTGGGTGGACTTCCTCTCCATGGTGGGCTCCCTGACCGGCGTGTCCATGCCGTCGTTCTGGCTCGCCCTGATCCTGATCATCGTGTTCTCGGTGAAGCTCAAGGCCCTCCCGTTCGTGGGCCGGGACTCCCCCGCCAGCTACATTCTCCCCAGCCTGACGCTCGGCCTGGGCGTGGCGGCCAACATCGCGCGGCTCACGCGGGCCAGCATGCTGGACGTGCTGGGACAGGACTACATCCGCACCTGCAAGGCCAAGGGCCTGTCCACCGTCCGCGTCCTGTACGTGCATGCGCTGCGGAACGCCTCGATCCCCATCGTCACGATCGTGGGCCTCCAGCTCGGGACGCTGCTGGGGGGCCAGGTCGTGACGGAAACCGTGTTCGCCTGGCCGGGCCTGGGCCGGATGATCGTGGACGGCCTGCTCACGCGCGACCTGCTCCTCGTGCAGGGCGGGATCCTGATCATGGCGCTGACCTTCGCGGTCATCAACCTCGCGACCGACCTGGCCTACGGCGTGCTGGACCCGCGGATCCGGATCCACGCGGGGAGGCGGGCATGAGCCTCCGGCGGCTGCTCCGCATTCCGGCGGCGGCGATCGGGCTGGCCGTGCTGGCCGTGCTCGTGATGTTCGCCAGCCTGGGACCGGCGGTCGCCCCGTTCTCGCCGTACGCGCAGCACCTCGATCAGAAGCTCCAGCCGCCGAGCGCCGCCCACTGGCTGGGGACGGACGAATTCGGGCGGGACATCCTCAGCCGCGTGATCGTCGGGTCGCGGTTCTCGCTGACGGTGGGACTCGTCTCGGTGGCCGTCGGCATGCTCGGCGGCCTGCTCCTGGGCGGGCCGGCCGGATTCTACCGCGGCAACGTGGACAGCGGGCTGATGACGGTCTGCGACATCCTGCTCGCGTTCCCCGGGGTCCTGCTGGCCCTGGCCATCGTGGCCGCGCTGGGCCCCGGGCTCCTCAACGCCATGCTGGCGGTCGGCCTGAGCTCCATCCCGATCTTCGCCCGCCTGATCCGTGCCCAGTTCCTGGCGCTCTCCGAGAGCGTGATGGTGGAGAGCGCCCGCGCGGTCGGCGCGAGCAACGCCCGGATCATGCTCTCCCACCTGCTGCCGAACTCGCTGGGACCCGTGCTCGTCCAGGCGTTCCTGCGCATCGCCTCGGCCATCTTGATGGCGGCGACGCTGAGCTTCCTCGGCCTGGGGGCGCAACCCCCGGAGCCCGAGTGGGGCGCCATGCTGAGCGCGGCCCGGACCTTCCTGCTGGTGGCCCCGCACCTCGCCATCGCCCCCGGCGTCGCCATCACCATCGCCGTGATTGCCATCAACCTGGTCGGGGATACGCTGCGAGACGTGCTGGATCCGCGCCTCCAGACGGAATAGTCATCCCAACCGCTTCGGCGCTTCGCCGGCGCCGATCGTCGTCTTGCTCTTGTCACCGGCCTGGCTTTTCCCTTGACGGCCTGCGCGGACTTCGAGTACTCACAGGCTACCCAACACACGTCCATATACGGTGCTGCGGGGCCTCGTCGACCGCGAGGGAGCGAAGATGAAAGCCTTGGTGAAGACGGCGCCGGTCCCGGGGGCCGCCCTGCTGGACATCGAGGAGCCCCGGCTGCTGGACGATGAGGTCCTCATCCAGGTCAAGGCGGGGGCCATCTGCGGGACCGACATCCACTTCTACCACTGGGACCCCGCGTCCGCAAACTTTCCGGTCCGCTTCCCCCTGATCCTCGGCCACGAGTACGCCGGGGACGTGGTGGCGATGGGCCGGGCCGTCGCCGGGATTTCGGTCGGTGATCGGGTCTCGGTGGAGACGCACATCCCCTGCGGGCGATGCTACCAGTGCGGGCTGGGGCAGGGGCACAACTGCCAGGACATGGGCCTGGTGGGGATCAGCTACCCCGGCGCGTTCGCGCCCTACGCGAAGGCCCCGGCCAAGGTGGCGTACCGGCTCCCCGCCAGCGTGTCCTACGAGGCGGGCGCGCTGTTCGAGCCCGCGGGCGTCGCCATGCGCGGCGTGGACGAGGCGCAGATCGCCCCCGGCGACCTGGTCGTGATCCTCGGGTGTGGCCCCATCGGCCTGCTCGCCATCCAGATGGCGATGGCCGTCGGCGCCGGGCAGGTCATCGCCGTGGACGTCAACGCGTTCCGACTGGAGCTGGCCCGCGGAGTCGGGGCCGTCGCGCTCGACGGCGACCGGAGCCAGGACGTGGTGGAGGCCGTCCGGCGGGCGGCCGGCCACAAGGGCGGCGCCGATGTCGTCATCGAGCTGAGCGGCGCGCCCGAGGTGTACGACTACCTGTTCGACCTGCTGCGGCTGGAGGGGCGCCTGGTCACCGTCGGCCACGTGTCGCGGCCCGTGAGCCTGAACATCTCCCGGCAGATTAACCTGAAAGGCGTGGCCCTCAAGGGGGTATTCGGCCGGCGCATCTGGCAGACCTGGGAGCACCTGGGCTCCCTGGTCGCGAACAAGCGCCTGGACCTCGCGCGGGTCATCACCCACCGCTTCCCGCTGGACGAGTTCGACGCCGCGTTTCGGCAGGTGCACGGCGACGCAGGGAAGGTCCTCTTCATCCCCTGAACGCGTTTCCCTTTCACGAACAGGAGGGCAGCCATGAGGACGCGCGCGGCGGTGCTGAGTCTGATGGCCGTGGTGCTGGCCCTGGCGGTGCCGCTTCCCGGCGCGCCGGCCCTGGCGCAGCAGCGGGTGGTCAAGGTCGGCCTCACGGCGGCCGAAGGCACGCCCGAGGTGGTGGCGGCGCGCGAGTTCGCCAAGATCCTGGAGAAGAAGTCCAACGGCGTCATGCGGGCGGACGTGCTGGCCGGCGGCCTGGCGGGGGGCGAGCGGGACATCGTCGAGGGGCAGCAGCTGGGCAGCATCCACTTCTCGGTGGTCTCGGGCATCATTCAGAACTTCGACCCGGCCATGATGATCCTGGAGTACGAGTTCCTGTTCAAGAGCGAGGACCACGTCCGGAAGGTTTTCGCGGGGCCGGTCGGCCAGAAGATCAACCAGCGGCTGGCGAACAAGGCCAAGCTGCAGTGGCTGTCCGTCTTCATGCGGACGCCCCGGCTGCTGACCACCCGCCGTCCCGTGAACAAGCTGGAGGACCTCAAGGGCATGAAGATCCGGGTGCCGGAGATGCCCGCCCGCCTGGCGCTCTGGAAGGCCCTCGGCGCCGCCCCGACGCCGCTCGCCTTCCCGGAGGTCTTCACCGGCCTCCAGCTGGGCACGATCGACGGGCAGGAGAACCCCATCGGGCTCATCTACAGCGCCAAGTTCCACGAGATCGTGAAGCACCTGGCCCTGACGAACCACGTCTACGGGTTCATGCTCCTGACCGTGTCCAGCGACTTCTACAAGTCGCTCTCGGAGCAGCAGCGCGCCTGGGTGAACGCGTCGGCCCTCGAGGCCGCCGCCTTCAACGACAAGTACGTGAAGGAGACCGAGGCCGACTTCATGCAGAAGGTGACCAAGACGATGACCGTCTCCCGGCCGGACGTCGGCCCGTGGCGAGAGGCCACCAAGGACGTGTACAAGCAGTTCCTGAACGTCGAGGGCTTCGGCGACCTGTACCAGTCCATCCTGGACGCCGGGAAGGACTTCAAGTAGGTCGAGCGCCGGACGGGGCCGCCGCGGCCGCCCCCGTCCCCACGTCAGACCAAGGAGCGAGGCGTGCCGTCCGTCTGGCGAGCCTTCGACCTGCTCGAGACCGCGAGCAGGGTCGTGATGGCGCTCATGATCGCGGGGATGGTCGTCCTGATCGCGATGCAGGTCACGTTTCGCTATGCGCTGAACCAGCCTCTGGCCTGGACCGAGGAGGTGGCGCGCCACCTGATGGTCTGGTCGGCCCTGATCGGCGCGGCCATCGCCTACCGGCACCGCGGACATCTCGGGATGGACGTCCTGGTGATGCGGCTGCGCCCCCGCGGCCGCGCGGCCGTGGACGCCGTGCTGCAACTCCTGTCCATCGGGTTCTTCGGCCTCCTCGTCATCCACGGGGTGCCGCTGGTGGAGCGGACGATGCACCAGCTCTCCAGCGCCATCCGGATCCCCATGGGGTACATCTACGCCTCGGTCCCGGTCGGCTCGGCGCTGATCGTGCTCTTCGCCCTCGAGCGGCTCCTGCAGCTGGCCACCGCCAAGGCCAAGGACTGACGCCAGGCCAAAGGGGCGCCGATGTTCCTGTTCCTCTCCGTCTTCTTCCTCCTCGTGGCCGTGAGCACGCCGATCAGCATCGCGCTGGGCATCACGGCCGTCGTGATGCTGCTGCAACAGACCGATCTGCGGCTCCTGGTCGTGGCCCAACGGATGTTCACCGGCATCGATTCCTTCCCGCTCATGGCCATCCCCTTCTTCATCCTCTCCGGGCACCTGATGAACGCCGGCGGGACCACGCACCGCTTGATCACGTTCTGCAACGCGCTGGTGGGGTCGCTCCGCGGCGGGCTGGCGAACATCTCGATCGCCGGCAACATGATCATGGCCGGCATCTCCGGCTCGTCGGTGGCGGATGCGTCCGCCCTCGGCTCCATCATCATTCCGGCGATGAAGAAGGAGGGCTACGACGCGGACTACGCGGCGGCGATCAACGCTACGGCCTCCACCATCGGCATCATCATCCCGCCCAGCATCCCCATGATCCTGCTCGGGGTGGTGGCGTCCGTCTCCATCCGGGACCTCTTCATCGGCGGCGCCATCCCCGGCGTGATCACCGGGCTCATCCTGATGAGCATCTCCACGCACATCTCCCGGAAGCGAGGGTACCCGAAGCACGATCGCGTGCCGCTGAGGGAAACCCTGCGGCTCACCGTCACCTGCATGCCCGCGCTGCTCATGCCCATCGCGATCGTCGGCGGGATCGTGCTCGGGATCTTCACCCCCACCGAGGCGGCCGTGATCGCGGTGATCTACGCGCTCGTCATCGGGTTCGCCGTCTACCGGGAACTGACCTGGCAGAAGACGGTGCAGGCGCTGTACGACACCGGACAGCAGACCGCGGTCGTGCTGCTGGTCATCTCCACCGCGTCGGTGGTGTCGTGGCTCCTTGCCTACAACCTCGTCCCGCAGGGCCTCGCGAGGACCATTGCCAGCTACGACCCGTCCCCCACGACGCTGCTGGCGATCATCGCCGGCGTCTGCCTGATCACCGGGACGGTGATCGACGTGGCGCCGGCCATCATCTTGCTCGGCTCCGTCTTCGCGCCGGTCGCTTTCGCGCTGCATGTCGACCCGGTGCACTTCGGCGTCCTGCTCGTGTACGCGATGGCGATCGGGCTCTTCACCCCGCCCGTGGGCACCACCCTCATCCTGTCCTGCTATATCGCGGACACGACCCTGTTCCACAGCTTCAAGTCCTGCCTGCCGTTTCTCGTCGGGATGGTGGCGGTCCTCGCCGCCCTGGTGCTCTTCAAGGACTTCGCGCTCTTCCTCCCCAACCTCCTGTTTCATTAGAACGGCCTGCCACCGTCCGCGAGGGGCACACAACTTGCTTCCCCCTCGGAGACCGCGACAGCAAGGGCCGGAAATCCACGGCAAGAGTCCCGCGCATCCGACAAACGGCGGAGGAAGGGTCTGCTTCGGCCCGACCCCGGCTCGAGACGAAAGGAGGGTTTATGTGGGCGCTGGTTGAAGAGAACAGCGGCCTCGTGTTGCTGCTCCTGGCGCTCGTAGCCGCCCTCGTCGAGATCGGGATCGAGGGCTGGAACCGACTGTCAAACGGGGCCATCTGGCCGATACGGGACTGACGTTTTAGGACCGGATTCTCCCGGCGACCGGGCGGCAAGGTGTGATCGAAGCGCGCGAGCCCGACGCTCAGTCGGCTGCCACGCGCGGCATGGGGGACGGCAATGGCCGTGGCGAGGTCGATGCCCAGCAATCTCCCGCGACTGCTCTCGCTCTTCGTGGCCTTCCTGGGCTGCACCGTGGTGGCGGTGCCGCTGTATTTCACGCTCACCCAGCCGGCCCCGCTCATCCTCCTCGGGTCGGGTATCGCCGTGGTCGCGCTCGGCCTGTTTCTCTTCTTTTCAATTTGAATTGAACCGAGGCTCGCCGGGAACCTCCCCTGGCCGCCGCATCCTTGCCGCCGTCCGCGCCGCGGACGCCCGGGGGTCTTGCCCGGCACGGGGACACGGGCTGCGCGGGTCCCGGCGCAGCCCGTGTCCTTGACGGTCGTGGGCTCTACTTGAGCGGAATGGGATGCTTCGCGGAATCGTGGCAGGTGGTGCAGGTGGTGTGGTTGGACGTGTGGACGTTGCCGACCGACCCACTCCCGCCGTGGCAGCTCAGGCAGGACTTCACGCTGGCCGGGACCGCGTGCGCGAGCTTGAACTCGCTGTCGGCCTGGCGATTGAGCATCTCGGCGGTGTACTTGGCCACGGCGGCGGTGAGCCAGGCGCACCGCTCGGCACGCTCGGGCGAGGTGGCCTTGAAGCCGGCCTTCGTGGTCCACACGCTGACCGAGGCGTGGCAGAGCTGCGAATTGGCCGTGGTGGCCAGGATGGTCCCGAACTTCGGGGAGGCTGGCTTGTAGTTGGGCAGCGCCTCAGCGCCGTACCACCCGAAGATCTCGTTGATGATCGGGTTGCCCGTCGTGGCGGGGTGCAGCAGATAGATTGCGGCCGCCACGCCGTTCAGCGCCCCGCAGAGCGTGCCCCAGCCCGCTACGCCCGCGCCGCCATACTTCATCATGTTCACCGGGAAGCCGTCGTACGGGGGCCCGACCTTGGCGCGCAGCTCTCCCACGAGGCCTTCGAACGCCCCGTACATGCATCCGCCGTTGTAGTACGCGGCGTACGCCCGCTCGGCGACGGCCACCGGGTCCAGCTTGTGGTAGGGCCAGGGCAAGGCGGCCACGGCCTCCGCGTCCCTCGGCGCCGAGGCCAGCATGCCCGATACGCCCGACACGGCGGCCATGCCCAGGGTTATCCCACCCGCGGTCTTCAGGAACTTCCGTCTCGGCGTTACGTGCATTTGCGGTTCCTCCCGACTCTTCCGGTTATTCCCGGCATTGCGGACGTGACGGCCCACGCCTGGAGCGGCGCGAGCCGATCCCCGGACACCTTGCCCGCGCCGCGGGACTGATGCAGGCCTACAGCCGAAGGGGAACAGAGCAACATCGGTTCCACAGGGCCAGCACCGCCCAAAGCCGCATGTATTCCAAGGGCTTGGCCGGCTTCAAGAGCCGGCGCGGGTCGTTCGCGGTGTTGCAGCGGTATTGCGCGGAATCTGCGGCCGGCGCGTCAAATCAACACTGGCGCATAGCTACGGCTTCGGCGGGAGCGGGACAGCCTCGTGTTGCATGCAACACCTGACGCCGCCTCCGGCGCGCGGTGATCGTCTCGAGCCGATCGGGGGGCGACTCCCCGGCGATGCGCTTGGCTGCGGCCGGTCGGGCCGCACGCCGCGCGCTTTGCCCCGACACCGGGACGATCTCGGCCGTGGCCTTGATCCTCGCCCCCACATCGCATATGAATAGCATCGGCTCCCTGCTCCCGACGGAAGGGCCGGCGTCCCGATGGGCACGCGTGCCCGCCGGTCGTATGTCACTCGCACCCGGAGGTCTGAATCATGACTAGCTGGAACGTCCCTGCGCTCCTCGCGGGCGACCGCGAGCACCTCCTGCACCCGCTCCACCATCCGGCCGACCACGCCAGTCCGCACGTCTGGGTCAAGGGCCGGGGGGCCGTGATCACCGACGCGGAGGGGCGCGACTACATCGACGGGCTCGCCTGCCTCTGGAACGTGAACGTGGGCCACGGCCGGACGGAGCTGGGGGCCGCGGCCGCGGAGCAGATGGGGGCCATCGGCTACGCGACCAACTACGTGGGCTCCGCCAACGTCCCCGCCATCCGCCTGGCCGAGCGCCTGGCGCAGCTCGCCTACCCGAACCTCGTGGCCACGTTCTTCGCGAGCGGCGGGGCGGAGGCCAACGAGAGCGCCTTCAAGACCGCGCGCTTCTACTGGAAGGCCAAGGGCAAGCCGGACAAGGTCAAGGTGATCTCCCGCGAGTTCGCCTACCACGGGGTGAGCCTGGCCGCCATGAGCGCCACCGCCGTCCCCGGCTACGCCAGGATGTTCGGCCCGCTGGTCCCGAACTTCATCCACACGGCGGCCCCGTACGGCTACCGCCTGGCGGGCGTGAAGCCCGGCGAGACGGTGGGCCAGGCGGCGGTGCGCATGCTGGAGGAGACGATCCTCCGGGAAGGCCCCGACACGGTGGCCGCGGTCATCGCCGAGCCCGTCCAGGGCGCGGGCGGCGTGATCGTCCCCCCGGACGACTACTTCCCGCTGCTGCGGCAGGTCTGCACGAAGCACGACGTCCTGCTGATCGCCGACGAGGTCATCACGGGGTTCGGCCGGACGGGCGACTGGTTCGCCCTGAAGCGCTGGGGGGTCCAGCCGGACATCCTGAGCTTCGCCAAGGGCATCACCAGCGGCTACCTGCCCCTCGGGGGCATCATGGTGTCGCGGGCCATCCTGGAGGCCATGCAGGCCGCGCCCTATGCCGACCGCTGGATGCACGCCTACACCTACTCCGGGCACCCCACCTGCTGCGCCGTCGGGCTGAAGAACCTGGAGATCCTCGAGAAGGAGGGGCTCGTCCAGCGGGCGGCGGAGATGGGCGACCGGCTCCTGAAGGGGCTTCAGACGCTGCGGGAGTTCAAGGCGGTGGGCGACGTCCGGGGCCTCGGCCTCATGTGCGGCGTGGAGCTCGTCTCGGATCGCGCCACCAAGGCCGGCTTCGACCCGGCCGCGAACATCATCGGGCGGGTCAAGGCGGAGCTGGAGGCGCGCGGCGTCTTCACCCGCAACATGCGCGACATCATCGCCTTCTCGCCCCCGCTGGTCATCAGCGCCCAGCAGGTCGACAAGCTGGTCGAGGCCATGCGGGGCGCGCTGCAGGCCGTGCTGCCCGCGAAGGCGTAGCGGGCCGCGCCTCGGCTCGCATCCCGCCCGCCCTCCCCGCCCCCGCGCCGCCGGGGGCGGGGCACCCCCTCGCCGCCCCGCCGGCGCTGCGGCCGCCCGAGCGCCTCCCGGAGCAGCTCCCTCGTGTCGGGCGCGGGTGCGGACCTGCCGCTCTTGCGCGCCCAGCGGCTCACAAGAGTACAGGCGGTCGCCCTGCCGGCCTGGCTCTCGGCGCATCTCCACTTCGTGGTTGACGCGCTTCCTCCTGATTGCTATCAACGGGAGCCCATCGCCCCCCTGAAGCTGACCGCACGCGCGTTCGCGCACGAGAGGCATGCGCAGGCCATGACCGGGAAGCGCCGCCCCGGCCTCACAACCTACCTCGCCCTGCTGGTCGTCGGCACCGCCGTGCCCCTGCTGATCTTCGCCGGCCTGGCCATGTCCTGGCTCGTCCGCAGCCATCACGCCCGCCAGGAGGAGGCGCAGCGCGAGACGGCCGGCGCGCTCGCCCTGGCCGCGGACGCCGAGATCCTGTCGTGGCGGGCGGCGCTCCTCACGCTGGCCGAGGTCGCCGATCTCAGGGCCCGGCGCTGGCGGGAGTTCGACCGCCTGGCCCGGGCGGTGGCCGCCCGCTACGACGGCTGGGTGGTGGTGAACGACGCGGCCGGGCAGCAGCAGGCCAACACCCTCCTCCCGTTCGGCGCCCCGCTCCCCCGCACCACCGCGGGCCAGATGGTGCAGGCCGTCATCCGCGACGGCCTGCCCCTCACCGACCTGGTCTTCGGGGCGGCCGCCCGGCGCTACATCGTCTCGAACTCGGTCCCCGTGTTCTCGGACGGCAAGGTGATCTTCTGCCTGAGCATGAACTTCGGCCCGGAGGGGCTGCAGCGCCTCCTCAAGCGGCAGGGCCTGCCCGAGACCTGGATCGCCGCCATCCACGACGGCCGGAATCGCCGCGTGGTCCGCACGGGCGCGGCGGCGGAGACGGCCGGCACGCCCGGGCCGACCTGGCTCCCGGCCGCCGTGGCCGGCGCGGAGAGCGGGACCGTGACGGGCACGATCCGCGACGGCCGCGAGATGCGGGTGGCCTTCCAGCGGCTCACGGCCGCGCCCTGGGTGGTGTCCCTGGCCGTGCCCACCGCGGAGGCGCGGGCGGCGTGGCGGGGGCCCCTCCTCGGCTTCGTGGCGGTGGCCGTCCTGCTGACCCTGGCCGCCGTCGGGCTCGCCGTGGCCGTGGCGCGGCGCATCGCGGCGCCCGTGGTGGCGCTGGCCGAGCAGGGCCAGTCCATGCTGCGGGGCGAAGCCCTGGCGCCCGTGGGGGCGAACAGCCGCGAGATCGAGCAGCTGCAGCGCGCGCTGGCCGAGGCCGCCACGCGTGTGCAGGCCTACTACGAGGAGCGGGAGCGGGCGGCGCGGGCCGAGGAGGCCGCCCGGGCGGCCAAGGCCTCCGAGCAGGCGCTGCGCGAGATCCAGGAGGCCCTCCGGCAGTCGGAGGAGCGCTTCGCCAAGACCTTCCGGGTGGCCCCGGTGGGCATCACCCTGGTCTCGCTCAAGGACGGGCGCCGCCGGGAGGTGAACGACACCCTGCTCCAGATGCTGGGCTACACGCGCGAGGAGTGGCTCGGCAGCGCGCTGACGGAGCGCGAGGTCTGGCGGCGCCCGGCGGAGCGCGAGGAGATGATCCGGGCGCTGCTCCAGACGGGTGCCGTGCAGCGCCGCGAAGCGGAGTTCACGCGGAAGTCGGGCGAGCGCTTCGTGAGCCTGGTGTCCCTGGAGCGCCTGGACATCGCCGGGGAGACGTACATCGTGGGCAGCCTCACGGACATCACGGCGCGCAAGCGCGCCGAGGAGGCGCTGGCGGCCAGCCTGGCCGAGAAGGACGCGGCGCTGGCCAGCAACGAGGCGCTGCTCCGCGAGGTGCACCACCGGGTCAAGAACAACCTGCAGATGCTCTGCGACATGGTCTACCTGCAGATGGAGGGGATGGAGGACGAGAGGGCGGCCGTCCTGCGGGACACCTACGGCCGGCTCTACGCCATCGCCCGCGTCCACGAGCAGCTCTACCAGTCCATGCAGTCCGGGCAGATCGCCATGGGGCCGTATCTCGAGCGCGTGCTGGACGGCTTCCGCAACCTGTACGCCACGGACCTGGCGTTCGTCGCTCCGGACGACGGCATCGCCCTCGACCTGGACCGGGCCATCCACCTGGGGCTCATCGTGAACGAGCTGGTCACCAACGCCCTGAAGCACGCCTTCCCGGGAGACCGCGCGGGCGAAGTGGTCGTCGCGCTCCGCGGCGCGGACGACCGCGTGGAGCTGGAGGTGCGCGACACGGGCGTCGGCCTGCCGGCGGCGTTCAGCGTGGAGCAGGCCAGGAGCCTGGGCCTGCGCATCGTCCACATCCTGGCGAAGCGCCTGGAGGCCAGCGTGCAGGTGCAGTCGGCGGGCGGCACCAGCTTCACCATCGCCTTCCCGCGGAAGGCGGATGCCCCGGTGGAGCCCGCCGCCTAGTCTAGCAGGCTGC
>JBHGAX010000160.1:0-8820 GCA_041946635.1 Methylomirabilales bacterium (SeqCode)
GTGGACGTGGTCCTGGCGTACGGGGTCCCGGCCCGGGAGGCGGCGATCGTCGAGCAGGCCGCCGAGAAGGGCGCCGAGGCCGTCTGGTTCGCCCGCCGGCAGGCCACCCGCGAGGCGCGGGCCAGGGCCGAGGCCCTCGACCTCCCGCTGATCCTCGATCGGGACATCGAGGCGGACCTCCGGACCGCCCGGGGGAGCGCCGGGCAGCCCGGAAAGCTCGGCGTGCACCTGCGCCGGCGCAAGGACGAGTACGCCGGCGATCGGGCGCGGCGGTCGGCCGGCGGCTACACCGAGCGCGGCGGCGGGGGCTCCCGGGGCGGTGGAGGCGGCCACGCGGTGCTGGACGAGCTGAAGATGGTGGCCGGCAAGCCCTCCCCGCGGCGGGGGCGCACGAAGCGGCGCCGCACCGCGTGACCGCACGGCGGCGAGCCGCGCTGGCTGGCGCCGTGCCGCCGGGGTGGGACTACAACCCGGCGGCCTGGTCGCAGCGGCTGCCGATCGTGGGGCTCGCGCTCCTCGGCTTCGCCGTCGCGGGATACCTCGCCCTCTTCCAGGTGGGCGTGCTCGCGGACGTGTGGGAGCCGTTCTTCGGCGACGGCAGCCGGAGGATCCTCACCTCGGGGGTGTCCCGCCTCCTCCCGATCTCGGATGCGGCGCTGGGCGCGGCCGGCTATCTGGCGGACGCCGTGGCGGGCCTGATCGGCGGCCCGCTGCGCTGGCGCACCATGCCGTGGATCGTGGTCCTCTTCGGCGTGGCCGTCGGCCCGCTCGGCGCCGTGAGCATCCTGCCGGTGATCCTCCAGCCCGCCCTCTACGACGCCTGGTGCACGCTCTGCCTGGCGTCGGCGGTCGTGTCCGTGCTGATGATCGGGCCCGCCATGGACGAGGTCCTCGCCAGCCTGCAGCACCTGGCCCGCGCGCGGCGGGACGGCACCGTCTGGCGCGCGTTCTGGGGGCGGGGGTCGTGATGGCCCAGCTGGCCGCGTCCCTGGTGGGCGCCTGGGTCACGGCGTCGCCGGGCGTCCTCGGCTACGGCGGTGCGGCCCGCATGCTGGACGTGACCCTCGGGCCGATCGCGGCGAGCCTGGGCCTCATCGCGGCGTGGGAGGCGACCCGCGGCCTGCGCTGGGGCAACGTCGCGGCCGGCGCGGCGCTGCTTCTCGCCCCCTGGGTGCTCTCCGACGCCTACTGGACGGCCCAGATCAGCCACGTGCTGGCCGGGGCCCTCCTCGCGGGCTTCTCGCTCCTGGGCGGCGGGGTGCGTGGCCGGTACGGCGGCGGCTGGGCCGCGCTGTTCCGGGCGAACGAGCCAGAATGAAGACCGTTTGAGAGGGAGACATGGAGCGGGAGGTGGTCGTGGTGACCGGGGCGTCGGCGGGCGTGGGGCGCGCCGTGGCGCGGGCCTTCGGCCGGCGGGGCGCCAGGGTCGGCCTGCTGGCCCGAGGCCGGGACGGGCTGGAGGCGGCGCACCGGGAGATCGAGGCCAGCGGGGGCGAGGGGCTGGTGCTCCCCACGGACGTCGCGCACGCCGGCGAGGTGGAAGCCGCGGCGGCCGCCGTGGAGGCGCGCTTCGGGCCCATCGACCTCTGGATCAACAACGCCATGGTCGCCGTGTTCTCGCCCTTCAAGGACATGACGCCCGACGAGTTCCGGCGCGTGACCGAGGTGACCTATCTCGGCACGGTCTACGGCACCATGGCCGCCTTGCGCCGCATGCTGCCGCGCGATCGGGGCGGCATCGTGCAGGTGGGGTCCGCGCTGGCGTACCGCGCGATCCCGCTCCAGTCGGCCTACTGCGGCGCCAAGCACGCCATCCAGGGCTTCACGGAGTCGATCCGCAGCGAGCTGCTCCACGAGGGGAGCCGCGTGAAGATCACCATGGTGCAGCTCCCTGCGCTGAACACGCCCCAGTTCGGCTGGGTGAAGAGCCGGCTCCCCCGGAAGCCGCAGCCCGTGCCGCCCATCTACCAGCCGGAGGTGGCGGCCGCGGGCATCCTGTGGGCGTCCCGCCACTGGCCGCGCGAGTACAACGTGAACTTCGGGGGCGCGGTCGTGCTCCTCGGCAACAAGGTGATGCCCGGGCTGGGCGACCGCTATCTGGCGCGAGTGGGCTATGACGCCCAGCAGCACGACGGCCCCGCGGACCCCAACCGCCGGCACAACCTCTGGGAGCCGGTGGCCGGGGACGCCGGCGCGCACGGCGCGTTCGACGACCGCGCGCGGGCGTGGAGCACCAAGCTCTGGCTCTCCCGCCACCGGCGCTGGCTCGGCCTCGGCGCCGCCCTGCTCTCGGCGGTCACGACGTACGCCCTGGCGGCGCGACGCGCGGCCCGGCCGGCCCGGCTCGCCGCGCGCGGCGGGTGAGGGCGCGATTCACCGCCCGGGGAGCGTGGCATGGCCATCGAGGACCTCTGGTACCGGAACGCGGTCGTCTACTGCCTGGACGTCGAGAAGTACCTGGACGCGAACGGCGACGGCGTGGGGGACTTCGAGGGGCTCAGCCGGCGCCTGGACTACCTCGCCGGGCTGGGCGTGACCTGCGTCTGGCTGCAGCCGTTCTATCCCTCCCCCAACCGGGACAACGGCTACGACGTGGCCGATTTCTACGGCGTCCACAGGAAGCACGGCTCGCTCGGCGACTTCGCCGAGTTCATGAACCACGCGGAGGCCCTGGGGCTCCGCGTCATCGCGGACCTGGTCGTGAACCACACCTCGCGCGAGCACCCCTGGTTCCAGGCGGCCCGGAGCGACCCCGGCTCGCGGTTTTGCGACTGGTACGTCTGGGCCAAGGAGCGCCCCGCCGATCACGCGCAGGGCGTCGTCTTCCCCGGCGCCCAGGCGACCAACTGGACGTACGACGAGGCCGCCCGCCAGCACTACTTCCACCGCTTCTACGACTTCCAGCCGGACCTGGACACGCACCATCCGGCAGTCCGGGACGAGATCACCAAGATCATGGGCTTCTGGCTGCAGCTGGGCGTGTCGGGCTTCCGGCTGGATGCCGTGCCGTTCCTGGTCGAGCGCAAGGGCGCGGGCGTCGAGCCCGTGCAGGACTTCGAGCTGCTGCACGAGATGCGGGCCTTCCTGCGTTGGCGGGTGGGCGACGCCATCCTGCTCGGCGAGGCGAACGTGCTGCCCGAGGAGAGCGGCCACTACTTCGGCCAGCAGGGGGAGCGGCTGCAGATGATCCTGAACTTCCCGGTCAACCAGCGGCTGTTCTACGCCCTGGCCACCGGGGACACGGGTCCGCTGGCCTGGGCGCTGGAGCAGACGCGGGTCACCGCCCCGGCGGCCCAGTGGGTGCACTTCCTGCGAAGCCACGACGAGCTGGATCTCGGCCGCCTGGCCCCTGTGCTGGGCAACGACCGCCGGCGGCTGGAGCTGGCCTTCAGCCTGCTCTTCGCCCTCCCCGGCACGCCCATGCTGGTGGACGTGCTCGACGAAGGCCACAGCCGCGCCGATCCGCTCGGCGCGCACCACGTCTCGCTCGAGCCGTACGGGGCCCGCTGGTTCCGCGTCGGCGCCGCCGACACCGCGCTCGACCGCTCGCCGCTCTATTGAAGGCGTGCATGAGTAATGCGGCCAGGCCGCCTTCACGGAGGCCATCCGCCACTTCATCGCCTGCCTCCGGAGCGGCGAGCCGTTCGAGACCGAGGCCGCCGACAACAGTCCACGTCCTCCGCCTCGTGGAGGCGTGCTACCGCGCGGCAGGTGCGCCCGCCTGACCTCGGTCGCACGCGCATGCTCGGTGGACACTGCAGGCTGTCTCGGGTAACATTCACTCCCTTCCAGCGAGTCCCCCCTAGAGGCGCTAGCGCTCCAAGGAGTCGAGCCCCGGAAGGCAGAGGACAAGGCCATGGCGTCGCGCGACGCTCAACATAACCGCCGGCGCAAGGCCGTCTCGCGGGACACGCTGCTGCGGCGGACCCGCGAGCTGCGGCGGCGCCTTGCCGAGTCCGAGGTGCGCCGGGACGAGGCCGAGCAGACGCTGGAGGCGATCCGCACCGGGGCCGTGGACGCGGTGCTGGTGTCGAGCCCCGAGGGCGAGCGGATCTTCACCCTCCATGGCGCCGAGCAATCGTACCGGCTCCTGGTCGAAACCGTGAACGCCGCCGCCATGACCGTGGCGCTGGACGGCACCGTGATCTATGCCAACGGCCAGGCGGGACGGCTCCTCAACCTGCCGCTGGAGCAGGTCATCGGCGCGCCGCTCGAGCAGTTCGTCGTCCCCGAGGATCTGGAGGCCTTTGGCGATCTGTTCCGTGACGGCCGCGCCGGGGAATCGGCCGGAGAGCTTCGCCTCATGACGAGCGGCGGTCCACCCCTCGCCGTCCACCTCGCACTGCGACGGCTGGACGGCCCGGACCTGAAGGCCGTCTGCGTCGTGGCCGCCGACCTCACCGAGCGGAAGCAGGCCGAGGAGGCGCTGCGCCGCGCCAACGAAGAGCTGGAGGCCCGGGTGGCGGAGCGCACCGCCGTGCTGCGCGCCAGCGAGGCCAAGTTCGCGGCGCTGTTCCAGGGCAGCCCGGTGGGAATCACGCTCGCCGCGGCGGACGGCCGGCTGCTGGAGGTCAACGACACCGTCCTGGCGATGTTCGGGTACGACGCCAGCGAGGTCATCGGCCGGACGGTCGAGGAGCTGCGGGCGTGGGCGGACCCGGCGCAGCGCGGGGTGCTCATGCAGCACGCCAAGGCCGCCGGACTCGTGCGCGGGTTCGAGGCCCGGCTGCGGCGCAAGTCGGGGGAGCTGTTCCCCGCCCTCGTGTCGGCGCAGCTCCTCACGCTCCGCGGAGAGCCGGTGCTCGTCTCCGGCGTCGTGGACATCACAGACCGGAAGCGGATCGAGGAGGCCTTCCGGGAGAGCGAGCAGCGGCTGGCCCTGGCCCAGCGGGCGGGGCGCATCGGGACCTTCGACTGGGAAGTCGGCACGACGCGAGGAGTCGTGACGGCGGGGATGGAGAGCGTCTACGGAGAGCGGCCGGGGGGAATCACGGACAGCTACGAGGACTGGCGCCGCCGCGTCCATCCGGAGGACATCGCCCGAGTAGAGCAGACCATCGCGGATGCCCTGGCCGGGAAGGCGGACTACGACGCCGAGTACCGGATTCTCTGGCCGGACGGCTCCCTGCACTGGGTCGGCGCGCGCGGCGAGGTGATTCGCGACGAGCGAGGACGTCCCCATCGGCTCATCGGCGTCAACATGGACATCACGGGGCGAAAGGTGGCGGAGGAACGGCTGCGCGAGAGCGAGGCACGGTTCCGGTCGCTCTACGCGCATAGCGGCGATGCGATCCTGCTCAGCACGCCGGACGGGCGAATCCTGGGCGCGAACCCCGCCGCCTGCCGGCTGTTCGGCTGCACCGAAGAGGAGATCGCGCGGGGTGGACGTGCCGCGCTCATCGATCCGGCCGATTCCCGCCATGCCCGCGCGCAGGAGACGCGGGTGCGCACGGGCTTCTTCGCCGCGGAGCTGACGCTCCGGCGCGCGGATGGCACGCGGTTCCCCGCGGACGTCACCAGCGCGGTGTACCTCGACCACACGGGGGAGCGGCGCACGAGCATGATCATCCGGGACATCACGCGCCGCAAGCAGGCCGAGGCGCGGCTGCACGAGGCGCTGGCCGACAAGGACGCACTGCTCCGCGAGGTCCACCACCGGGTGAAGAACAACCTCCAGATGCTCTGCGACCTGATGTACCTGCAGATGGAGGCGATGGACGACCCGGCCGAACACCCCGATCTCCAGGATGCCTACACGCGGGTCTACGCGATTGCCCGGCTGCACGAGCAGCTCTACAAGTCCATGCAGAGCGGCCGGGTCCAGCTCGGCGAGTACCTGGGGCGGCTCGTGGGCGGCTTTGCGGATCTCTATCCGAACGTGGCTCTCGCCCTGGAAGCCGGCGCGGACGACCTGGCTCTCGACCTGGACCGCGCCATCCACGTCGGCCTCATCGTGAACGAGCTGATCACGAATGCCGTGAAGCACGCGTTCCCGAAAGGCCAGCCCGGCGAAGTGGTCGTGCGCCTCGGCACGGAGGCGGATCGCGTGCGGCTGCAGGTCCAGGACAACGGGCGCGGGCTGTGGCCCGGCCTGGACCTGGAGCACGCCAAGTCGCTCGGGCTCCGCACCATCTACATCCTCTCCCGGCGGCTCGAGGCAGACGTGAAGATCGAGAACGACGGGGGCATGAGCTTCACGCTCGCCTTCCCGATGCATGCCGAGCCGCCGGTCGAGCCCAGGCCCGACGCCCTCCTGTAGCCGCAAGTACCGATTGCGGCGTGGAAGAGGCGCGCATGAGCACCTATCCCGAGCGCATCGTCTGCCTCACCGAGGAGACCACCGAGACGCTGTACCTCCTGGGCGAGGGACACCGCGTCGTCGGGGTATCGGGCTACACGGTGCGGCCGCCCGAGGCCCGCCAGAAGCCCAAGGTGTCGGCCTTCATCAATGCCCGGTTCGACAAGATCGAGGCCCTGCGGCCGGACCTCGTCCTCGCCTTCTCCGACCTGCAGGCGGACATCGCGGCCGCGCTCATCCGGCGCGGCTACCCCGTGTTCACCTTCAACCAGCGCAGCGTGGCCGAGATCCTCCAGATGATCCGGACACTCGGCGCGCTCGTGGGATGCGGCGAGCGGGCCGAGGCGCTCGCCGCGGCCCTGGCGCAAGGCCTGGATCGTATCCGGGAGGCCGCCTCCCGCTTCCCGCACAGGCCCCGGGTCTTCTTCGAGGAGTGGGACAGCCCCTTGATCTCGGGCATCGAGTGGGTCGAGGAGTTGATCGAGGTGGCGGGCGGTCAGGGCATCTACCCCGAGCTGCGCGGCCGGCGCCTGGGGAAGGACCGCATCGTGGACCCGGCCGACGTGGCCCGGCGGAACCCCGAGGTGGTGATCGCCTCCTGGTGCGGCAAGGCCATGCGCAAGGCCACCATCACGGGTCGCGAGGGCTGGCGGGAGGTCGCCGCCGTGCAGAACGACCACGTGTACGAGGTGAAGTCCACCTACATCCTGCAGCCCGGGCCGGCGTCGCTGACCGAGGGCGTGCGCCAGGTACACGGGCTGCTGGCCCGGGTTGCCGGCGTCGAGACGGGCGCCGTTGCCGACGGGCTGGCGTCGGGTCAGTCGAGTACCGCGTGAACGCCTCCCCGGAGCCGGCACGCGGCGGACGGGCAAGGACGGACAGCATGAATATAGGGATCGTCGGCTCAGGCAAGATCGGCGGCGTGGTCGGCAAGCTTTGGGCGCGGGCGGGCCACAAGGTCCTGTTCAGCTCGCGGCATCCCGAGCGGCTCGACGCCCTGGTTCGCGAGGCGGGGCAAAACGCCTCCCGGGGCACGGTCGAGGACGCCCTCGCCTTTGGCGACGTCATCCTGCTCTCGATCCCGTACGGCTCGGTCGAGCAATTCGGCCGGGACCACCGCGACCGCTTCCAGGGCAAGGTCGTGATCGAAACGGGCAACCCCTATCCGGAGCGGGACGGGAAGATCGCCGAGGAGGTGCGCGCCTCGGGCCAGGGAACCGGCCTCTGGTCCGCGCGCTGGCTCCCCGGTGCCCGGCTCGTGCGCGGATTCAACAGCGTGTGGGACCGTACGCTGGCCAAGGAGGCCCACCGGCCTGAGCCGCGCGTGGGCGTGCCCCTGGCCAGCGACGACCCGCAGGCGATGGAGGTCGCCGCCCGGCTCGTCCGGGACGCCGGCTTCGACCCCGTGCTCGTCGGCCCGCTGGCCCGCGCGCGCGAGTTCGACGTCGGCACGCCGGTCTACGCCTCCAACATGCGCGGGCCCGAGGTGCGGAAGTCGCTGGGCGTGGCGTAGCGGCTCAGCGGGCCGCCGCACACCGCGTCGGCGCCACGGAACGCCTGCGTCAGGAAGGCCGCGTCGGCCACATGCCCCCTGTGCACCTCGGCACCCGGGCCTTCAGCTCGGCCAGCTTGGCTGGCGATCGGCCCAGGGCTCGGACCGGCTCGCCGGCCTTGAGCGGCGCCCCCGCGATCTTCCCCGTCTGCCCGGTTGCGCCCACCACGGTGAGGACCGTGTTGACAAGCACTTCCCGGATCGGCTTGCGACGATACACGAGTTTCTGATACGGTATCGTCATGAAGCCGAACGCGAGGCAACAGCTCGCCATTTACCGAGGGCAGGCGCTCACGCTGTGCTGGCTGCTCCAGCAGCCCGTCGGGTCGGGCGGGGAGGTGCTGGCGGGGCTCACGCGGATGCTGGCCTTCAGCCGGCCCCTCAGCGGGACCGAATGGGCCGCGGTGCCCCCCGGGGACCGGGAGCGGGAGGCGCGGGCGTTTCACCAGCGGGTGTTGCGGCTCTTCGGGAGGGGGCTCGCGATTCGCTCCCCGGTCGTGGCCAAGGTATCGCCGACCCCGCGGGGGCTGAAGGTCGAGCGATTCCGGGACCCGAAGGCGCAGGATCAGGGCCTGCTCCAGCTGCTGGAGGCCACAGGCGATCGCCTGCGCCGTTGCCGGCACTGCGGGGCGTGGTTCTGGCGGGATCGCAAGCGCGAGTACTGCGGGCCCTGCTTCCAGTCCGGCACCGCGCGCAGCAAGGTCCACCGGGCGAAGGCCAGGGCCGCCCAGGCCGGCAAGGGCCTTCGATGACTCGGCGGCGCCATGGACGCGCTCCATGGCGCCGCCGCAGGGTTGTTCCGGCGCGCGCGGCCGCCGGGCGCGTCCGCTCAGTAGTCCTCGGGCGGCGCCCCGGGCGTCGCGGGCTTTTTCTCCTTCTCGGGGATCTCCGTCACCAGGCACTCCGTGGTCACCATGAGCCCCGCGATGCTGGCGGCGTTCTCCAGCGCGGTCCGGGCGACCTTGGTGGG
>JBHGAX010000161.1:0-13694 GCA_041946635.1 Methylomirabilales bacterium (SeqCode)
TTAAGGAGCCGTCCGGTCTCTGTGCCTCCGTGTCTCTGCGTGAGGCATCCCCGGGTCGTTCTTTGCGGCTTGGCGTCTTTGTGTGAGACGTATGTTCTGACCGCTCAGGCGAGGTGCTTCGCCTGAAACCGTCCTGCCTTCTGGATGGCCTCCACCAGCTGCGCCGGCGAGGGCGAGGCCCCCTCGACCGTCACCCGCGCTTCCTTCTTCGTCCGATCCACCACCGCGCCCGTCACGCCTGCAAGCCTCTCCAAGGCCTGTTTGACTTCTCGCTCGCACCCCCCTCAGGTCATCCCGTCCACGCTGAACTTCAGCTCCGCCATGGCGTCCCTCCTGAAAAGTGCCCCTCGACTCCGCTGCCGCTCGGGGCGAACGCGGGAGAACCGGATGCCGCCGCACCCCCCCGGCACGACGCGCTGCTGCCTCCCGGCCTCACCGCCATCTTACTCCCGGCCGGGGCTCGGCTGAAAGGACGGCGTCCAGAGCAGTTCGAATCTGCGTAATCTGCGTACTCTGCGGATCAAGAAACCCCGGCCTCAGTACTGGTGCGGGTCCATCACGTCGCGCAGGCCGTCTCCCAGGAGGTTGATCCCCAGGGTGGTCACGAAGATGGCCAGGCCCGGGAAGGTGGCCAGCCAGGGATGGGTCAGCATGTACATCCGGCCCTCGCCCAGCATCCCGCCCCACGAGGGGGTGGGGGGCTGGACCCCGAGGCCCAGGAAGCTGAGGAAGGACTCCTGGATGATCATGCGCGCCACCTCCAGGCTGGAGGTGACGATGATGGTGTTGAGCAGGTTCGGGAAGATGTGCTTGGCGATGATGCTCGGGCTGGAGAACCCCATGGCCCGGGCAGCCGTAGTGAACTCCAGGGCCTTCAGGTGGTAGGTCTCCGCCCGCACCACCCGGGTGTAGATGGGCCAGCCGGTGAGGCCGAGGACGATGACCAGGTTCCGGAAGCTGGGCCCCATGACGGCCACGGCGGTGAGGGCCAGCAGCATGAAGGGGAAGGCCATCATGATGTTGACCGCGTTGTTGATGACCGAGTCGAGCGTGCCGCCGTAGTAGCCGCCGAGGAGCCCCAGGGCCACGCCGATCACCGCGGCGATCAGCACGGCCGCCAGGCCCGTCGCCAGCGAGATCCGGCCGCCGTGGATCAGGCGGCTCAGCACGTCCCGGCCCACGGGGTCGGTGCCCAGGAGGTGCTCCCCGCTGCCCTTCGCATCCCAGGCGGGCGGCCGCAGGCGGTTGGTCACCGACTGATCGTAGGGGTCGTGCGGCGAGACCGTCCCGGCGAAGGCCGCCAGGCCGGACATGGCCAGCACGATCACCAGGCCCAGCACCCCCGCCCGGTACTTCCACACCTTCCTCAGGAGGAAGCCGAGGCTCCACGCCACGCGCCGGTCCTTAGACGGTCGGTTCCTGTCCGAAACCTCAGAACGGTCCTTCTTGGCGACCTTGGCGTCTTGGCGGTTCAAGTCCTGCCCCGTTCTCAATCGAACCGGATGCGGGGGTCGAGCCACCCGACCGCCACGTCGATGGCCAGGTTCACCAGCACCACGATGAGCGCCATCATGAGGATGGCGGCCTGGGCCAGCGGGTAATCGAAGTTCCGGATGGCGGAGACGGCCAGGCTGCCCAGCCCCGGCCAGGCGAAGACGGTCTCGGTGACGATGGCGCCGCCCAGGAGCCGGCCGAACTGCAGGCCGAGGATGGTCACGATCGGAATGGACGCGTTCCGGAAGGCGTGCTTGAACAGCACCAGCCGCTCGCGCACCCCCTTGGCGCGCGCGGTGCGCACGTAGTCCTCGGACAGGATGTCCAGCATCTTGGAGCGCGTCATGCGCATGGTGATGGGGGCCAGGGACGCCCCCAGCGTGACGGCCGGCATGAGCAGGTGCCAGAAGGTCCCCCGGCCGGAGGCCGGCAGCACATGCAGCCGGACCGTGAAGAAGATGATGAGCATGAGGCCCAGCCAGAAGATGGGCATGGCCTGGCCCGAGACCGCCAGCATCGTGCAGACATTGTCCAGCAGCGAGTAGCGGCGCACGGCCGCGATGACGCCGAGCGGGATGGAGATCAGCACGGCCACCACCATGCCCGCCATGGTGAGCTCCATGGTGGCCGGAAACCGCTCCAGCACCAGCCCGAGGGCCGGCTCGCGGATGAAGAGCGACTGGCCGAAGTCCAGTCGGAGGAGGCCCTTCAGGAAGATCCAGTACTGCACGTAGAGCGGCTGGTCCAGGCCCAGGCTCTGCCGCAGGACCTTGGCGTCCTCCGCCTTGGCTTCCAGCGACAGGAGGAGCTGGACCGGATCACCCGCCACGTGCAGGAGCAGGAAGGTGATGAGGGAGATGCCGAAGCAGACCACCACCGCCTCGGCCAGCCGCTTCAGGATGTAGGTGGACATCACACGTTCGCAGCGGCGCAGAGGCGAAAAGGCGCAGAGGCGAGTGCGGCGCCCCCGCGCCTCAGCGCCCGTGCGCCCCTGCTGTTTCTAGTTCTTCCACGAGGCGCGGTAGACGCGCATCATCTCGTCGCTGCTGGCCTCGTAGTTCAGGCCCTTGTTCACGCCCTCGATGGTGTACTGGATGTTGATGGGGATCCAGTAGGCCTTCTCGTGGACCAGCTTCTGGGCCTTGGCGTAGGCCTCCAGCCGCTTCTTGGGGTCCGTCTGCGTCCGCCCCTCGTCCAGCAGCGCGTCCAGCGCCGGGTCCTTGGTGTAGCTGAGCGGCTCCTTGGAGTAGGTCAGGGCGTACATGATCGCGTCGGCGTCGAAGATGGAGTTGGAGCCCCAGCTGTAGTACTGGATGCCCTCCATCTTCCCCTCCTGCCCCGACTTCGTCCAGGTGCCCACGTCCTCGATGTGGCGCCGCTTGGCCTTGATCCCCACCTTGGCCAGGTAGCCGGTGATGGCGTCGGCCATCTGGTCCACGCTGGTGATCGTGCCGCTGTACGTGTTGAAGGTGATCTCGAAGCCGTTCGGGTAGCCGGCCTCGGCCAGGAGCTTCTTGGCCCGCTCGGGGTCGTAGGCGTGCGGCTTCACGGAGGGATCGAAGCCGAAGTGGAGCGGGTTCACGCCCGTGGCGGTGCGCTCCGCATAGCCGCCCAGGATCTTGCTGATCAGCTCGTCGGTGTTGATGGCGTGCGCGAGGGCCTCCCGCACCTTCTGGTTCGTGAGGGGCGTCTGGCTGGCGCGGCCGGCGCTGTCCAGGATCAGCGAGTTCACCCGCAGGATCTTGGTCGCGGAGACCCGCGCGTTGGGCGAGGCCTTCACCAGCTCGATCTGGTCGGGCGGCACGTTGCGGATGAGGTCCACCCCGCCGGAGAGCAGCTCGGCGATCTGGGTCGTGGTCTCCGGGATCGTACGGAAGACGATGGTCTTGATCTGCGGCATCCCCTTGGGGCTGTCTTTCCAGTAGTTCGGGTTCGCCTCGACGATCAGGTGCTCCGCCTTCTTCCACTCCACGTGCTTGTACGGGCCGGTGCCGACCGGCTTGCGGGAGAACTCGTCGTTCCCCACCTGCTTCAGGTACTTGGGCGGAACGATGTAGGCCAGCGTCAGGAACTCGGGCGCGGCCGGAAACGGCTTGGCGGTGAGGAGCTGGACGGTGTAGTCGTCCACGGTCTTCACCTCCTTGATCCAGGTGAAGTTGCCCCGCGTCACCGACTTGGTCTCCGGGTTCAGCACGCGCTCGATCGTGAACTTCACCGCCTCCGCGTTGAACGGCTCTCCGTTGTGGAACTTCACGCCCTGGCGCAGCTTCAGCTCCCAGGTGGTGGGGTTGAGGCTCTTGATGGAGGTGGCCAGGCCCGGGCCCGGCTTGTAGTTGTTCTTGGGCTCGCGGTAGAGCAGCGTGTCGTAGAGGTGGTAGTCCGCGATGTGCGCCAGGCGGCTGCTGTGCATGTGCGGATCCAGCGTCGGGATGTTGGAGCCGAAGGCCACCACCACCCGGTCCTTGGCCGCCTCGGCCGGGCCGAGCGCCGCCGCGATGAGCAGCGGAACCGCGAAGAGGGTTCGGAGCATTCTCCATTGAGCCATCCCATTCCTCCCTTCTTCAGTCGTTCCACTTCTTTGAGGAACGTTCAATTCTTGGCGTCCCTGGCGCCTTGGCGGTTCACGTTCTGCGCCTTGGCGCTGCGGGCCTAGAGTTTGGCGACCTCGTACAGCAGCGCCGCCGTGGTCCGGATGCCGTGGTAGAAGCCGTCCAGCTTGATGCTCTCGTTGGGCGCATGGTTGTTCTCGTCGTGCGGCGCGTAGGGGACGTTCACCCGCGGGATGCCGAGCACCCTGGTGAAGTAGTAGTCCGGGTCGCTGCCCCCCATGCTGGGCTGCAGGATCGGCTCCCTGCCGAAGCCCTGCCGCACGGCGCGGATGGCCGCCCCGCCCAGCGGGTGGTCGAGGGGCGTGCGCGAGGGATAGAACACGCCCTGCCGCTCGATCTGCAGGTCGTCGAAGCCGTGCGCCCGGGCATGCGCCGCCAGCTTCTGGAGGATGTCCTCGGGGTCCTGCTTCACCACCAGGCGGATGTCGATCTTCGCGGACGCCCGGTGGGGCACGATGGTCTTGCTGCCCGGGCCCTGGTAGCCGCTGGTCAGGCCGCAGATGTTCACGCTCGGCTGGAACATCAGCCGCTCGAAGTAGCGCGCGCCGGCCTCCGGCCCGGCCGCCGGCAGGCCGAGGCCGGTGAGCACCGCGGGGTCGAAGGGGATCTTGCGGAGCACCTCCCGCTCGGCCGGCGTGGGGGGCACCACGTCGTCGGAGAAGCCGTGGATGAGGATCCGGCCCTCGGGATCCCGGAGGGTGCCGAGGAAGTGGACCAGCCGCCAGGCGGGCGCGGGCACGAAGGGGCCCAGGTTCCCGGAGTGGACGTCCCGGTTCGCGCCCTTCAGCGAGACCTCGACGTGGACGATGCCCCGGACGCCGAAGAGGATGGTCGGCTGGTCGTTCGGCAGCATGGGGCCGTCGGAGCAGAGGGCGTAGTCGGCGGCCAGCAGGTCGCGGCGGGACTCGATGAAGGCCCGCAGGTGGGCGCTGCTGATCTCCTCCTCGCCCTCGAACAGGAACTTCACGTTCACCGGCAGCTCGCCCCGCACCTTGCGGACCGCCTCCACGGCCTTCACGTGGGCGAAGAGCTGGCCCTTGTTGTCGCCGGTGCCGCGGCCCCAGATGCGCCCGTCCTTGATGGTCGGCTCGAAGGGGGGCGTCTTCCAGAGCTCCAGCGGCTCGGGCGGTTGCACGTCGTAGTGGCCGTAGATCAGCACCGTCTTCCTGGCCGCCGGGGACCGCACCTCGCCGAAGGGTCGCGTTGTACCGTGCGCCCTCCCCCGCTGTCAAGCAAAGAGCGGAGGAAATGTACGAACGTTCCACCGGGCGGGGCAATCCCGCGTTTTCCCTTGCGCGGCCCGGGGGCTCTCGGATATGAATCGCCCCCGCCTCGCGGGGAGGGAGTGATCTGCTTCAGATGGGCTCTCTGCAGGACCTCGTGCAATTCGTCTTCTCGGGCCTGACCAGCGGCACGATCTACGCCCTCGTCGCCATTGGCTTTGGCGTGGTGCACAACACCCTGGGGATCGTGAACTTCACCCAGGTGGACTTCGTGACGCTGGGCGGCATGCTCCTCTTCGCCGCGCTCGGCGCGCAGCTCCCCATGCTGCCGGCGCTGGGCGTCGCCGTGATCGGCGTGGGCCTGGTGGCCGGGCTGGTGGAGTACCTCGGCCTCCGGCCGTCCCGCTCGCGCAACCCGCTGATCCTCATCTTCCTGACCATCGGCCTGTCCATCATCCTCCGCGGCATCATCCAGAAGGTCTGGGGCAAGAACGCCCTGGCCGTCCCGCCCCTGGCCGGGGACGCGCCCCTCACGCTCCTCGGGGCGACGCTGCTGCCGCAGGCCCTCTGGATCCTGGTGATCACCGCCCTCGCCATCGCGCTGCTGGTGCTCTTCTTCCGGAAGACCGAGGCCGGGCTGGCCATGCGGGGCGTGGCCTCGAACCCCTTCGCCGCCGCGGCGGTGGGGCTCCGGGTGGCGCGGGTGCGCACCCTGAGCTTCGCCCTGGCCGGCGCGCTGGGCGGCCTGGCCGGCATCCTGATCACGCCCATCACCACGCTCCGCTACGACGTCGGGGTCCTGCTCGGGCTCAAGGGCTTCTCCGCCGCCATCCTGGGCGGCTTCGGCTCCTTCCCGGGCGCCATCCTGGGCGGCCTGCTCCTGGGGCTCCTCGAGTCCCTGGGCGCCGCGTACGTGAGCAGCGCCTGGAAGGACAGCATCGCCTTCCTGGTCCTGCTGCTGGTCCTCTTCCTCCGGCCGCACGGCCTCCTGGGCAAGGCGGCCGCCTGATGCAGCGCGTGCTCATGGGCAACCAGGCCATCGGCCGGGCCATCGTGGAGGCCGGCTGCGCGGTGGCCGCCTCCTACCCGGGCACTCCGGCCTCCGAGATCCTGGAGGGCGTGGTCGCCGCCGCCCGCGAGACGGGGCGGACCCTCCACGCCGAATGGTCCGTGAACGAGAAGGTGGCCTACGAGGTGGCACTCGCCGCCAGCTACACCGGCAAGCGCGCCGCGGTGGCCATGAAGCAGGTGGGCCTGAACGTCGCCGCCGACCCCTTCATGCGCTCGGCCTACCTGGGGGTCAAGGGCGGGCTGCTGGTCGTCTCCGCCGACGACCCGGGCCCGCACAGCTCCCAGACCGAGCAGGACAGCCGGTTCTTCGCCATGTTCGCGCGGGTGCCCGTGCTGGACCCCGCCAGCCCCCGCGAGGCGAAGGCCATGGTCGCCCTCGCCCTGGAGGTCTCCGAGGCGTACGAGATCCCCGTGATGCTCCGGCCCACCACCCGCGTGTGCCACGCCCGGCAGGCCGTGCCGCTGGAGGCGCCGTCCGCGGACGGGCGCCGGGCGAGGTTCGAGAAGGATCCGGCCCGCTGGGCGGCCACCCCCGGCGCGGTGCTCGCCCTCCATCGCCGCCTGGGCGAGACGCTGGACCGCCTGGCGGCCGATCCCCGGCTGGCGCCGGCGGCCGTGCCCGGCGACGGGAGCTTCCCCGGCACCTGCCTCGTGGCCTCGGGGGTGGCCTGGGCCCATGCGCGGGACGTGCTGGACGCCCTGGGCCTCGCCGGCACGCTGGACCTGTACCAGGTCCGCTGCCCCTACCCCCTGGCGCCCGCCTTCGTCCAAGCGATCCGGAGGCAGTACGCGCGCGTGCTCGTCCTCGAAGAGACGTACCCGGTGATCGAGATGCAGCTCATGCACCCCGGCGCGGCGGGCAAGGGCGCGCGCCTGGTGCCGCGCGAGGGGGAGCTGACGCCCGCGGCGATCCGCGCGGCGCTGCAGGCCTTCCTGGGCCTGCCCACGAGCCCGGGCGCCGGGGCACCGGCCGCGCGCGGCCCCCGCCCCACCCTCTGCGCGGGCTGCGGCCACCGGGCGGCCTTCTTCGCCATGCGGCAGGCCTTCCCGCGCGGCATCTTCCCCGGCGACATCGGCTGCTACACGCTGGGGGTGAACCTGGGGGCCGTCGACACCTGCCACTGCATGGGCGCGGGCATCAGCCAGGCGGCCGGCTTCTACCATGCCTACGCGCAGGACGGCCCGGACTTTCCGACCATCGTGGCGACCATCGGCGACTCCACGTTCTTCCACTCGGGGATCCCCGCGCTCATCAACGCCGCCAGCCAGCGGGCCCGCTTCATCCTGGTGATCCTGGACAATGCCAGCACGGCGATGACCGGACACCAGCCCACCCCCGCCTCCGGCCGCACCGCGGCCGGCGCCCCGGCCGTCCCGGTGCAGATCGCCGACCTGGTCCAGGCCGCCGGCGTGGGCTTCCTGCGGACGCTCGACCCCTACGACGTGCCGGCCTTCACGGCCTGCCTGAAGGAGGCGGACGCCTACTGCCGCAGCGACGCGGGCGGCGTGGCGGTGGTGATCGCCTCCCACCCCTGCGTGCTCCAGACCACGGCGCCCGGCATCGCGCCCGGCGCGGTGGCGGTGAGCGAGGAGTGCAGCGGCTGCCAAGCCTGCCTCACCGATCTGGAGTGCCCCGCCATCCTCTGGGACGAGGCGGCCGGCCGCGTGCGCATCGACGAGGCGGCCTGCCGGGCCTGCGGCGTCTGCCTGCACGCCTGCCCGACGGGCTGCTTCGTCCTCCAGGGAGCCGAGCCGTGAGGCAGCGCATCGTGATCAGCGGCCTGGGCGGCCAGGGGGTCCTCACGCTGACCCGCGTGCTGGCCGAGGCCGCCCTGCTCGCGGGGCACGAGGTCATCACCTCCGAGACGCACGGCATGGCGCAGCGCGGGGGCGCGGTCCTCTCCACCGTGAAGGTCGGCCCGTTCCACGGCCCGCTGCTCTGCCCGGGCGAGGCGGAAATCGGGCTCTTCCTGCATGCCGAGAACCTGGCCGTGCACGGCGGGCTGCTGCACCCGGCCGGCAGCGCGTTCCTGAACGGCTCGGCCGCAGGGAGCCACCCGGCGGTGGACGCGACCCGCCTCGCCGCCGCGGTCGGTGCGCCCCGCGCGGCCAATCTCGCGCTGCTCGGCTTCGCCGCGGGGTCGGGCCGGCTCTTCGCCGACTGCGAGGGCCTGGAGCGCGCCATCGCGGCCGCGGCCGGCGCGCGACACCTGCAGGGCAGTCTCGCCGCCTTCCACGCCGGGCTCGAGGCGTGGCGATGAGGGGCCCGGACAGTTTCGCGGCCCGCCACCGCACCGGCCTGTCGGTGCTGCTGTGCGCCGCCGGCCTGGCGCTGGTCCCCGCCGTCGTGACGAATCCCTGGAAGCTGGGGATCTTGAACCTCGTCGCGGTGCACGCCGTGGTCGTCCTCGGCCTGAACCTCTTCATCGGCTACGCCGGCCAGGTGTCGCTCGGCCACGCGGCCTTCTTCGGCCTGGGCGCCTACGGCTCGGGCATCCTCACGACGCTGCTCCCCGTGCCGCCCCTGGCTGCCCTGCCGGCCACGGCGACGGCCGTGGCGCTGGCGGCCGTGCTCATCGGCGTGCCGACCCTGCGGCTGTCCGGCCACTACCTGGCCATGGCGACGCTGGGCTTCAACCTCGTCCTCCACAACCTGCTGGTCCAGTGGGACGCGGTGACCGGCGGCCCGAGCGGGCTCAGCGGCATCCCGCCCCTGGCCCTCCTCGGCCGCGCCGCGCAGGGCGAGGCGGCGCACTTCTACGTGCTGTGGACGGCCGCCCTGGCGGCGCTCACCCTGTCCCTGAACCTGGTACGCAGCGGCGTCGGGCGGGGCCTGGCCGCGCTGGCGGAGGACGAGGCCTCGGCCGCCGCCATGGGCGTGGACGTGCGGCGCGGGAAGATCGCGGTCTTCACGGTGTCGGCCGCCTTCGCGTCGGTGGGCGGGAGCCTCTTCGCCCACTACGCCGGCACCATCACGCCCGACACCTTCGGGATCTTCGCCTCCATCGACTTCGTGATCATGGTGGTCGTGGGCGGCATGGGATCGCTCTGGGGGAGCCTGGCGGGGGCGGCCGTCATCACGGTCCTGCCCCACCTCCTCGGCCCGCTGGAGGAGTTCAAGGACATCCTCTATGGCGGCCTCGTCGTCGGCATCTTGCTGCTGCAGGATCGCGTTCCGCGTCGCACGTTCCGCGTGGAACGTTCGAGGCGGGGAGCGGCCCATGCGAAGTGACGTTCCGGGCGAGACGTTCAACGCGGAACGTTTCTTGGAGTAGCGTTTAACGCGGAACGCGGGACGTTCAACGGCCATGTTCGAGCCCTCGCCCAGCCAGATTCTTCTCGCCTGCGCCGGCGTGAGCAAGCGCTTTGGCGGCCTGCCCGCGCTGGAGGACGTGGGGCTCGCCGTGCGGCAGGGGCAGGTGACGGCCATCATCGGGCCGAACGGCGCCGGCAAGACGACCTTGCTCAACTGCCTCACCGGCCTCCTGAGGCCGGACCGCGGCTCCGCCTGCTTCGCGGGCACGGAGCTGGTCGGCCTGCCGGCCCACCGGATCGCCCGCCTGGGCATCGCGCGGACCTTCCAGAACCTGCGGCTCTTCGGCCGCCTGTCGGTGCTGGACAACGTCCTCTGCGGCCTGTCCGGCGAGGCCGGCGACTCGTTCCTGCACGCCTTCCTGCGCACGCCGTCCCTCCGCCACCGCGAGCGCGGCCTGCGCCTGGCGGCGCTGGACGCGCTGGACGCCGTGGGCCTGGCCGATCGCGCAGCCTGGCCGGCCGGCGCGCTCGCCTACGGCGACCGGAAGCGGCTGGAGCTGGCGCGGGCCTTCGTCTCGCGCCCGCGGCTGGTGCTGCTGGACGAGCCGGTGGCGGGTCTGAACGCCGATGAGACGGAGCGGGTGGGCGCGCTCATCGCCGAGCGGCGGCGCGCCGGCGCCACCATGCTGCTGGTGGAGCACGACATGGACCTCGTCATGTCGGTCTCCGACCGGGTGGTGGTGCTGGACGGCGGCCGGCGCATCGCGGAGGGCGAGCCGGAGGACGTCCGCCGCAACCCGCTGGTCCTGGAGGCCTACCTCGGGAAGATGAGCGCGACGGCCTGAGCCATGGACACGCGACCGCCCCTCCTCACCATCGAAGGCCTGACGCTCCACTACGGCGCGGCGCAGGCCCTCTTCGGCGTGGACCTCACGGTCGGGGAGGGCGAGACCGTCGCCGTGGTGGGCGCGAACGGCGCGGGAAAGTCGAGCCTGCTGAAGGCCATCAGCGGCCTGGTGCCGCCCTCGGGCGGCAAGGTGCTCCTGGCCGGCGAGGACGTGACGGGGAAGTCGGCGGCCGACATGGCCGCGCGCGGGGTGGCGCTCTCCCCGGAGGGCCGGGAGATGTTCGGCGACCTCAGCGTGCAGGAGAGCCTGCGGCTGGGCGCCCTGGCCCGGCCGCCCGAGCGCGCCGAGCTGGCCCGGCGGCTGGAGGAGGTGTACGGCCGGTTCCCGCGGCTCCGGGAGCGGGCCGGGCAGCGGACGGCCACGCTGTCCGGCGGCGAGCAGCAGATGGTGGCCATCGGCCGCGCGCTCATGTCCCGGCCGCGCCTGCTGCTCCTCGACGAGCCGAGCCTGGGCCTGGCGCCGCTGGTGACGGACGAGATCTTCGACATCCTGCGGCAGCTGTCGCGGGCGGGCACCACCATCGTCCTGGTGGAGCAGAACGCGGCCCGCGCGCTCACCGCGTCGACCACGGCGTACCTGCTGGCCAGCGGACGCATCGTGCACGCGGGCGCCAGCGCGGAGCTGCTGGTCCACCCCGAGCTGCGGCGCGCCTTCCTGGGCGCGGCCTCCCGGGGCGCGGCCGGCCGGAGCCGCCTGGGGGCCGCCGGCCTCACCAACATCCGACTGGAGAAGCCTGCCATGAGCGACCTCACCTTCATGCCGTCCTTCGCGTCGGCGGACGAGCTGGCGGCGCACCAGCTGCGCGGCCTGCAGTGGACCGTGCGGCACGCCCGCGAGGGCTCGCCCTTCTATCGCACGCGGCTCGACGCCGCCGGGGTCGGGCCGGACACGATTCGCAGCCTGGACGACCTGGCGCGGCTGCCCTTCACCACCGCCGAGGACCTGCGGGACGAGTACCCCTTCCCGCTGCGCGCCGTGCCCTTCGAGCAGATCGTGCGCATCCACTCCTCCTCCGGCACCACCGGGAAGCGCAAGGTGCTCTGCTACACGCAGAAGGATCTGGACGACTGGGCCCACTTCTTCGCCCGCTGCTACGAGATGGCCGGGGTCACGCCCCTCGACCGCGTGCAGATCGCCGTCGGCTACGGGCTCTGGACGGCGGGGGCTGGCTTCCAGGCGGGCTGCGAGCGGGTCGGGGCGCTGGCCGTGCCCGTGGGGCCCGGGAACCTGGACCTGCAGTGCGAGTTCCTGGTGGACCTGCAGCCCAGCGTCTTCTGCTGCACGGCCTCCATGGGCCTGCTGCTGGCCGAGGAGGTGCACAAGCGGGGCATCGCCCAGAAGATCAACCTGCGGAAGGTGATCTACGGCTCGGAGCGGTCCTCGGTCTCCATGCGCAAGAAGATCGCGGAGCTGCTGGGCGGCGCCGAGCTGTTCGACATCCCGGGGCTCACCGAGCTCTACGGCCCGGGCACGGGCATCGAGTGCCCGCACCACGACTGCATCCACTACTGGGCCGACTACTACATCCTGGAGATCCTGGACCCCGAGACGCTGGGGCCGCTGCCGCCCGGGGAGTGGGGCGAGATGGTGGTCACCACGCTGGCCAAGGAGGGGGCGCCCCTCATCCGGTACCGGACCCGGGACATCACCCGCATCATCCCCGGCCGCTGCACCTGCGGCACGCTGCTGCCCCGGCACTCGCGCATCCGGGGCCGCACGGACGACATGTTCAAGTTCCGGGCGGTGAACATCTACCCCTCCACCATCGACGCGGTGCTGTCCGCGGTCCCGGGCCTCGGGTCCGAGTACCAGATCCACCTGACCCGGGACAGCGAGGGGCGCGACCACATGCGCATCCTGGCCGAGCGCGGCGAGGGCGTGGAGCGGGAGCGGAGCGGCGACCTCCAGCGCGAGGTCCTGCACACCATCAAGCACAAGCTCTTCGTCACGCCCCAGGTGGAGATCGTGGACTACGCCTCGCTGCCCCGCTCGGAGCGGAAGACCCGGCGGGTGTTCGACGACCGCATCAAGGACTCGATCGTGTAGGGGATTTGGAACCGCCAAGGCGCCAAGACGCCACCGGGATCCCGCCTAATCAGGATTCGGAACCCTCGCCCCCGTCGGGGGAGAGGGGAGGGTGAGGGGGCGCCGCCGGCCCGGCGCCGCGCATATCAATCGCTCCATCTTGCAGAGGGGGGAGCCATCATGAGATCCCGCACCGCACTCCTCGTCGCGCTGCTCCTGGCCTGCGCCGCCGTGCCCGCCGCCGCCGGCGAGCCGGTCAAGATCGGCGCCTTCTTCGCCCTGTCCGGCCCCGCCTCGCACATCGGCACGCCGACCAAGCTGGTGGCGCAGATGGTGGTGGACAAGATCAACAAGGAGGGTGGCATCCACGGGCGATCCGTCGAGCTGGTGCTCGGGGACACGGAGAGCGACCCGGGCAAGGCCGCCGTCATCGCCAAGAAGTTCGCCTTCAGCGACAAGGTGGCGGCCATCGTGGGGCCGACCTCGACCGCCGAGGGCATGAGCGTGAAGAAGATCGTGGAGGAGGCGGGCATCCCCACCTTCATGACCGTGGGCGGCGACCCGGTGATCATGGGCGGGAGGTTCGGCGCCTACACCCACATCTTCAAGTCGCCGCAGCGCTCCTCCACGGCCGTGCGGAAGCTGTACGGGTACCTGAAGGAAAAGGGCCTGACGAAGGTCGCCCTCTTCACCGCCTCGGACTCCTTCGGCAAGGATGGCCTGGTCTGGCTCGAGCAGATCGGGCCGGAGTTCGGCATGGCCTTCGTCGCGAAGGAGTCGTTTGGGCCCTCCGACACCGACATGACGCCGCAGCTCACCAAGATCAGGAACGCCGGCGCCCAGGCCATCGTGGCCTGGACCATCGGCCCGGCCGGCGCCATCGTGGCCAAGAACAAGGCCCAGCTCGGCCTGACGATCCCGCTCTTCCAGTGCCACGGGCAGCCGGATCCCACCTACGTCCAGCTGGCCGGGCGCGCGGCCGAGGGCGACCGGATGCCGGCCACCAAGCTGATGGTCGCGGCCGCCCTTCCGGACGCCGATCCCCAGAAGAAGGTGATCCGCGAGTTCGTCCACCTCTACCAAGATGTCTACAAGTTCGACAAGCAGTT
>JBHGAX010000162.1:0-8684 GCA_041946635.1 Methylomirabilales bacterium (SeqCode)
CCGCGCGCAGGCAATGGGTGCCCCGTGCTCGCAGAGCGTCGAGCCGGGGCTTTCGTGTTTTTCGGCCCGGATGAGAGGGGAGGAGGAATGAAGGGTCGAGTGTCCGCCATGGATGTGCGGCGGCCGGCGAAGCGGGACGCGGAGACGTCCCCCGCCGACACCATCGCGCTGCTCCGCGACGCCATCCGCGACAAGGAGCAGGTCGTGGCCTTCTACCGGGACCGCCTCACCATCTTCTGTCCGCACGTCTTGGCGTCGGGGCCTGACGCGGTGCACGTCCTGGCGTTCGTCCTCATCGGGGAGCTGGAGAGCTTTGACGAGGAGTTCACCTCCCCGAAGCGCTGGCGCTGGATCCGCGCAGCGGACCTGAAGAGCGCCATGCGGCGGCCGGGTGCCTGGTTCTCCGCGCCCCGCGCCACGGCGCCGCCGCTCGCGGGCACCCGGGTGACCGCCGAGGCCCGGTGAGGGGAGCCGCATGGCACGCATCCTTCGCCGAGTGCTGGCCGCCTGCGACTCGCGCGGATCCTGGGAGGCGTCCCCGGGCGGCCGCTGGCTCATGAGCATGCTGGATCCCACCGCCCCGGGGCTCGCGCTGCGCTTTCTCCTGCCGGAATCCGCCCTCGACTCGTAGCTGCTCTCGTCGCTCGCTTCGCTCGCAGCCTCTGGAGGAAAGCGCCGCGGGCTCCTCGCGCAGCTCGCAGCGCTCGCAGCCCATGGCCCGCGGGAAGATCGTTCCTTGCCATGAGTCAGGAGCCACGAGCCGTCAGCCCGTGATCCACGAGAACAGCAGGGAGCCGATCAGCAGGGCGGCCGCCGCGCCCAGGGCCAGCGCGTCCCCGGGCCCGAAGCCGATGACGAGCAGCGAGGTGCGCGTGTGCCGCCCCCCGAAGCCCCGGGACTCCAGCGCCTTGGCCAGCTGATCGGTGTTGCGCAGGGTGTGCAGGAAGATGGGCACGAGGAGCGGGACGTGGTTCCGCAGCCGGCGCAGCGGGCCGCCGCTCGACAGGTCGAGGCCGCGGGAGCGCTGGGCCTCGGTCACGGTCACCGCCGTCCCGATGATGGTGGGCACCATGCGAATGGCCAGGGAGAAGGCGAAGGCGGCCGGGAAGGGCACCCGCAGCCGGATCAGTCCCAGGACGATCTCCTCGGTGCGCGTCGTGCTGAGGAAGATGAGGCCCGAGACGATCATGCCGTCGATCTTCAGGGCGGCCGCCAGGCCGTAGCGCAGCCCCTCCCAGGAGACCCGCCAGATGAGGCGCTGCTCCCCGGGCAGGAAGACCGACCAGCTCACCACGGTCACGACCGCGATGGTGACGAGCAGGAGCCACACCCGCCGCAGGTTCCCCAGCGCGCGCCCCAGCGCGCCGTATGCGAGCAGCACCAGCAGCAGCAGGGCGAGGTGCCCCGGGGTCCGGTAGATCACGGCCGCCACGAAGCTGCCCAGGAGCAGGAACAGCTTGGTGCGCGGATCCAGGCGGTGGACCGGGCTCTCGCGGTCGAGGTAGAGGAAGAGGTTCATCCTGCACGCAGGGGCGCAGAGGCGCCAGGGCGCCGGGGCGAGCCACGGCGCGATGATGGACCCTGGACGAGGGCCGACAAGAATAGGCCGGCGACGTGGTCCATGGTCAATGGTCCATGGCCGCTCGCCCCGCCCCGCCGGGAGGCGGGACGAGCGCGGCCACCAGCTCGTCCAGCGTGAGCGCGGGGACGCCCAGGCGGTTGGCCACCCGCACGGCGGGCGGCGGCGTCAGGCCGAGGGCCTCCAGGCGCGCCTCGTCTCCGAAGACCTCGCGCGTCGGCCCGTCCGCCACGATCCGGCCGGCGTGCATCAGGACCACGCGCCGGGCGTGGGCCGCGGCCACGTCCATGGCGTGCGTGATGATCACGATGGTGTGCCCCGCGCGGTTCAGCCGCTGGATGAGGCCCATCATGCCCGCCAGCTCCCGGTAATCCAGGCCGGTGGTCGGCTCGTCCAGGATCATCACCTCGGCCTTCGTGGCCAGGGTGCTGGCCACCGCCACGCGCTGCCGCCCGCCCTTCGTCAGCACGAACGGGTCCAGATCCTCGAGCCCCGTCAGCCCCACCGCCTGCAGCGCCTCCCCCACCCGCCGGTCCACCTCCGCCTCGGCCAGGCCCTGCAGCCGGGGGCCGAAGGCCACCTCGTCGTAGACGCGCTCCGCGAAGATCTGGTGGTCCGGATTCTGGAAGACGAGGCCCACCTGGCGGCTGAGGCGGGCCGGCGGCTGCCCGGAGAGCGACTGGCCGTGCAGCCGGATCTCGCCGGCCGTGGGCTGGAGGATGCCGTTCAGGTGCTTGGCGAGCGTGGTCTTGCCGCTCCCGTTCTGCCCGAGCACGGCCAGAAACTCGCCCTGGCGGATGGCGCAGCTCACGCCCCCCAGGGCCTCGGTCCCATCCGCGTAGCGGTGGGCCAGCCCCTCCACGGAGAGGACGGGCGCGCCGCTCGCATCGCTCGCGCCCCGGAGTCGCGCGGCGGCATCCCGCGAGACCGTCCACCCGGCGGCCCGGATGGCGGACGCGGCCGCCTCCGCCGTCGGCCAGCGCTCCCGGAGCCCGAGAGCGGCGGCCAGGCGGGCCAGCGTGAAGGGCTTCACGCCCAGCGCGCTCAGCCGCTCCGGCGCGTCCCAGAGCGCTTCCGGCGGACCCTCCAGCGCCAGCCGGCCCTCCGACAGGACCAGGAACCGTCCCAGCCAGGCCTGCTCGTCGGTCTCCGGGTCGATCAGGATCAGCGTGACGCCGCGCCGGTTCCGCAGGCCGTGCACGGCGTCCAGCAGCGCCCGGCGCCCCGCGGGGTCCAGATCGCTCGTGGGCTCGTCCAGGATGAGGATGTCCGGCTCCAGGGCCAGCACGGAGGCGAGGGCCAGCCGCTGCTTCTGCCCGCCGGAGAGCGCGGCCGGCGCCTTGTGGCGCAGGCCCTCGAGCTGCACCAGGCGGAGGCACTCGTCCACGCGCCTGGCGATCTCCGCCGGCGCCACGCCGAGGTTCTCCGGCCCGAAGGCCACCTCGAGGGCGACGTTGGTCGAGAAGAGCTGGGCCTCGAAGTCCTGGAACACGAAGCCCACGCGGCCGGCCAGGTCGCGCGGCCGCACGCGCCGGACATCCTCGCCCGCGACCTGGACCTCGCCGGTCAGCTCGCCGCGGACCAGGTGCGGGATCGTGCCGTTCAGGAGGTTGGCCAGCGTGGAGCGGCCTGCGCCGCTCGCGCCCAGGACCCCGACCAGCTCCCCGGACCGGATGTCGGCCGAGAGGGCGTGCAGGGCGGGTGCGGCGGCCGCGCGGTAGCGAAATCCGACCTCGCGGAGACGGATCATGCGGTCCGAGGTCCGAGGTCCGAGGTCCGAGGTCGGAGGTCCGAGGGAGGTCCGAGGTCGGAGGTCGGAGGTCGGAGGTCCGAGGTCGGAGGTCCGGGCTCGAGGGGGGCCGGGGCGAGGTGGGTCGCCGTCGCTGCGGCCGCGGCGCCTCTGCGCTTCACGCTCGTCGTCATGACAGCAGGGCGCCCAGGAGGAAGAGCGCGAGGAAGGGCGAGATGCCGGCGACCACGCCGACGCCCGTGGTCCCGGCATACAGGCCGGTGGATACCAGCACGCCCACGACCAGCGCGGCGATGCCGCCGACCCACATGAGGCTCACGCCGATCCAGGCGTGGGCGGGTCGGGAGATCTCCTCGGACTCCATGATCTCGGTCCACAGGATGTCCCAGCGCTTGGCGCGGGGGTACATCAGCCAGAGCAGGAAGGGCCCGATGAGCGCGGCCGCCAGGAAGTTGTTCAGCGTGATGATGGGGCCCACGACGGCGAAGGGCACCAGTCCGAAGAGTTCCAGCCCCCAGGAGATGAATGCCGCGCAGGCCACGCTGGCCAGGAAGGCCGCCAGCAAGTACTCGACGATCTGGCGAGCGGAGCGGACCTCCAGGCTGCGTCCGGAAGAGAGCGGCCCCATGCGGCCCCAGAGCTTGTAGGGCACGAAGCCGTAGAAGAAGTTGCCGATGAAGCCGAAGAGGCTGCCAAGGCCCAGGGTGCCGAAGAAGTCGCCGATGAGGTTCCCGAATGCCGCGCCCCAGGCGGCCGCCGGCCCGAAGAGCAGGCTGAAGACCACCGGTACCACGTTGGCCGGCCGGATCTCGGTGATGCCGGGGATCAGCGGGATGCCCTTCAGCGGGATGAGGATGGCCGCGTAGACGGCCGCCGTGAGCGCCACGAGCACGACCATCTTGGTGTGGCGCCACATGGTCAGGATCTCGCGCATGCTCGGCTCGCTTTCCCGCCCCCGGCGGGGTAGGCTATCGGCAGCCGGGGGAAAAAGCAATACGTAACTCGTAACGCGTAACCCGCCGAGGGGTGAGCGTGGGCTCGCCCAGACCAGACGCTCCGCCCTTTACGCGTCAGGCGTTCCGTGCTACGTTACCGCCCATGGCTGCCTGCATCTTCTGCGACATCGTGGCCGGCACCCGGAAGCCGCACGTGGTGTACGAGGACGAGCACGTCCTGGCGTTCCTGGACATTCACCCCGCCTCCCGCGGGCACACGCTGGTGATTCCCAAGGTGCACGCCGAGCGGCTGGACCGCCTGGACGAGCGGCACATCGGCCCGCTCTTCGCCGGCGTGAAGGCCGTCATGCGGCGCGTGGAGGCGGCGCTCCGCCCCGCCGGGCTCAACGTGGGCTGGAACCACGGCTGGGCCGCCGGCCAGCGGGTGGACCACCTGCACGTGCACGTCATTCCCCGCTACCCCGGGGACGGCGGCGGTGGGATCCAGTCCCTCACCCGCGCCTGGCCGGAGGCCGAGGATCTGGCCAGCGTGGCTGCGGAGATGCGGAAGACGTAAAGCGGAAAACGGAAAACGTAACAAGCCCCCCTTCGGCAGGGCCGGCTGATCGGCCGCGCCGTCGGCGCCCGGCGCTGGGACTCGCCCGAGGGCCGCGCGTTCATCAAGGCGTTGCTTCAGGAACAGGGGCCGGGGGCCGGGAGCCGGGGATCCAAGAAGAACTGATCCCGCACTCTCCCGGGCGGAGCGTCACGGACCTGCCCTGCGCCGAATCCCGATCCCTCTGCCTCTTCCCTGTCCCCTCGTCTGCTCTTCCGCAACCCCCAACTCCAGACCCCCGCCGCCGGCCCCTCGCAGCTTGACTCCCATTCTCGAACGCGGTAAGAATGCCGCCCGCGCGCCCAGGAGAGCACTTCCAGCGAAAGGAGCGCCCATGTCTCGATTGGTGCAGATGCTCGCCGTGATCGTGACAGGCATCGCGACGGCGGCCTGCCTTCCGGCGGCCGCGTCTGCCGCGGACTTCCCCGCGAAGCCGATCCAGCTGATCGTGCCCTACGCCGCCGGCGGATCCACCGACGTGGTGGCCCGCGGGCTGGCCCGCGTCTCGGGGAAGCACATGCCGCAGCCGATGGTGGTCGTGAACCAGCCCGGCGGCGCGGCCATCACCGGGCGCCAGAACGTCGTCAAGGCGCCGGCCGACGGCTACACGCTGCTCTTCGGCTACGGCTCGGGCGAGGACCTGGTCACCCCGCACACCCGGAAGATTCCGTACGACCAGTTCAAGGACCTCCTCCCCGTCGCCCAGGTCACCGTGGTCTCCATCATCCTCGTCGTGCCGACCACGAATCCGGCCAAGAACCTGCAGGAGTTCGTGGCGTGGGCCAGGGCGCAGAACCGGCCGATCAACGGGGCGGTCTCCACGCGCGGGGCCTCCGTGGACATCACCATGCAGTCCCTGCTGAAGGTGGCGGGGATCAACGGCCAGACCATCCCCTTCCGGGGCGGCGCCGAGGCCATCACGGCGCTCCTCGGGGGCAACACCGACTTCTCGGGCCAGGTCTATTCCGAGGTGCTCCCCCACGTGAAGGCCGGCCGCGTGAAGGTGCTGGCGGTCGGCACGCGCGAGCGCGACCCGGTCATCTCCGACGTGCCGACCTTCATCGAGGGCGGCGTGAACGTCTGGACGTTCGGCGCCATCCGCGGCATCGGGGCGCCCAAGGGCACGCCGGAGCCGGTCATCAGCTACCTGGAGTCCGCGGTCAAGAAGATGACCGAGGATCCGGAGTTCCACGGCGTGATGAAGGAGATCGTCCATCCCGTGCTGTATCGCGATCGCCACGCCTTCCTGAAGAACATGCAGGACGGCTTCGAGATGTACGGCAAGCTGATCCGCGAGCTCAATTTGAAGCTGGAGTAGTGATGCGGACGTAACCCATGACCCGTGGCCGTCGGCATATGGCGAGTGCCGGAGGTTACGGGTTACGGGTTACGCGTCGGCAGGGAGCGCCCATGCGTCTGAAGGATCGAGTCGCCGTCGTCACCGGTGCCAGCACCGGGATGGGGCGGGCGATTGCGCTGGGGCTGGCCCGGGAGGGGGCGCGGCTGGCCCTGGTCGCGCGCACCGCCGAGCGGCTGGAGGAGGCCGCGCATCAGGCCGCCGGCCTGGGCGCGGAGGCGGTCACCTTCGCCCGCGACGTGGCGGACGCGGAGGCGGTGAAGCAGACGGTGGCCGCGGTCGCGCAGGCGTTCGGGCGGATCGACATCCTGGTGAACAACGCCGGCACCAACACGTTCCACCGCAACCTCGCCGACATCTCCGTAGCCGACTGGCGCCGCGTCATCGAGACCAACCTCACCGGCGCCTTCCTCTTCGCTCGCTACGTCCTGCCCCACATGCGGCGCGCCGGGCGGGGCCACATCGTCAACATCTCGTCGGGCGCCGGCCTGCAGGCCAGCGCGCCGGCCGGCGCGGCCTACTCTGCCTCCAAGCACGCGCTGCACTCCCTCACCGGGTCCATCAACGCCGAGGAGCGTGTGCATGGAATCCGGGCGTGCGTGATCGCGCCGGGAGAAACGGCCACGCCGAACCTCGGCCTGCGCCCCCTTCCGCCCGACCAGGCTGCCCTCGCCACGATGCTCAAGGCCGAGGACATCGCCAACGCCGTCCTCTACGTCGTGACGCAGCCGGAGCACGTCGCGGTGGAGGTCGTGGTCATCAATCCCACGATCCGGCGGAACTACCAGGCGGATTACGAGCGGTACGTGGCGGAGGGCCACACGCGGGTGGAGCTGGACTGACGTCACACCCCGAACGCCCGCTTCATCGGGATGCCCAGGGCGGCGTCGCCGGCCACGACGGCGAAGGGCTTGATGCCCTTCACGCTCACCACGCCCGGCTGGAGAAACGCGTTCTTCATCTGCAGCTCCATGAAGACGCTGGTCGGCGGCTCGGCCTCCGCCGAGGCGCAGACCCGCCTCGCCAGCTCGAACACGTCCTCCAGCTCATCGATCTTCCGGATGTCGCCGATCCGCAGGTAGATCTCCGGGAGCTGCTCCAGCTCGCGACGGACCCAGGCCGCATTGGAGAAGCGCTCGGCGTACACCTGCTCGATCCCCATCGCCCGGGCGAGCCGGACCACCTCCGCCAGGACCTCGCGGAACAGCTCGGCCTTGCGCTCCAGCAGGCTGGGCCTCCCGAGCCGCGTGTCCTCGCGGAAGGCGGGCGCGGTCTCGATGGCGTCCACGGCCAGGACCGTGGCCTCGCCGGCCTCCGTCACCACGTGGACGGGGAGGAGGTGCACCTTCATGATGAAGTCGCCGTCCCAGTACACCTTCAGGATCTGGTACTGGCGGTCCAGGAACCAGGCGAAGACCGTCCAGTAGATGTTCTCGACATCCCGGTCGACCTGGCGCACGGACTTGTCCGCCGTGCAGTCGCCCACCTCCTTGCCGAGGGCCAGGAACGAGGCGTCGCGCGGTGCGAACTCGAACTCCAGCCCCTCGCCCCGCACGGCCTCCAGCCCCTCCACCCCGGCCAGCGGGAGCCAGGCGCCGAGGCCCCACAGGAGCTGGCTCACCTCGTCCGCGTGGACGGCCAGGCGACCCGGGCTCAAGGACAGGACGTCGCCGCGCACCAGCGCAGCCACGGCGTCCAGCCGGCGCCGGGCCTCCACCAGCGCCTGGGCGCCGGCGATGGCCTCCCGCTCTCCGCGGTGGGCCGGGTTGCGCAGCCGCTTCGCCAGGATGCCGCTGGCCTTGGCCAGGAGGTCGCCGTCCGGAATGGAGGCGAGCGTCGCCGGCGGGATCAGGCCTTTCGCTCGCAGGAAGTCCCGCACCGCCATGCCGCGGCAGCCCGCCAGCGCCTCCTGGTTCGCCTCCAGGACGCGCTTCAGCCGCAGGGGATCGTTGCGGCGCAGGAGCGGCTCCAGCCGGACGCGGAAGTCCGCGTGGAAATCGCGCCCCCAGCGCTCGTAGAAGCGCGCCAGCGTCTCCCGGAGATCGCCGCCCGCCTTCAGGTGCGCGAGGATGGCGACCCCCAGGGAGAGGTTCAGCGTCTTCCGCATGCGCCGGTGCGCGCCGGTGGACAGCAGGCCGAACTCGCTGGGGAAGAGCCCGTAGCGCTCGCGCGCCACCTGGAGCGGCACGCTCACCGGCCCCTCGTCCTGCACGAAGCCCAGCACGATCGGGTTGTACTCGCCGCGAGGGCTGGAGGGCATGGGATGAAGAACCCGGTCAGCCACCACAAGGCACAAGACGCACAGGAGGCGGCCGGCTGGTGCGCGCCCGGAAGCCGACTGGTCATTCCCGCATGGTTCGCGAACCGTGTTCGCGAATAATGCGGGGTCAGTAGACCGGGGTCAGCCAGGCCTTGTACTTCGGGACCTCGCCGCGCACCACGTCCCG
>JBHGAX010000163.1:0-8683 GCA_041946635.1 Methylomirabilales bacterium (SeqCode)
ATGCTGGTGGCCACGGACGGCTCGCTCACCGCGGAGGCGGCGGTGCGCTTCGTGGCGGGGCTGCCGGTGCCGCCCACGGCCGAGCTGCGGGTCTGCGCCGTCTCGGAGACGCCCGACCCCCCGTCGCCGCCTGCCCGCCCCGGCCGCGAGGGGCGGGCGGCCAGGCTGCTCCTGCTGGCCGAGACGGAGAAGCGGGCCGCCGTCCAGGCCGTCACGCAGGCGCTCGGCATCCTGGCCCCGCTGCCCTGCCCGATCCAGTCCTCGGTGCGGCAGGGGGACGCGGGCCGCGAGCTGGCCGACGAGGTGCACCGCTGGGTGCCGGACCTCCTGGTGGTGGGCGCGCGGGGACGCACGGCCGGGCGGGACGTGGCGCTCGGACGGGTCACGGAGAGCCTGCTCCGCCAGGCGGCGTGCCCGACGCTGGTCTACCGAAGCTGATCGAAATGGGAGGGGTCGATGGAGCGAGCCTGGTACCAGATGACGGCCGAGGAGGCGCTGCGGGAGCTGGGCGTCGCGCCGGCCGGCCTCGGCCCCGCCGAGGCGGCCGCCCGGCTGCGGCGCTTCGGGCCCAACGCGCTGCGCGAGGAAAAGGGGGTAAGCCCCTGGCACATCCTCCTGGCCCAGTTCAAGAACTTCCTGATCCTGCTCCTGATCGGGGCCACGGGCCTCTCCCTGCTCCTCGGGCACACGCTGGACGCGACCGTGATCTTCGGCATCGTCATCGTCAGCGCGCTCCTCGGCTTCTACCAGGAGTTCCGGGCCGAGCGGGCCATGCAGGCGCTCAAGGCCATGGCCTCGCCCACCGCCTCGGTGGTGCGGGGCGGCGAGCCGATCGAGGTGCCCTCCGCCGAGGTCGTCCCGGGCGACGTGGTCCTCCTGGCGGCGGGCGACCGCGTGCCGGCCGACGCGCGGCTCCTGGAGGCCGTGAACCTGCGGGCGGACGAAGCCTCGCTCACGGGCGAGTCCACGGCGGTGGAGAAGGACGCCCGCGTGCGACTCGCCGCGGACGCGGGCGTGGGCGATCGCCGCAACATGGTCTTCGCCGGGACGGTGATCACCTATGGGCGCGGCCGGGCCGTCGTCACGGCCACCGGCATGCAGACGGAATTCGGCCGGATCGCCAAGATGCTCCAGGAGGTGGAGGAGGAGCCCTCGCCGCTGGCCGTGAAGATGGACTACATCGGCAAGCGGCTGGGCATGGCCTGTCTGGCCGTCTCCGCGGCCGTGGTCGCGCTCGGCATCTTCCGGGGCGACCCGCCGCTCGAGATGCTGATCTGGGGCGTGAGCCTGGCCATCGCCGCCGTGCCGGAGGCCCTGGCCGCCGTGGTGACCGGCGCGCTGGCCATCGGCGTGCAGCGCGCCGCCCGCCGCCGCGCCATCATCCGGCGGCTCCCGGCGGTGGAGACCCTGGGCTGCACCACCGTGATCTGCTCGGACAAGACGGGCACGCTCACGCGCAACGAGATGACGGTGCGCAAGGTCTTCGCCAGCGGGCGGCTGCTGGAGGTCACGGGCGTCGGCTACGACCCGGCCGGGGAGTTCCGCGCGGACGGCAGGGCCGTGCCGGTCACGGCGGACCCCGCGGCCCGGCGGCTGCTGCAGGCCGCGGCGCTCTGCAACGACACGCACTTCGTGGGCGAGAACGGCAGCCGGCGCGTCAAGGGCGATCCCACGGAGGCCGCGCTCCTGGTGCTCGCGGAGAAGGCCGGCCTGCCGCCCGGCGACCTCCGGCAGGCCTGGCCGCGCGTGGCCGAGATCCCCTTCGAGTCCGAGCGGAAGCGCATGACCACCGTCCACGCCGGCGGGGACGGGAGCCTGGTGGCGTTCGTGAAGGGCGCCCCCGACGTGCTGGTGGACCGCTGCGTGGCCTGGGAGCGCGCCGGCGGCCTGGAGCCGCTCACGCCGGAGGTCCGGGCGCACATCCTGGAGACGAACGACCGCATGGCCAGCGACGCGCTCCGGGTCCTGGGGATCGCCTATCGCCGCCTGGACGGCGTCCCGGCCACCCCGAGTCCCGACAGCCTCGAGCGGGACCTCACGTTCCTCGGGCTGGTGGGCATGATCGACCCGCCCCGCGACGAAGCCCGGCAGGCCATTCGCTCCTGCCGCGAGGCGGGCATCCGCACGGTCATGATCACGGGCGACCACAAGCTCACCGCCGCCGCCGTGGCCCGCGAGCTGGGGCTCCTGGCGGGCGGGAACGGCGGCGGCGACGGCGGCGGGCAGGGCAGCGGCGGCGGCAACGGCCAGCGTACCGCGGAGACGCGGCTCCGGGTGCTGGAGGGCCGCGAGCTGGATCGCCTGTCGGAGGCCGAGCTGGCCCGCCTGGTGAACGGCGTGGCGGTCTACGCCCGCGTCTCGCCGGAGCACAAGATGAAGATCGTGGGCGCCTGGAAGAGCCAGGAGCACGTGGTGGCCATGACCGGGGACGGGGTGAACGACGCCCCGGCCCTGAAGCGCGCCGACATCGGCGTGGCCATGGGGATCACGGGTACGGACGTGACCAAGGAAGCCTGCGACATGGTGCTCCAGGACGACAACTTCGCCACCATCGCGGCGGCCGTGGAGGAAGGCCGGGTCATCTACGACAACATCAAGAAGTACCTGACCTTCCTGCTCTCCGCCAACGTGGCCGAGATCCTGCTGCTCGGCATGGCGGGGTTCGTCGGGTGGCCGCTGCCGCTGGTGGCCCTGCAGATCCTGTGGGTGAACCTCACCACCGACGGCCTGCCGGCCCTGGCGCTGGGCGTGGAGCCGCCGGAGCCCGATCTCATGCGGCGCGCTCCCCGCAAGGCGGGCGAGGCGGTCTTCGGCCGATCCGTCCTCACCGTGCTCGGGGCCCTCAGCCTGATCATCGTGGCCGGCACGGTACCCATCTTCTACACCTACTGGCAGAGCGAGGGCGTGGCCAAGGCGCAGAGCATGACCTTCGTGGCGCTCATCCTGTTCGAGCTGTTCTTCGCGCACGCCTGCCGCTCGCTGCGCTTCACGGTGCTGCAGCTCGGCGTCTTCGGGAACCGCTGGCTCTGGCTGGCCACGCTCAGCTCCGCGGCCATGATGCTGGCCGTCATCTACATCCCCGGCTGGGCCGAGGCGTTCCACGTGGTCCCGCTCGCGGGGGCGGACTGGGGCGTGGCGCTCGCGGTGAGCTTCAGCGGCTTCCTGCTGGTGGAGACGGGCAAGTGGGCGGTCGGGCGCTGGAGCCGCGCGCGCGGCTGAGGGCTGTCGCGCCGTGCTCCTCGACTCCGCCCTCGCCTGGCTCGGGCTGAACGGATGGTCGCGGGGATGCGGCCGGAAATACCGGGCGGCCGAGGGGGACCCGGGGAAGGTGCGGAGGCAGGATGAACGGCTGGGTGGCGCTGGGAGCCGGGTTCCGCTGCGGCCGGTGCGGCGAGGTGCGGGGCAGGTGGGCGCGGGCGCTCCGCTCCCCCTTCCGGCGGCAGCTCGCGATCTGCCAGGACTGCCTGGAGACCTGGCAGCGGACCGGGCAGCGGTGTGCGCGCTGCTGGGCGCCCATCCGCGAGCCCGCGGAGGTCGGCCTCCTGGTCGAGACGGGCGCCCTCGCGCACGTGGACTGCGGCGGCGCCCTGGTCCTCGGGTCGCCGATCTCCGGCGGGCTGGGACGGTCAGGTGCTCCGCGGAGGCTGCCGCGCGGCGCCTGGCTGCGCCTGTTCCAGTCCAGCTGACCGAGCCGGGTCAAACCGCCTGCCCGCTGGCCTGAACCGATCCCAGATCCTCCGAATGCGATTGACAGGGGGGAACCGCGCCGCTACAGTGCCGCGACCCAAGGGGGAGTAGGTCATCACCGGCGTGATCTGGCGAGGTCGTCACGACGGCGCTCCGGCGCCCGGCCTCGCAGCGGGGACCCACAGCGTGGGGCCCCCGGATCAAGACCCTTCGCGACCCACCCGGCCAGCGAGGGGTTTTTGTTTGTCCGCCGCCGCGGGCGGCCGGCCCGCGCGGCGAACGGGGGAGACGAGGTCATGAGCCTGCTGTGCCCGCGTTGCGGGGTGCTGCTGAACGAGGTGCGGAAGGTCGGCGTGGTCGTGGACATCTGCGACCAGTGCCGGGGCATGTGGCTGGACCGCGGCGAGATGGAGAAGATCGTCCAGGAGCTGCGCAGCCTGGAGCGGGAGGAGGGGCGCCTGGAGCGCCGGCCCGAGGAACGGCCGTACCGGGAGCCGGAGCGATACCGGCACGAGCGCGACGATGATGACGACGACTACGGTCGCCGGAAGAAGAGCGGCTGGGGCCGCCTCATGGAGCTCTTCGACTAGGCCGGCACCCCAGTCACTGCACCACGAAGGACAGAGGAGCACGAAGGGGTGCCAGTCGGGGGTGGTGGACAACTGCTCGGAAAATACCGTCTCACGCCAAGACGCAAAGGCGCAAAGGTTTCCGACCAGAGCCGTTCGCCCCGCGCCTAGCGAAGGGGAGTCGAGGGGTCGAGGGGCGCTTGCATGCGGCCGCGGGTGGGCGAAGGGCGCCCATGACGACTTCGTGGTGAGAATCCCCGCGAGTGGGCAGCGGGCCGGTCGACTCTTCACGGAAGGAGAATAGATGATTCCGCGGCAGCTCGTGCTTCCCATCCTGGCCGTCTTCGTGGTCCTGAACCTCGCCGGGCGGCTCCTTCCGCTCTACACCGACTGGCTCTGGTTCCAGGAGGTGCAGCTGGCCTCGGTCTTCACCACCATCCTGGGGACCAAGCTGCTGGTCGGCCTGGCGGCCGGACTGCTCCTCGCGGCGTTCGTGTACCTGAACGTGCGGGTGGCCATGCGCTCGCGCGGCCCGGACGTGCTGGTGGAGCTGGAGGATCCCTTCGGGCTGCCCAGCCGGCTGGTGATCGAGCCGCTCTTCCGCCGGCTGGCGCTGCCCGGTGCGCTGCTCCTGGGGCTGCTGGGCGGCATCCAGGCGGCGGGGCAGTGGGAGACCCTGCTGCGCTTCCTGAACGCCCAGCCCTTCAACCTCCCGGATCCCCTGTTTGGCCGGGACGTCAGCTTCTACGCCTTCCGGCTGCCGTTCTACAACACGCTGTACACCTGGGCGCTCGTGGGCGTCGGGCTCACCTTCGTCGCGGTGGCGGCCACCTACCTCCTGCACCGCGGCATCCAGGTGGCCGAGCGCGGCCCGCGCGTGGCTCCCGCGGCCCGCAATCACCTGCTGGCGCTCGGCGCCCTGCTCCTCGCGGTCAAGGCCGCCGGGTACTACCTGGACACCTGGTCGCTGGTGGTGTCGCCCGGCGGGATCGTCTTCGGCGCGGGCTACACCGATGTGAACGCGAAGCTCCCCGCCCTGCGCGTCCTCGCCGTCCTGGCCCTGGTGGCGGCCGCCGTCTGCCTCTGGCAGATCCGCCGGCGCGGGATCCGTCCGGTGGCCTGGGCGCTCGGCCTGCTGCTGGCCGCGAACATCGTCGGGCTGGTGGCCTACCCGACCGTCCTGCAGCGCTTCCGAGTGGCGCCCAACGAGCTGGTGGCGGAGCGGCCCTACATCGAACGGCACATCAAGTACACGCAGGCCGCCTACGGGCTGGACCGCATCCAGGAGCAGGACTTCCCCGGGGACGAGACGCTGCGGGCCGAGGACCTGCGGCGGAACGACGCGACCATCAAGAACGTGCGGCTCTGGGACCACCGCCCGCTCCTGGCCAGCTACGGCCAGCTCCAGGAGATCCGGACCTACTACCGGTTCACGGACGTGGACAACGACCGCTACACGGTCAACGGGCAGCTCCAGCAGGTGATGCTGTCGCCGCGCGAGCTGTCGTACCGGCACCTGCCCAGCCGGATCTGGATCAACGAGCGGCTGACCTTCACCCACGGCTACGGCGCGGTGCTGGGGCCGGTGAACCGCATCAGCCCCGAGGGCCTGCCGGAGTTCTGGATCAAGGACATCCCGCCGGTCTCCAGCGGCCCGATCAAGATCACGCGCCCGGAGATCTACTACGGCGAGCTGTCCAACGACTACGTCTTCGTCCACACCAAGGCCCAGGAGCTGGACTACCCCTCGGGCGACCAGAACGTCTACACGCGCTACGCGGGCGAGGGCGGGGTGCCGGTGGGGTCCTTCCTGCGGAAGCTCCTCCTGGCGGCCCGCTTCGGGGACGTGAAGATGCTCCTGTCGGACGACATCACGGCCGAGAGCCGGATCATGTACCACCGCCAGGTCGCGGAGCGCGTGCAGAAGGGCGCGCCCTTCCTCCAGTTCGAGCGGGATCCCTACCTGGTGGTCCGGGATGACGGCCGGGTGGTGTGGCTGGTGGACGGCTACACCGTCACCGACCGGTTCCCCTATGCCGAGCCGGTGCGCGGCCTGGGCAACTACATCCGGAACTCCGTGAAGGCGGTGGTGGACGCCTACCACGGGACCCTGGCGTACTACGTGAGCGAGCCCGACGATCCAGTCATCAAGACGTATGCCGCGGCCTTCCCCGGCCTCTTCCAGCCGCTGTCCGCCATGCCGGCGGACCTCAAGGCCCACATCCGCTACCCGCAGCACCTCTTCGCCGTGCAGGCCCGCATGTTCGCCACGTACCACATGCGCGACCCGCAGGTCTTCTACAACAAGGAGGACGTCTGGCACATCCCGCGGCGCGCCGTCGAGGGCAAGGAGGCCGAGATGGAGCCCTACTACACCATCATGCGCCTGCCCGGGGAGCCGCGCGAGGAGTTCGTGCTGCTCACGCCCTTCAACCCCGCCCGCCGCGACAACATGATCGCCTGGATGGCGGCGCGGAGCGACGGGGAGCACTACGGGAAGATCACCGTCTACAACTTCCCGAAGCAGAAGCTGATCTACGGGCCGCGCCAGATCGAGGCCCGCATCGACCAGGACGCCTTCATCTCCCAGCAGCTCACCCTCTGGCGGCAGAGCGGCTCGCAGGTGGTGCGCGGGAGCCTGCTGGCCATCCCCATCGAGCAGTCGCTCCTCTACGTCCAGCCGCTGTACCTCGCGGCAGACCAGAGCTCTTTGCCCGAGCTGAAGCGGGTCATCGTGGGCTACGGGAACCAGATCGCGATGGAAGAGACGCTGGAGGCCTCCCTGGCCCAGATCTTCAGCGGACGGGCGCTGCCCGCCGTGGCGCGCGCCCAGGCCGGCACGGCGACGCCGGGCGCCGCGGCGCCGGGGCGGCCCGCCCCGGCCGCCGACGGCAGCGTGCGCGGGCTGGCCGACCAGGCCTGGCAGCAGTACAGCCGCGCCCAGGACCTCCTGCGCCAGGGGAACTTCGCGGCGTACGGCGAGGAGCTGAAGCGCCTGGAGGGGACGCTGAAGGCCCTCCGCAGCCGGATGAACTGAGGAGGCCGAGGCCCCCCAGCATTCCGGGCGGTTGCCCCGGGCTTGGCCCGGCCGCGCTCGGATGTTGCCCCGAGCACTGGTCGCAGGTCGCAAGCCAGCGTGCCATCGTGCGGCGCGCGGCGCAGAACGGCATGCAGGCCGGGCTGCTGGTCGCGCTGGCCTGCATCTGTTGGGGATTGGACAACCACCTGACGGCCCTCATCGACGGGCTCACGCCGGCCGAGAGCACGTTCTGGAAGGGCCTGGTCGCCGGGATCGTCAACCTCACCATCGGTATTGCGTCCGGACCGTTCACCGCGCCAAGCGGGGTCGCGGGCCTGGCGCTCATCCTCGGCGCGCTCTCGTACGGCGCCAGCATCGTGTTCTACATCAGCGCGGCGCAGGGCCTCGGGGCCACGCGGGCACAGCTGCTCTTCGCGACGTCGCCGTTCTTCGGCGTCGTCCTGTCCGTGGCGCTGCTCCGCGAGCCGCTAACCGTGAATCAAGTGGCGGCAGCGTTCATCCTCACCGGCTCGCTCGCGCTGCTCTTCCTCGATCGGCACGCGCACCCGCACGGGCACCCCGGGGTCGAGCACGAGCACTGGCACCGCCACGACGACGGCCACCACGCGCACGCCCACCCCGGTCTTCCGCCCGGGCTCGGCCACTCCCATCCGCACGCACACGCGCCGGTCTCGCACGCCCATCCGCACTGGCCGGATCTGCACCACCGGCACGGGCATGCCGACGCCTAGACGGTACCCTCCGCGTCACCGGCCGCGCGCAATCGGATACCGACCCGGTTCGTCGCTTCCGACCCGCGGCAACCGAAAGCTCGTGCCGGGGGCAGACGGCTCTCGCGACGCCGGGCGGCGCGGCGAGCCCGCTGGCCGACCGGACCCGGAGCGGACGCCATCCTTCGCTAATGGGCCCTCCTCGTCCGACTACCTCGCCAGATCGTACACCTTGCCCAGTTCTGGGATCCGCACGTTGACCGGAAGCCCGGCCGCTTTGATGGCGCTCGCCATCTCCGCCGGCGTAGGCGCGCCGGCCGGTGGCTTCAGCCGCTGGTGGTGCGGGATGATCGCCTTCAGGTTCGGGTTGTCCGTCCGGAGCAGTCGAACCATGTGCGCGATGTCCTCGGGGTCGCGGCCGCCTGATAACGGGAGGATGGCGACGTCCGGCTTGTACAGGCTGCCCCAGCGCTGCATGTCGAGGGTCAGCGCCGTGCTCCCCGCGAAGTACACCGTCAGCCCGTTCTCGAACTGGATCATGAACCCCATGGCCGAGCCGCCGTAGAGCTTGTCCGCGGTGCCGGACCCGTGGACGGCGTCCGCGTTGCGGATCGTGAGGCCGTCGACCCGGTTCCTGTCGCCCGGGTTGCTGCGCAGGACCTGGGTGAGCGGCACCT
>JBHGAX010000164.1:0-8682 GCA_041946635.1 Methylomirabilales bacterium (SeqCode)
GCCGCAGATGGGCCCTTTTCGGCGGCGCAGGAAGCCAGCACGGTCCCGCCACTGTAAGTGGGGAGCGAGCCCGCACGGATGCCACTGTTCCAGTGGCGGCACTCGGGCGCTCCGGCACTTCGGCACTCGGGCAGAACCCGGTTCGGTTCTCCTGAGCGCCAGAGTGCCTGAGCGCCTGAGTGCCGGCCGGGATGGGAAGGCGCGGGGGAGCGAGGATCCACGAGTCAGGAGACCTATCCGGGGGGCGGCCTCACACTTCGAGGAAAGGAAGGTGGCCCATGACTGGATGCGTCCGTCCCTCCGGCTTCGCCCCCCCGCTGGCGCTGTGGCTGGCGCTCGCCCTCGCCCCCGCCTGGGCGGCCGAGGGGCCGCCCGTCGAGGAGCATCGGCTGGAGGAGGTGGTGTTCACGGCCACGCGCCTGCCCGATCTGCTCGAAGAGCTGCGGCGGGTGCCGGGGCAGGTCTACGTGATCACGGCCGAGGAGATCGAGCGGCGCCACGCGCCGACCGTGCAGGAGGCCCTGCGCCAGACCCCGGGCATCGTCTTCTACAATCTCACGGGCAACCCCTACCAGCCGACCCTGGACCTGCGCGGCTTCAACGCCCAGCCCAACCCCAGCATCTCCGTGTTCGTGGACGGGATCCGGGTGAACGAGCCGGACACCAACGCCGTGAACTTCGACCTCATCCCGATCCAGGATGTCGAGCGGATCGAGGTGCTGCCGGGGGCCGCGGCGATCTTCGGCCGGAACTCGCTGGGCGGGGCCATCAACATCATCACGAAGCGGGGGGCGAAGACCCCGCGGACCACGCTGGAGGCCGCGGCCGGCAGCTTCAGCCGCTCCCGCCTGTCGGCCGGCACCAGCGGCCCGCTCAAGCAGTTCGACTACTACCTGGGCCTCTCCCTCGACCGCGAGAGCGGCTTCCGGGACTACAGCGACTCTCGGGTTTCCCGCGCGACGGCGCGTCTCGGGTATCGCCCTTCGGACGCCACGGACGTGAGCCTCTCCACCAGCTACGTCAACGACCGCCTGGAGCAGCCCGGCTCCCTGAGCCTGGCCGAACTGGCCCAGGACCGGACGCAGGCGAGCCGCATCAGCCTGCACACGAACGAGCTGGCCTCCGCGACCCTCCAGGGCAGGCAGGGGCTGGGCGCCGGGTTCTCGCTGGCCGGCAGCGCGGGCTTCCGCCAGACGTCCCGGGAGGGCTTCGACTTCCCGAACAGCTTCCGGCAGATCACGGACACCAACACGACGACCGGCACCCTGCAGCTCTCGCACGAGCTGCGGTTCGGCCGCCGGGTGAACCGCCTCTCCCTGGGCGCCGAGCTGCAGCACAGCGGCGTGCAGGCGTCCACGAGCTTCGGCGACCGGCGCCTGGTGGACGACGACGCGCTCGGCTTCTTCGTGCAGGACACCATCGACGTCACGTCGCAGGTCGCGCTGACCGCCGCCGTGCGGTACGACCGGACCAAGATCCGGCTCCAGGACCTTGTGACCCCGGCCAACGACGGGTCGAAGCAGTACAGCCGGGCCACGCCGCGCGCCGGCCTCACCTACGCGCCGCTCGCCAGCCTCACGCTGTACGCCAACTACGGCGAGGGATTCCGGGTGCCGACGACGGACGAGCTTTTCGCCTTCGGCGGCTTCTTCGGCTCCTCCAACCCGGACCTCCGGCCGGTGAAGAGCCGGACGTACGAGGTCGGGGTGCGCGCGCGACCCATCGCCTGGGTGGAGACCACGGCCTCCCTCTTCCTCACGGACGTGGAGGACGAGATCGTCTTCATCCCGAACCCTGCGGTGTGCGCCTTCTGCGGGCAGAACCAGAACTCGCCCAAGAGCCGCCGGCAGGGAGCCGAGGTCGGCGCGAAGCTGCGTCCCGTCCCCTGGATGGACCTCGGGCTGAACTACACGTACACGGACGCGCGCTTCCGCTCGGCGAGCAACACGATCGAGAAGGGCGACCGGGTGCCGCTGGTGCCCGAGCATCGCGCGAACGGGACGATCACGGTCCGGCCCCTGGCGGGGCTGGAGCTGGGCGTGAACGCGCAGTATGTCGGGCGCCAGGTGCTCCTGAACGACGAGGCGAACACGGCGACCTTTCGCCTGCAGGACTACTATGTGCTGAACGCGGGGGCCTCGTATACCTGGCGGCAGTTCCGGTGGTGGGTCCAGGGCCACAACCTGACGGACCACGAGTACGCGGCGTATGGGGCCCTCAGCGCGGCGGGCCAGCCGTTCGTGATGCCCGCGCCCGGCATCAGCGTGCTGGGCGGCGTGACCGTCGCCTTCGAGGGCTACTACTAGGACGCGCAGAGGCACAGGGGCGACAGGGCGCTGGGGCGACCGTTCCAGCGAAGGGGCGTGATGGCACCTCGGTCAAGAGCTCCGCGCGCGACTGCTCTGCGGGCCGCGGCCCGCGGGCTTTCGTGCCTCTCCGCCTCGGCGCCTCTGCGCCTCTGCGCCTGCCTCCTGGTTTCCGGCCTGGGCCACGGCCTGCTGCTCGTCGGGGTCGGCCTGCTGGCGAGCGCGGAGCCGGCGCGGCCGGCGCTGCTCCGGGTGCGCCTGCTTCCCGACAGGCCGGTGCCTCCGCCCCCGGCCGTCTCGCCCGCGCCTCGACCGCCCGTGCGGCGGGTGGCGCCTGCGCCCCGCCCCGCGCCGCGGCCCGAGACGCCGCCGCCGGTTCCTCCGGTGCGGCCGCCCGATCCTCCGCCGGTGTCGCCGGAACCCCTCCCCCTGGCGCCGGTGCCCATCCCGCGCGCCCTGGACCTCGCGCCGGCGCCGGCGCGTCCGGCGCCGCTTCCCGTGCCCCTCGCGCCGACCCTCGCCTCGCCGCCGCCGGAGCAGCGTCCCGCGGCGCCGGAGCAACCTCCTGCCCAGCCGGCTCCCGCGACGGTGCCCGCGCCCGGCCCGCCGCCGGCTCCGCTGCCGAGTGGAGCAGCGGCGCCCCCGGCAGCGGCCGAGAAAGCTCCGGGGAGGGGCGCGCCCGGTGGGGGGGGTGCCGCGGCCGGCCCGGGCGCGGACGGGCCGCCGCCCGCGCCCGGCGGCGAAGGCCGGGGCCCGGCGGGCCGGGCCGGCGCGCCCTCGCCGCCGCAGGCCGGCGTCGTCATGGCGGGCATCGGGCCGGGCGGGGGCGGCGCTGCCGTCGGGGCGGGCGGTTCCGGCGGCGGTCCTGGCGGCTCCGGCGCTGGAGGCGGCCAGGCCCGCGGGTCGGGGGGCGGGGCGGGCGCCGGAGGCGACACCGGCGGAGGCCCTCAGCTCGCCTCCCGGGGCGGCGGTGCCGGCGGGAATGGCGTGGCCGGCCTGCTGGCCCTCATCCGCCGCCGCATCGAGGAGGCCCGCGTCTACCCGGAGAGCGCGCGCCAGGCCGGGACGCAGGGCACCGTGGAGCTGCGCTTCCGGATCGCCGGGGACGGCTCCGTGGCGGGCCTGGAGATCCTGCGCTCCTCGGGATCGGCCGCCCTGGACGCGGCGGGGGCGGAGGCGATCCGCCGCGCGGCCCCCTATCCGGCGGTCTCCGGCTGGATCCGGCTGCCGCTGGCCTTCCGTCTCGCCGATGCGCCATGAACGCCGGCGCGGAGATGCTCGCCAACCGGCTGCGCAAGAACCGCCGGCTGCTGGGCGGGTGGGCCCGGCGCGAGGGCATCAGCTGCTACCGCGTCTATGACGCGGACCTGCCCGAGTACGCGGTGGCCATCGACCTCTACCGCGCTCTCGACGACACCCTCTGGGCCCACGTGCAGGAGTACGCGCCCCCCGCCTCGGTGGATCCGGATCGCGCGGCGGCCCGGCTGCGTGATGTCCTGGCCGTGGTGCCCGAGGTGCTCGACGTCCCGGCCGACCAGGTCGTTCTGAAGGTGCGGCAGCGGCAAAAGGGGCTGGCGCAGTACGAGCGGCAGGCCGCCCGCGGCCAGTTCCTGGAGGTCGGCGAGGCCGGGCTCCGGTTCCTCGTGAATCTCACCGACTATCTGGACACCGGGCTGTTCCTGGACCACCGGCCGACGCGCGCGGCGATCCGGGCCGAGGCGCAGGGCAGGCGCTTCCTCAATCTCTTCGCCTACACCGCCACGGCGACCGTCTACGCAGCCGCCGGCGGGGCGGCCTCCACCACCTCCGTGGACATGTCGGCGGTGTACCTGGACTGGGCCCGTCGCAACCTGGCCCTGAACGGTTTCACGGACGCGGCCCGTCACCACGTCGTGCGCGCCGACTGCCTGCGCTGGCTCGCCGAGGCGCCGCCGGCGCGCTTCGACCTCATCTTCCTGGACCCGCCCACCTTCTCCACCTCGAAGCGCATGGGCGAGCGGACGCTGGACGTGCAGCGCGACCACGTCGGGCTGATCCGCGCGGCCGTCCGCCTCCTGGGCCCCGCCGGCCGCCTCATCTTCTCGACGAACTTCCGCCGGTTCCGGCTGGACCGGCCGGCCCTGGCGGACCTGCTCCTGGAGGACCTCACCGCCGCCACGATTCCCCGCGACTTCGCGCGGAATCCCAGGATCCACGCCTGCTGGCGCATCGCACCGGCGTGAGCCGGGGATTCCCGGCTCCGCGGATGCTCCCCCGCCGCCCCGTGCAGGGGCGGCCCCTGCAGTCGGCGGCGGCTTGGCGCCTCGGCGGTTCATTCCCCGGCACCTTTCTCTGGCCATGCCGAGGTAGTGTGCTAAGATCGATCAGGCGTTGAGTCCGAGCCTGCACGCCGGCGGCTCGGGAGCGGGCGATGAAGCCCTGGTTCCGCGACCCTGCGGGGCCGGGGCTTTGTGTTTTCCGGCGCTTCTCGCGGCGGGGGAGCCGGAGCGCCGGGAGGAGTACGTGATGAGCAGCGTCCAGGGATACCGCTGCCGCGAGTGCCGGACGGAGATCGTCGCCTCGCCAAGCCCGACGGACCCCCGGGGTGGCGCGGGATGGCTGCCTCCCGTCCTGTGCTGCGGCCGGCCCCTCGTGCCCGTGGACAGCGATCAGATCCTCCCCACCATGCTCAGCCTGCGACGCTTCGCCTGGTGCCCGCCGTGCGGCCACCGGGTGCGCCTCATCGTGCAGCCGCCCGGTGCCATGACCTGCATGGTCTGCCGCGGATCGCTCATCGTCGTGATCGAGAAGGACGGGAAGTCGCCCTCCCGCCCTGCGCCCCAGCCGGCGCTCGGCCGCGCCGGCTAGCGGCGCGGGGTCGGGCAAGTCGGCGATCTCTCAGATCGCCGGCCTCCTCTGGGCCTTCTTGAGCAGCCGGCTACACTACAGGCGGGCGAGCGCGGCGAGGATTCCCTCGACATCCTGGAAGTCGGGAAGCAGCAGGTCGGGGCGGCAGCATTCCAGCTCGGCGGGCGAGTGGTGTCCGGTCGCCACGGCGACCGCACGGGCGCCACACGCCTGCGCACAGTCGACGTCCCTCGGCGTGTCCCCGATCACCACCACGCGATCGTAGGCAATGGCCCGGCCGACCAGCGCGCGGGCGCGCTCACACGCAATGGCCGGCAGCCGCCGCCGGTCGGCGTGGTCCGAGCCGTAGGCGCCCACCCGGAAGAACGGCAGGAGGCCGGTCGGCCGGAGCTTCGCCTTCGCCCCGGCCTCGATGTTGCCGGTCAGCAGCCCGAGCAGCGCGTCCGGTCGCCGGCTCAGGCCGCGCACCACGTCCGCCACGCCGGCCATCAGCTCGACGGGATGGCCGTCGGCGAGCAGGCCCTCCAGAATCCCCACGTAGGTGTCGAAACACTCCTGCAGCCGCTCCTGGATGCGGGCCGCGGGGATGCCGGCTCCCGTCAGGAGGTCCCGGATGATCCGGGGGTCCGTGCCCCCCCGCAGGTCGTAGCCGTCCATGTCGCCCGCGGTGCCGTAGGTCGCGCGCATGGCCTCGGCCAGAGCCAGGCGCCCGGCCCCGTGCGCCGTGAGCAGCGTGCCGTCGATGTCGAAGAGGATGAGCTGCATGGAACCTCCCGGATGCCGGGCCGCACTATAGCGGAACGGCCCGGCGGCGTCCACCGCCGACCGGCCGCGACCCAATCCCCGGCTCACCGGCCGGAGATCTGGGCCGCGCGCGCCCGGCTTGAGGGGCACGGGCTGCGCTGGTATGATCCGTCCCTCGCACCCGGCGCCGTCGGGACTCCACCCTGGAGGGCCGTGCCATGGAGGTCAACTTCGCTCGCCTCAAGCGGGACCTCGCCGCGCTCGCCGGCATCGGCCGCATGCCCACCGGCGGCGTGAGCCGCCCGTCCTGGAGCGACGCCGATGCCGAAGCCCGGCGCTGGCTCCTGCAGCGCCTCCGGGAGGCCGGGCTCGAGGCGCGCGTGGACCAGGCGGGGAATATCTTCGGCCGGTGGCAGCCCGGCAGCCCGGTGGTCCTGACGGGCTCCCACATCGACAGCGTGCCGGACGGCGGGACGCTGGACGGGGCACTCGGCGTGCTGGCCGCGCTGGAAGCCCTCCGCCGGGTCAAGGAGGAGCGGCTGGCCCTGCGCTGCCCCCTGGAGCTGGTGGCCTTCAGCGACGAGGAGGGGGCGTTCGGCGGCTTCTTCGGCAGCTTTGCGTTCACGGGCGCGCTGGCGGCGGAGGCGGTGCCGGCCATGCGCAACGCCGAGGGGGTCTCCATCGTGAAGGCCATGGCCCGTCACGGCCTGAACGCCCTCCACGCGCCGGCGGCCGCCCGCGATCCGCGAGACCTGTGCGCGTACGTCGAGCTGCACATCGAGCAGGGCCGGGTCCTGGAAGCCGCCGGGGTGCCGATCGGCATCGTGGACGACATCGTGGGGATCCGCCGCTACGCGGTCCGGTTCATCGGGCGGGCGGATCACGCGGGGACCACGCCGCTCGCCGAGCGCAAGGATGCGCTGCTCGGGGCCGCGGACCTCGCGCTGCGCGCGCGGCAGCTCGTGCTGGCCCGAGGCACGCCCGCCAGCCGTGTCACCGTCGGAACGCTTCGCCTCGCGCCCGGCGCGAGCAACATCGTCCCGGCCGAGGCGCTGCTCTCCCTGGAGCTGCGCGAGGTGGCCGCCGAGCGGCTGCGCGGGCTGGCCGAGGCGTCGCTCGCCCTCGCCCGCACGATCGCCGGCGAGTGGGGCCTGGAGGTCGTCATCGAGCCGGTCCTGGCCATCGAGCCGGTCGCGATGGCGCCGGAGGTGAAGGCGGCCATCGCGGCATCGGCCGAGGAGCGCGGCCTCCGGACGCTGCACCTGCCCGCCATGGCGGGGCACGATGCGCAGGTGGTGGGCCGGGTGGCGAAGGCGGGGATGCTCTTCGTGCCGAGCCGCGAGGGGCGGAGCCACTCGCCCATGGAGTTCACCGCGGACGAGGACCTGGAGCACGGCGCGAACGTGCTGCTGTCCACGCTCCTGCGGCTGGCAGCCCGCTGAGGCGACACGCATGAGCCAACCCGGTTTGCAGGGCGGCGACGGGCGGCGGCGCTGTGGCTGGGCCAGGACGCCGCTCTCCATCGCGTACCACGACGCCGAGTGGGGCGTGCCGGTGCACGACGACCGGCGCCTGTTCGAGTTCCTGATCCTGGAGGGCGCCCAGGCGGGCCTCTCGTGGGAGACGATCCTGAAGAAGCGCGACAACTTCCGGCGCGCCTTCGACGGCTTCGACCCCGCGCGGGTGGCGGGCTACGACGCCGAGAAGCGGGCCGCGCTGCTGGCCGACGCCGGCATCATCCGGAACCGCCTCAAGGTCGCCGCCGCCATCCAGAACGCGGCGGCCTTCCTGGCTGTGCAGCGGGAGTTCGGCAGCTTCGACGCCTACGTGTGGCGCTTCGTGGGCGGCCGCCCCCTGGCGCGCCGGCGGCGCTCACCCTCCGAGATCCCCGCCCGCACGCCCGAGTCGGACGCGCTGAGCCGGGACCTCCTGCGGCGAGGCTTCGCCTTCGTCGGGACGACCATCTGCTACGCGTTCATGCAGGCCGTCGGCATGGTGAACGACCACACGGTGGATTGCTTCCGTCACGCGGCACTCCAGGAGGAGAGACCATGAACACGCGCCCGGCGCTCAAGCTGACGTGGGAGGGGGCGAACAAGATCCTGCAGGCCGCGGTGCGGAAGGCGGACGCGATGGGCATCCCCATGAGCATCGCCATCATGGACGACGGCGTGCAGCTCCTGGGCTTCGCGCGCACCGACGAGGGCAAGATCCACAACATCCCCATCGCGCTCGCCAAGGCGCGGGCGGCCGCCTCCAACCGGCGCCCCACCGGCAAGGTCGGCACCATGGGCAACCCGCTCGACGACTTCAGCGCGCTCATCATCCCGCTGGCCGCCGGTCCCGAGCACTACGTCACCATGAGCGGCGGCCTGCCGATCCTGGTGGAGGGCCAGTGCCTGGGCGGCGTGGGCGTGAGCGGCGGCCGGGGCGAGCAGGACGTGGAGGTGGCGCAGGCGGGGCTGGACGCCTTGGCTCATGGCTCATAGCTCATGGCTGCAGCAAGACCCGCCACGCGCGGGAGGACGCCTCGGACGGCGGGACCCGGAACCTCGAACCTAGAACCGGCAACCTGGAACCTGCGCCGCTATGAGCCATGAGCCGCAAGGCCGTGCACGGCCTTGATGATCCCGTCGGCGGCGCGCGCGAAGGCGGGCCAGGCGAGCCGCTCGGGGAGATCCTGGCTGCCGTGGTACGGCGCGTAACGGAAGGGAGCGGTGTCCGTCAGCATGACCGCCGGGTAGCCCTCTTGCCAGAAGGCCCAGTGATCGGACCAGCTCACGCC
>JBHGAX010000165.1:0-8667 GCA_041946635.1 Methylomirabilales bacterium (SeqCode)
CGCCGCCGAACCGTGCAGCTCCAGCATTTCCGGGTGACCGAGGAGCGGCGCCTCACGCTCCCCGGCCTGCTGTGCCTGGCAGCGGCGGTCGTCCTGCTCGCGAACAACTACCCGTTTCGCCGCCCCGCCCTGTCCCCGTATGACGGTCGCCTCGGCCTGCGCCCTCACCAGGCCGTGGTGGACTTCATCGGCGAGCGCCAGGGCGTGGCGGCCTGGTCCCTGCCCGAGGCGCGGGATCACCAGGTGGTCGCGCGCGGGCCGTTCCGCGCCGTGATCCGCACGGAGCCCCACCCCGACGCCCTGACCGAGACGGATCGGTTCGCCGCCTTCGGCGGCATCTACGAGGACACCACGACCTTCACGCAGGCGGGCGCCGGCTGGGACCTGTTGCTGCAGAACTACCTCGCCGGGCGCCGGTCCGCGCCGGCATGGGCGATCGGCGAGGCCGCCTACCATGCGGAGGAGCACGCCGGCAAGCAGTTTGGCATGGTGCAGACGGTCCTGTGCACGGACAGGAAGGAGCCGGCCGCGCTGCTTCGCGCGATGCGCGAGGGCCGGATGTACGCCCTCCGCCGCACGCCCGACGCGGCGTACGTGCTCTCGCAGTTCCAGGCCGTGCTTCCCGGGAAGCCGCCTGCCGAGGCGGGCGGGCGGCTGGCCGCGGCGGCGCGAGAGCGGCCCGAGATCCACGCCGTGATCGGGAGCGCCACGGGCAAGCCGCTCCCGGTCGAGGTCCGGCTCATCCGATCCGGCCGCGTGGTCCACCAGGCGAGGGCGACGACCCCCCTGACCCTCCGTTACCAGGATGATCCGGTGCAGACCGGCGCGCGGCTCGTCTATCGGCTGGAGGCCCAGGGGCCGGCCGGCCAGATCCTCAGCAACCCGGTGTTCGTGCTCGGCGGAGCGTAGGCCGCGGGATGAAGGTCGCCATCCACCAGCCGCAGTACCTGCCATGGCTCGGCTATCTGGACAAGCTGGACGCGGCCGACGTGTTTGTCGTCCTCGACACCGTCCAGTTCCGGAAGCACGAGTGGCAGAATCGGAATCGCATCCGGACGAAGGATGGCTGGCAATGGCTCACCGTCCCGGTCATTGACCGGTTCCCCGAGCGGATTGACCGGGTCGAGGTCAACGGCCGGACCGACTGGCAACGCAAGCACGCCCAGGCGCTCCGGCTCCACTACGGCAAGGCCCCGCACTGGGAGGCGATCGGGCCGGAGCTGGTCGCGGTCCTGGAGAAGCCCTGGCGTCGGTTGTCGGAGCTGAACGTGGCGGTCCTCGAGCTGCTGGCCCAGAAGCTCGGCATTGCCACGCCCCGTGTGCTGGCCTCCTCCCTGTCCGCGCGCGAGGAGCCGACGGATCGGCTCGTGGATCTCTGCCGCGCGGTGGACGGCAGCGCCTATCTTGCCGGCCGGCAGGGTCCGGACTACATGGACCTGGAGCGCTTCCGGCAGGCCGGCATCGCCGTACAGGTGCAGGACTACCGACATCCCGAATATCGGCAGCGGTACGCGCCTTTCGTTTCGCACCTGTCGGTGATAGATTTGCTGGCCAACTGCGGCCCGGAGAGCCTGAAGGTGATCCGCTCCGGCCGCCGGTGGGAGTTGTTGACCCCATGAGCAGCGTCCGCACGGCCGGCATCACGGACGAGATGATCGCGGAGCAGTTTCGGTGGTACGCTCCAGAGCGGATCATCCTCTTCGGCTCCCACGCCCGGGGAGAGCCCGCCGCCGACATTGACGTGATCCTCATCAAGGCGACCCGGGAGCGGTTCCTCGACCGACTCAAGGCGGTCTACGAGCGTTGGTCGCTCCCCGTGGCGGCCGACATTCTGGTCTACACGCCCGCGGAGTGGCAGCGCCTGCGTGACCGCGGGCTCGGGTTCGTCGAGCGCGTGCTGCGCGAGGGCCGGGAGATCCGTGTTCGATCCGCAGGCTGAAGCCCGCCGCTGGTGGCTGCAGGCGGTGGACGACCGCGCCTTCGTCCGCGCCATGGCCGCCGAAGGCCGCTTCTTCGACAAGGCCTGTTTCATCGCCCAGCAGGCGGCGGAGAAGGGGGTGAAGGCCTGCCTCTACGCCGAGGGACGGCGAGAGGTGCTGGGCCACTCGGTGGTCGAGTTCGTCCGGGAGCTGGGCCAGCGACATCCCGCCTTCGCTCCCCTGGGCGGCCCTGCCGCCCGACTGGATCGCTTCTACATTCCGACGCGCTATCCCAACGGGCTCCCCGGCGGGACGCCCTTTCAGAGCTTCACCATCGAGGATGTGAGGCTTGCGGAGCAGGACGTCGCGGCCATCCACGCGGCGGTCGAGCGGTTCCTGGCCGACCGCGGCGTCCCGCTTGACCCCGCCTGACCTCCCTGAGGAGTGCCCATGCGCATCCTGGCGATCGGGGCACACCCGGATGACGTCGAGTTCGGGTGCGGCGGCACCCTGGTGAAGTACGCCCGCCAGGGCCACCAGGTGTTCCTGCTCGTCATGACCGACGGCGGCGGCGGCGGGGCCGTCGAGCTTCGCCGCCGCGAGCAGGAGGCCGCGGCGGCGGTCCTGGGCGCCTCCAAGGTCTTCTGGGGCGGCTACCCCGACACCGCGCTGCCGCTGGACCGGGACCTGATCCAGCACCTGGAACAGGTCATCGCCGAGGTGGAGCCGGACTTCATCTTCGTCCACTATCACGACGACACGCACCAGGATCACCGGCACCTGTCCACCTCGACCATCACCGCGACCCGCTACACCCGCAACGTCCTCTTCTACGAGGGGCCCACCACCCAGAACTTCTCCCCCAGCGTCTTCGTGGACATCGACACGGTCATCAACCTGAAGGTCGCGAGCCTCGAGGCCCACGGCTCGCAGGTCTCGAAGACGAACATCGAGGGCCTGAGCATCCTGGACATCGCCCGCTCCTCCGCCCACTTCCGCGGCATCCAGGGGCGCGTGAAGAACGCCGAAGGCTTCACCCCGCTGCGGCTGTTCATCAATATTGCGCCCTGATCATTGCGCCCTGATCGGCTGTCAACTAAACGGTTTGAAAGCCAAGGCAACGAAGAACGGCAGCAGGAAGCGATAGCTTCAGAAGGTTCTCGCCACTTGACGACTCGACCAGTTGACCAATCGACGCGACTGGTTCCACACTCCCGGCCGCTCATCACCTCCTCAGACATCGCGGCGGTGACCCGGGCTTTGCGCAGTGGGATGCTCGTACAGGGGCCGGAAGTACACGCGTTCGAAAAGGAGGTGGGCAGCTTCCTCGGAATGCCCGCCGGCGTGGCGCTGAGTTCCGGCACGGCGGCGCTGCACCTCGCCCTCCTGGGGCTCGGCGTCGGGGCCGGGGACGAGGTGATTCTGCCGAGCTACGTCTGCGTCGCCCCCCTCCACGCCATCGAGTACGTGGGGGCGACGCCGCGCCTGGCGGACGCGGATCCCAAGACCTACAACCTCGATCCGGACGACGTGCGCCGGCGCATGGGGCGCCGCACCCGGGCCATCATCGCGCCCCACTTGTTCGGCCGTCCGGCCGACCTCGCGCCGCTCCTCGACCTGGGCGTTCCGGTCATCGAGGATTGCGCGCAGGCGGTGGGCGCCGCGTACCGGGGACGGCCGGTTGGCACGTTCGGCGCGGTCGCGGTCCTGTCCTTCTACGCCACGAAGCTCCTCACGACCGGCGAGGGCGGCATGCTGCTGAGTCGCGACCCCCGGCTTCTCGCCCGCGTGCGCGATCTCCGGGACTACGACGAGCGCCGCCGGCACGCGCTCCGCTTCAACTACAAGCTGACCGACTTCCAGGCGGCCCTCGGCCGCAGCCAGCTGCGGCGCTTCCCCGCCGTGCTGCGCCGGCGTGCCGCCATCGCCGCTTCCTACCGGCAGGCCTGGAGCGGCCTGCCCCTCCAGCTCCCCGAGCCGGGGCCGCAGTCCACCCATGCGTATCACCGCTTCGTGATCACCTCGGGCCGGGCGGCCACCGGCATCGTCCGGCGGCTCGCGGCGCTCGGGATCACGGCGCGGCTGCCGGTTTTCCAGCCCCTGGACCGACCGCTCGGGCTCACGCCGCTTCCCGGGACGAGCCAGATCCACCGGCACGCCGTCTCGCTGCCGATATACCCCGGCCTCACGCAGGCGGACGAGGCGGCCGTCGTGGCCGCCGTCCGGCGGGTACTCGGATGAGCCACCTCGACGGGGAGGTCTCGTTTCCGAAGGGGACCCATGCGCGCGAGGGCATCGGTCGGCTGCCGCTCTGGGTCGGCCTCTGCGCGGTGGGGGGAGCCGGAGTCCTCCTGGGCCCGCCGGTCCGGGACCTCTGGCTCGGCTTCGGGTTCCGCTGGGCCTACATCCTGACGGGCTCGGCGCTCCTCTCCTTCGGCCTCACGCCCGTCGTCATCCGCCTGGCCTTCCGGCTGGGGGTGCTCGACTATCCGGACGCGCGCAAGGTCCACGCCTCGCCCACGCCCCTGCTGGGCGGGCTTGCCGTGTACCTGGCCTGCGGCATGTCCATCCTGGCCAATTCCATCTTCGACGCGCAGCTCACCGCCATCGTCGGCGGCGCAAGCCTCCTGGTCCTCGTGGGAATCCTGGACGACGTCCGCGGCGTGTCCGCCAAGGCACGGCTGCTCGCGCAGCTCACGGCGGTCGGCGCGGTCATCGGCTCCGGCGTGATGATCACCCTGTTCCCGCGGTCCCCCGCCGGCATGCTGGGGAACGTCCTGCTCACCGTCGTCTGGCTGCTCGGCATCACCAACGCCATGAATTTCTTCGACGGCATGGACGGCCTGGCGGCGGGGCTCAGCGTCGTGACGGCGGTCTTCCTGGCCGTGGTCGCCGTCCAGACCTACCAGCCCTTCCTGGGCTGGGTGGCCGCGGCCGTGGTCGGCAGCTGCGTGGGGTTCCTGCCGTACAATTTCCGGCCCCGCCGGCCGGCGGCCATCTTCCTCGGGGATGCGGGCAGCACGTTCCTGGGGTTCACGCTGGCCGCGCTGGCCGTCAAGGGCGAGTGGGCGGAGAACAGCATCGTGGACATCGCCGCCCCGGTCCTGATCTTCTGGATCTTCATCTTCGACATGACGTACATCACGGCCGCCCGGATCGTGACGGGTCGCGTGCGCTCGTTCCACGACTGGATCGCCTACGTCGGGCGCGATCACCTGCACCACCGCCTGGCGACGCTGTTGGGGAGCACGCGGAAGAGCGTCCTCCTCATCTTCCTGCTCTCCAGCGTCATGGGGCTGGCCGCGGTCGCCCTCCGGAACGCACGCCCGCTGGACGCGGTCGTCCTCGTCCTGCAGGCGGCCGTCATCGCGGTGATCTTCTCGATCCTGGAGCACGTCGCGCAGGGCAAGCAGGGGCCAGGCGCGGGGGCCGGGGATCAGGGGTCGGGGTAGAGCTGGACCACAGGACCACAGGACCCTCGGGCCAATAGGTCCTGTGGTCCCGTGGTCCTGTGGTCCCGTCTCAGGCGATGAGGAGCGTCATCTTCGCCTGCGGGGCGTCCAGGCGCACGAGCGGGGGAAGGGTGCCCCCGGACAGGCGCTGGGCGCCCACGCTGCGCGCACCGAGGTGGTGCACGGCCGCCTGGAGATCCTTCACCGCGAGCTGCACCCCAAGCAGCCCCTCGCGCCGGCCGCCGAACGTCTTGCCTGCCTGCTCGCCGGCCGGGACCAGCGTCACCCGACCCGATCCCACCTGCACGCTCAGCGTGAGTAGACCCAAGCGCGGGTCCTCCGCGGGCGGCTCCGCGGCGCGCCCCGCGTATGTCCGCACGAAGGTCTCGGCGCCCGCGGCCAGATCCTTTACCCCGAGATAGACCGTCTGCACCCATTCGGCACCCATCCCGCCTCCACCCGCCGCCGGCACGTGATGGGTCGCCGGCCCGGGCTGCGCCAGCTCCACCAGGACGCCCTGGCTGGCGCTGGGGTGCAGGAACCCGATGCGGCCGGCCAGCCCGTCGCGCGGGGCCTGGTCGATCAGCGGAACGCCGGCCGCCTTGGCGGCCGCCAGCTGGCCGTCGATGTCGTCGGTCGCGACACAGAGGTGATGCGGGCCCTCCCCGCGCTTCTCCAGGAACTTGGCCACGCCCCCGGCGGGGTTCACCGGCTCGAGCAGCTCGATCTCCCCCTGCTGCAGCGGAAAGAGCGCGGCACGCACGCCCTGCTCCTGCACCGTCTCGCACCGCCCCAGCGGCAGGCCGAGCACCTCTCGGTAGAACTTCACCGAGTCGTCCAGGCTGCGGACCACCAGGGCGACGTGATGGATACCCGTGATCATGGCCGCTCCTCGTTCGGGACTACAGGACCCCAGAACCACAAGACCACACCACGGCACTTCGGGAGGAGGCGCCCTCCTCCCGCTGCCACAGCCGATCACATGGGCTGCAGCACGCCCGCCCACAGGCCGGCGAGCAGCAGGAGCCCGAGCGCCAGCCGGTACCACACGAAGACGAAGGTCGTGTTGCGCCGCAGGTACCTGAGCAAGAGATCGATGGCCAGGTACCCGCTCACCGCCGAGGTCACGTTCCCGACCACCAGCGCCAGGAGTCCCGCCTCGCTCAGGCCGTGCTGAATCAGCTCCACCAGCTCGAAGACGCCGGCCGCACCGATGGCCGGAATGCCGAGCAGGAAGGAGAAGCGCGCGGCCGCCTCCCGCGTCAGCCCCATGAACAGGGCGGCCGTGATGGTGGTGCCGGAGCGCGAGGATCCGGGGATCAGCGCGACCGCCTGGGCCAGGCCGATCACCTGGCTCTCGCGCCAGCGAATGTCCTTCACCTCGCGGCGGAAGCCGGCCGTGCGCTCGGCCACCCACATCAGGATGCCGAGTCCGACGAGGCTGGCCGCGATCACGTACAGCGACCGCGCCTCGCCCACGATGGTGCGCTTGAAGGCCAGCCCGCACACCACGATGGGCAGCGTCCCCACCGCGATGTACCACGCGAGCCGGGCCTCCTGGTTGCCGAGCGGCTGCCCGGAGCGGATGCCCTCCAGGACGCCGCGCGCCATGTGGCGCATGTCGCCCGCGAAGTAGACCAGCACGGCCAGCAGCGTGCCGAGCTGGATCACCGCCGAGTAGGCCGCGCCGGGGTCCGCCCAGCCGAGCAGGGCCGGGACCACGCGCAGGTGCGCGATGCTGCTGATGGGCAGGAACTCGGTGACGCCCTGCACCACGCCCAGCACGCCGGCTTCCACAAGCGTCATAGCTTCGCGCTCCTCCCCCCCCGCCCTGCGGCTGCTGGCTTGACGGCGGGCGCCCGCCTCGCTACCCTGCCCTCGCGACACCCTCGCAGGGCGAGCAACTATACCGGCGGCACCAGCGCTTGTCACGGCGAAAGCCGGGCGGAGCAGGCACGCTGGCACTTCGGCACCCAGGCACTCCGGAGCTACGGTGCGCGCGGTTTTCCTGAGTGCCTGAGCGCCCGAGTGGTGCCGTAACTGCACGACGACCCCAGGAGAAACGATGGATCCGGCAGCACGCGAACAACTGGAGGCTGCAGTTAACGCACTGGACCAAGCGTTCGAGGGCCTCTTCGGATTCCTCATGACCCTCCGTCCGACGCTGCGCAACGAGATCCTGCAGATCTGTGGCCAGCACCTGGAGCGCGCGCGCCAGGCCAAGGAGCGCTTGGAGTCACTGCTGGAGGGCTAGCCGGCGCTGCCGAGCCGGTTCAGCCAACGACGGGCGCACGGGGCGGCCGCCACGGCGCGGAGGCGGCGCACGCCGGAAAAGGAGAGCATGGGGCGACGGGTCCGGCTGGCCGGGCTGAACGAGATCCAGCCGGTCGGGGGAAGCTGGTCGACTCTGAGGATTCAACCGCGTCGCGTCAGCAGCCGTCGAGCGCCAGGCGGATCTCCTCCGCCACCCAGGCGTCGGCCTCCTGGTCGAGCGCGGCGCGGAGCGCCGCCTCCGCCGTCGCGCCCCCGATCCGCCCGAGCGCCCAGGCCGCGTGCCCGCGGACCAGCGGCTCCGGATCGTGGGCCAGGGTGCGGGCCAGCGCAGGCACCGCTTCCGGCGGCCGGAGGTTCCCCAGGGCCACACACACGTTTCGCAGGAAGCCGCGACGCTTGGCGCGGAGCACCGGGCTCCCGCGAAAGCGGGCGCGAAAGGCCTCCTCGCTGAGGTCCAGCAGCGGGATCAGCTCCGGCGCGAGCAGGTCCTCGCGCGGCTGGAACGCCGCCTCGCGCGTCGGGTGCGGCCGGGTGTTGTAGGGGCAGACGTCCTGGCAGATATCGCAGCCGAAGACGTGGGCGCCCATGCGCGGGCGCAGCGCGCGCGGGATCGGGCCCTTCAGCTCGATCGTGAGATAGGAGATGCACTTGCGGGCATCCAGCACGTACGGGCCGACGAAGGCGCCGGTGGGGCAGGCGTCCAGGCAGAGCCGGCACTCCCCGCAGCGATCCCGGACGGGCACGTCCCAGGCGAGGTCGAGGTCCAGGAACAGCTCGCCCAGGAAGAAGAAGGAGCCGAGCCGCATCGACAGGAGGTTGGTGTTCTTGCCGTACCAGCCGATGCCGCCGCGGGCGGCGTGGGCGCGGTCCAGCGCCGGCCCCGCGTCCACGAGGATGCGCCCCTGCACCGGCGCGCCTGCCTGCCCGCGGATGTCGGCCAGCAGGGCCTCCAGCCTGGCCTGCATCACGTCATGGTAATCGCTGCCCCAGGCGTAGCGGGAGATCCAGCCGCGGATGCCCTC
>JBHGAX010000166.1:0-11016 GCA_041946635.1 Methylomirabilales bacterium (SeqCode)
CCCCCTCGGGGCACAGGCGAGACGTTCTTCCTCGCGCTCGCCGCTGCGGTCCCCGTCTTTCCGCGCGCCTGTTCGCCGCCTCCCAGGCGGCCATTCTAGCACGCGAAAGGCGGTCCGGCCACGCTGGAGAGGCTCGTCGTCGTTGACAGCTCCCGCGGGATCGGCCTAGAATCCGACCCTCTCTTGCGAGGAGGGGCGCGGCATGCGGAACCTCAAGTCGAACCTGCTGGAGCTGATCCGGCGCACGTCGGCGGAGCTGCCCGGCGACGTCTTCCAGGCGATCGACCAGGGCGTGCGGGCCGAGCAGCCCGGGACGACGGGCGGGTACGCCATGGACATCATCGCGAAGAACGTGGACCTCGCCCGGCGAAAGTCCCAGCCGCTGTGCCAGGACACGGGCAGCATCCTCTTCTTCGTGAAGGCGCCCGTCGGCTTTGACCAGCTGGCGTTCCAGGCCGCGGCCGAGGCGGCAGTGGCCGAGGCGACCGGCGAGGGGTACCTGCGGCAGAATTCGGTGGACTCGATCACCGGGAAGAACAGCGGCAACAACCTGGGACCGGGCACGCCCACCATCCATGTTCACCAGCACCGCGGCAGCCGGCTGGACGTGCGCCTGATCCTCAAGGGGGGCGGCTGCGAGAACGTGGGCGCGCAGTACTCGCTGCCCGACACGCGGATCGGCGCGAGCCGCGACCTGGCGGGCGTGCGCAAGGCCGTGCTGGATGCCGTGGTCCAGGCCCAGGGCAAGGGCTGCAGCCCGGGGATCCTGGGCGTCTGCATCGGCGGCGACCGGGCCACGGGCTACCTGCACTCGAAGCAGCAGCTCCTCCGCCGGCTCGACGACACGAACGCCGACCCCCAGCTCGGGGTGCTGGAGCAGGAGATCGTGGCCAGCGCCAACAAGCTGGGCATCGGCCCGATGGGCTTCGGCGGCAAGACCACGCTGCTCGGCTGCAAGCTCGGCGCGCTGAACCGCCTGCCCGCCAGCTTCTTCGTCTCCATCTCCTACATGTGCTGGGCCTACCGGCGGCAGGGCATCCTGCTGGACGGCGCCGGCAAGATCGTGAAGTGGCTGTACTGATCCGGGGGAGGATCTGCCATGCGCGGCCTGTGCCTCCTGGCTATGATTGCCCTCGCGGCGCCGGCGGCAGCCGCCCAGCCGGTTGGCCCGGGCGTCACGGTCGCCACTCCTCCACGCCCCATGGCCACGATCGAGTTCGTGCAGGAGGCGGGCATCGAGCGCTGGCAGGTGCAGCTGACCGGCAGCAACTTCTCGGTCGGAAAGGCGTTTCTGCGGTTCTCCGGCTTGTCCTGCACGCACATGGACGAAGTCTACCGGGGAATGATCACGCCCCTTTATGATGACATGACGTTCAAGACCAGGAACGGAAAGATCTGTACGGTCCAGGCCATCGAGCGCTGAGAGGGGGCAGTCGTCATGAAGCAGCTGGTCGAGCCGTACACCGAAGAGCAGGTCCGGGCCCTGCGCACGGGCGACATGGTGCACCTCTCCGGGGTGATCTACACCGGGCGCGACGCCGTGCACAAGTACCTGCACGACGGCGGCAAGCCACCGGTCAACCTGGAGAACCAGATCATCTACCACTGCGGACCGGTGGTCATCAAGACGCGGGGCCGCTGGGAGGTCAAGGCCGCGGGGCCGACCACCTCCATCCGCGAGGAGCCTTACCAGGCGGACATCATCGAGCGCTTCAGCATCCGGGCGGTGATCGGCAAGGGGGGCATGGGGCCGAAGACGCTGGCCGCCTGCGGCACGGTGGGCTGCGTCTACCTCCACGCCATCGGCGGGGCCGCCCAGGTGCTCGCCGAGTGCGTGACCGAGGTGCTCGGCGTCTGCCTGGAGGAATTCGGGAGCCCCGAGGCCATCTGGGCCTTTCGGGTGAAGGACTTCCCGGCCGTCGTGACCATGGACTCCCACGGCACGAGCCTGCACGCCGAGATCCTGCAGCAGTCCCAGGAGCGGCTGAAGGAGCTGCTGAAGGCCTGAGCAGCGTTCAGCGATCAGCGTTCAGCGATCAGCCAAATCGAACAAATCGACGAACCCTTGAGAGCTTGTGAAAAGCGGTGGCGTTCTAGCTGAACGCGGACCGCTGATAGCTGAACGCTACCCCATGAGCCGCTTCTTCCTCTTCGCCCTCCTCACCTGGCTGACCGGCAGCCCGCTCCTGGCGCTGCTCCTGATCCTCGCCCTGGCGATCCCGACGTGGTGGGCCGGGTCCCGTTATGCCTGGCGCCTCAGCCGCTGGGTCCGGGCGCGGGGCGAGGCCGGCCGGCTGCGGCGGGCGCTGACCATCAATCCGCATGATGCCAAGGCGCGGACGGACCTCGGCGCCATCCTGGTCCGGCAGGGCCGCTTTGCCGAGGGGCGCGCCGAGCTGGAGGCGGTGTTCGCCCGGGTCGAGGACCTGCCCGACGCGAACTACGCGCTCGGCCTCTCGCTGCTCCACGCGGGCGAGGAGAAGCGCGGCGTGGAGCTCGTCGAGCGCGCGCTGGCCCTGAATCCCAAGTTCGGCTACGGCGAGCCGTACCTGCGGCTGGGCGACTTCCGCGCGGCCCGCGGCGAGTGGGGGCGCGCCGCGGAGCGCTACGGGCAGGCCACGACCCTCCACGGGTCCAGCGTGGAGGGCTGGTACAAGCTGGGCCAGGCGCTCCACCAGCTGGGCCGGCGGGACGGGGCGCGGACCGCGCTCCGGGAGGCGCTGACGTCGTATCGCACCGCCCCCTGGTACCGGCGGGCCGAGGACCGGCCCTGGAAGCGCCGGGCCGCCCGCCTGCTGCGGCAGGCTGGACCCGCCTCGGACTGACTTTCCACCACGAAGTCCACGAAGAGCACGAAGGATACCGGCCAGGAGCCGTCAGCAGATGCACCCGTTCACCCCTGGCGTAGCGCAGCGGAGTCGAGGGGCATTTTCAGCGGTGCGGGTGGGCGACGGCGCGCCCATGACCACGTCCTGATGAGGCCACGTGCGCATGTCACGTCACGTCCACGGCGGCGCCGCTCGGGGCGCGGCGGCGGCCGGTGGCCAGATCGAGGATCACCCGGGCCACCGTCTCCGGGCGGATCAGGCCGGCGCGATCCGCCGCGCTGGCGCCGGCCGCCCGCGCCATCGCGGTGTCCACCTGGCCGGGACACACCGCCCACACCGAGACCCCGCTCCCGCGCAGCTCGTCGGCCAGCGCCTCGGTCATCCCCACCACGCCGAACTTGCTCGCGCAGTAGGTGACGTAGTCCCCCATCCCCATCTTGCCCAGGAGGGAGGCCACGTTGACGATGGCGCCGGCATGCCGGCGGACCATCGCGGGCAGGACCGCCCGGGTCATGAGCAGGGGCCCGCGCAGGTTCACCGCCAGAATCCTCTCGATGGCGCCGGCCGGGAGCTTGGCGAGCGGACCCACCCGCAGGATGCCCGCGTTGTTCACGAGACAGTCGATCCGCCCGTAGGCGCGTCGGACCTCGCGCGCGGCCCGCTCGGCCGCGGCGGGATCGGCGACATCCGCCAGGAGGATCAGGGCCTCCGCCCCCGATCGCCGGAGCGCCCGCGCCGCGCTCCGGCCGAGCGCGTCGCGCAGCTCCGCGATCGCCACCCGGTAGCCCTCGGCCGCGAACGCCACCGCGGTCGCCCGTCCGATGCCTCGCCCCCCGCCCGTGATCAGGACCGCGGGCGCGTCCCGGCGTCCATGCGGAGCCATGTGTCGCCTCGCTTCTGCAGCGGAGGTCGTTCCACCGCGCCGGAAGGCTTGCAGGAGCGCGATTCATCCGCCCGACGGCCGCCTCACCGCCGGGCGGGCGGAGGGGTCCCGCCCCCGCTCACTTCTCGCCTGCCAGGCGGGCAACGCGGGCGTGCAGCCGCAGCACCGCCGTCTCGGCATCGTCCGCGCCCCGCGGGCCGTCGCCGGAGAGCAGCTCCTCTGCGCTGATCGGGGGGCCGAAGCGCACGCGGAGCGGATGGATGCGGGGCAGCGTCTGCCCTCGGGGCCAGGCCTCGAATGCCCCGGAGATGACGGCGGGGAGCACGGGCACTTTCAGCTCGCGCACCAGGATCCCGGTCCCCTTGCGGAACGGCCGGAGCGCGCCCGTGGCGGAGCGCTCGCCCTCCGGGAAGAGGCAGAGCACCTGGCCGTCGCGGAGGACGCGGGCGGAGGCCTGCAGCGCGCGGATCAGGTAGCTGTCCATGTCCACGGGGATGACCCGGACGCCCCGCGCCCACCAGGCCAGGACGGGGTGGCGGAAGAACCACTCGAAGCCCATGTAGAAGACCTGCCGCGCGGCGCGGGGCGGGAGGGCGGCCGCCAGGACGAAGGCGTCGAAGTAGCTGGTGTGGTTCGCCACCAGGATCACGGGGCCCGCCGCGGGCACGTTCGCGCGCCCCTCCACCCGGAGCCGGTAGACCGTGCGGAGGACCGCGGCGCAGATCGCCCGCGTCACCCCGCTGATGATGCGCGTGGAGAGCGAGCGGCTCGACGCGACCAGCTCCTCCACCTCCGGCGACGCCGGCGCGCTGAGGATCTCCTGCCAGCTCGTCCGGGCGACGGGCGCGGCGGCCGCCGCGCCGCGGACGGCCCGGACCTTCTCGATCACCTCCCGGACCGTGAAGCACTCCGCCGCCGCCTCGTCGGGAATCTTCACCCCCAGCGCGGCTTCCAGGGCGACGAACATCTCGACGCGGCTCAGGGAGTCCAGCCCGAGGTCCAGCTCCAGGTTGTCGTCCAGCCGCACGACCGGCTTCTCGCTGGCTCGCCGCAGGTAATCGACGACGCCCCGGCCGGCGGGGTCGTCCAGCAGCGCCAGGTCGGCGTCCGGCAGGGCGGCCGCGTCCGCGGCGGCCGCCTCCGGCGTCTCCGCCCGGTGGCGCTCCTGCACCAGGTGGCGCTGGATCTTGCCCAGGCGCGTGCGGGGGAACCCCTCCTTCACGATGCGGAGATCCGTGGGCCGCTTGTACGCGGGCAGGTCCTTGCCCACGTTCTCCATGTCCCAGCGGATCGTCTCGGCGATGTTCGTCATCCCCTTGGCCCGGAAGAACTCCAGGTCGGGCAGGACCAGGGCCAGCAGCCCCTCGACCTGCGCCCCGGCCCGCCCGGTGGTCTGGGGAATCAGGCAGATCTCCTTGATGTACGGGCTCTGGAGGTAGACCTGCTCCACCTCCTCGGGATAGATGTTCTTCCCGGAGCTGAGGACGATCACCTCCTTGGCCCGCCCGGTGATGAACAGGTAGCCGTCTGGGTCGAGGTACCCCAGGTCGCCCGACAGGAACCAGCCGTCCCGCAGCACGGCGGCGGTGGCCTCGGGCTGCTTGTAGTAGCCCCGCATCACGTTGCCGCCCCGGATGGCGATCTCGCCCACGCCCTCGGCGCCGGGCTGCTCGATCCGGACCTCCACCCCGGGGAGCGGGATACCCACCGACCCCGGCTTCACCCGGCGCAGCGGGTTGAAGGCCACCACGGGCGCGGTCTCGGTGAGGCCGTAGCCCTCGCTGAAGACGAAGCCCAGGGCCAGGAAGTCGCGCATGACGGCCGGGTCGAGCCGGGCGCCGCCGCTGACCATGAGGCGGATCTTCCCCCCGAAGCGCCGGTGCACGGCCCCGAAGATGAGGCGCCCCAGGTTCGGCCCGCTGGGCCGGAGCGCCCCGGAGAGCCGGAGCAGCCCGCGGAGCAGCAGGCGCACGAGCAGGGGCCGCCGGCCGATCTCGTCGAAGATGCCCTTGTGGAGCATGTAGAAGAGCTGCGGCACGCCCACCAGCACCGTGACGCCCGTGTCCCGCATGCAGGCCAGGAGGTCCGGGCCGCGGAGCGAGGCGGGGAACGTCAGGCAGGCGCGGGTGAAGACGACCATGAGCTGCACCATGAACGGGAAGGCGTGGTGGAGCGGGAGGAGCGCCAGGAGGTTGTCGTTCTGGTCGATCAGCCTGAAGCGCGTCACGCTCTCGACGTTCGCCAGGAAGTTGGCGTGCGACAGCATGACGCCTTTCGGCACGCCGGTCGTGCCGGAGGTATAGAGGATGGAGGCGAGCGCGTCCGCCGGGACGTCGGGGAGCGCGGCGGCGGACGGGGGCTCGGCTCCCCGGAGGCCGGCGGCGGAGCCGTGCGCTGCGTCCGCGTCCAGGTCCAGGATGCGCGGCGGCGCCGGCCCGGCGGGCGCGGCCGAGAGGCGGGCGGACTGCTTGCCGGACGCGATGACGAAGCGGCACCCGGCGTGGCGGAGGACGTTGGCGATCTCGCCCTCGGGTAGCTGGACGTCCAGGGGCACGGCCACCCCGCCGGCGCCCACGATCCCGAAGTAGGCCGTCGTCCACTCCGGCCGGTTCTCGGACACAAGGGCGACCCGGTCCCCGGACTTCAGCCCCTCCGCGAGCAGGCGCCCCGCCACCCGCCGGGCCTCCTGCGCGACCTGCCGGAAGGTCACCCGCCGGTAGCCCGACGCCTCGTGGACGACCAGCGCGGTCCGCTCCGGCCCGACCCGCGCCACCTCTTCAAGCCGCTGGAACAGGTTCATATGAACCGCCGCAGGAATTGAACCGCCAAGACGCCAGGGCCGTCAAGAATTGAGTGGTCATATTAACAGAATCGAATCTTGGCGCTCGTGGCGTCTTGGCGATGCAACCTGTTCTTACAGGAACGTGCGGACCCAGTCCAGGCTCAGGCGGACGGCCTCCTCGCGGTGCGCGGGGTCCGAGAGGCGATGATCGGCGCCGGGCAGCAGGGCCAGCCGCTTCGGCTCCACCGCGGCCGCGTACAGCCGCCGGGCGTGCTCCACGGGGACCACCTCGTCCCGATCACCGTGCACGAAGAGACAGCGCGCGAGACCGCCGGGCGCCCGGAGATGGGTGCCGGCTCGAAACTCTGCCAGACAGGCATCCCCCAGGCCGTGGGCGCGCACCGTCTGAGGGTCCTCCAGCAGATCCTCGAGGTCCGCCGGGCAGGCCCACGCCGCCACCGCCAGGATAGCCCGGCATTCGCGGGCGGCAAAGAGCGAGAGGAAGGCGCCCATGCTGCTGCCCATGAGGGCCAGCCGGCCGTCCAGCTCCGGGCGCGCGCGCACGGCGGCGATCACCGCTCGAAGGTCGGCCAGCTCGCCCGATACGGTCGTGTCCGAGAACCGGCCGCCGCTCTCGCCGCAGCCCCGGAAATCGAACCGGCAGGCCGCCACCCCGGCGCGGGAGAACCGTTCTGCCACGAGGAGGTACTTGTCGCTTTCCTTGGAGCTGCCGAGCCCGTGGGATGCCACGAGGCAGGGGAAGGGTCCCGGCCCGTCCGGCAGGTGCAGCACCGCCGCGAGCCGGGAGCCGTCGGTCGGAATCCAGAGACGATGCTGGGGCATGGGCGATGGGATGAGAGAGCCGAGAGCCTGGAGCCGAGAGCCGAGACGAGAGTGCCGGGTGCCGGGTGCCGAGTAGAGGCGAGAGCCGAGGCGAGAAGCCCCGCGCCGTGCGCGGGGCCCATTCAATTCTTGGCGCTCTTGGCGTCTCGGCGGTTCACGTCTCGTCGTGTCACGAGATCTCGATCCGCAGGTACAGGTCGCCGGCGCCGCCGGCCCCCTTGGCGCCCTTGCCGCGGAGCCGGAGCTTGGTGCCGGGCCGAACCCCGGCCGGGATCGTCACCACGATGTCCTCGGCCTCGCCGTTCCGGTGCAGCCGGAAGCGGCGCTTGGCGCCGAACCTCGCCTCGGCGGCGGTGATGGGAAAGGTCTCCGTCACGTCGTCGCCCCGCCCGCCCCCGCCCAGCGCCCCCCGCACGGCGCGGCCCAGGCCGCTCGCGATGCCCTTCACCGCCTGCGCCAGCGTGCCGAAGAAGCCGCGCGACTCCCAGCCCCGCCGGTCGTCGGCGGCCCAGTCGTCCAGCTGCGGGCTGGCGCGCTGCCGGTCGAAAGGCGGCGGCGTGCGCTCAGCGCGCCGCCCGAACGCGCCGTAGACGTCCTCGCCCCGCCGGCCCCCGAAGAGCGGACCCCCGAAGAAGATGCCGCCGAACACGACGCCCCGGCCGCCGCCGAAGAACATGTGCCGGACGAAGGCGTCGTCGAAGCGGAAGCCCATGCGCTGGAACTCGCGCGTCAGCTCGTCGAACACGGTCGCCGCGTCGCGGTTCCGGAGGAGATCCCGCAGGATGTCCTCCTGGCTCGAGTAGCCCCCCGCGTCCGCCGCCCGCCCCGCCTGCCCGCCCGTCGCCCGCGACAGGTCGTAGATCCGCCGCTTCTCCGGATCGGTCAGGACGCCGTAGGCCTCGCTGATGGCCTTGAAGCGCTCCTCCGCGCCCGGGTTCCCGCGGTTCCGGTCCGGGTGGTAGTGCAGGGCCAGCTTCCGGTAGGCCTTCCGGATCTCCTCGGTGGAGGCGTTCTCCTTGAGGCCCAGGATCGCGTAGTATTCCTTCTCGGGATCCGCGCGAAACGCCATGCAGCGCGCCTCCTCGACGCGGCGGAAGTCTACTGGCGTGACTCGTTCCCAGCAAGGGGTTTGTTCAGCCGTCAGCTCTCGGCGATCAGCGGTCAGCGACTCAAGGGCAACGCGTAATTCGTAACGCGTAACCTTCGGTACGCATGTCGCGGTCGCGGTTCGTGAGGGTCGTTTCCGAGCTACGTGTTACGCGTTACGGGTTCGCTCGGCACTCGACGTCGGCGCCCCTGGCCAGGGCCGCGATGGACGGGCAGGGGCTGGTGTCGCAGCTGTAGGCGGCGACGCGGCGCTCGCTGCCGCCCTCGAACTCCACCCGCAGGCCGATGCTCGGCGCGCCATGCTTCGCCGGGGCCGAGGTGATGCGGAAGCCGCGGGCCTGGAGCAGCGGGTGCCCCTCGGCCGGCGGCACCTCGTGCAGCTCCAGCCGGTACCGCATCTTGGCTTCGAGCGGGAACACGTCGCGGAGCCCGTGCAGGACGGCCATGGTTTCGGGCAGGGCGTAGATGTGCAGCGGCGCGGTCCGCCCCGCCAGGCCCATGTTGTGCGCGAGGGAGGGGATGCCGTACACGTGGTCCACGTGCCGGTGGGTCACCACCACCGCCGAGACCTTCATCGGGTCGAGGCCCGCCTGCAGGATCTTCTGGTAGGGGCTGCCGGAGCAGTCCACCAGCACGACATCCGCGGCGGAGTAAAAGGCCAGCGCGGTGTTGTCGCGCCGGGCGGAGGGGATGGCGCCGGAGGTGCCGAAGAACTGGAAGGGCATGGTGGTCGCTCCGTGAGGTGAGGAAACAGCCAGGCCGGGACGGCGGCCATGGTAGCAGCGGCCCGCTCACCATGTCCACGCCAATCCCGGCCTCAAATACCGTCCCCCAAGACGCCAAGACGCAAAAAAGACGCGGAACGGACGGCCTCACACGGAGGCACAGAGGCACGGAGAGGACCGGTCCGGGAATCCCGGAGGGTCTGTGCCTCTGTGACTCTGCGTGAGACGGGTCTGCTCTTTGCGGTTTTCGAGGCGGCTCATCCGTGTCTTGTGCGTGGGTGAGACGGCCCTTCGCGTCTCACCACCGGCGGTACTGGCGGCCGGCGCGCGGGGCGGCCTCGCTGCGGCTCGACTCCTGCAGCCAGGCCAGGCCGGGGCCGACACGGCGAGAGCCGCCAGCCGGGCGGGCCGGCGAGCCGGTGCGGCCGCGGTCCGGGCCGCTGCGCCGGCCGGAGGGACCGGACGGCCGCGCCGCGCCGCCCCGTGCCTTCGCGGCCGCGCGGTCCCGCTCCTCGGCCTTGCGCTTGCGGATCGCGGCGATGCGCTCCGCCAGGGGGATCTCCAGCTTGCCCTCGGGGCGCCGGGTGTAGTCGAAGCCGGCCACCTGGTGGCGCGGCAGGCGCTTGCCCAGGTGGTACTCGATGGCGCGGAGGTCCCGCTCCTCCTCCGGGGACACGAAGGTGTACGCGTCTCCCACGGCCGAGGCGCGCGCCGTCCGGCCCACCCGGTGGATGTAATCCTCGGGCACGTGCGGCACGTCGAAGTTGACCACCAGCCCCAGCGCCTCCACGTCGATGCCCCGGGCGGCGACGTCCGTCGCCACCAGGACCCGGAAGCGGCCGCGCTTGAATCCGGTGAGCGCCTCGGTGCGCTGCGCCTGGCTGCGGTTGCCGTGGATCCGGGCACAGGGGACGCCCTGCCGGCCGAGGAAGTCCGCCAGGCGGTCGGCGCGGTGCTTGGTGCGCGTGAAGGCCAGGACGCTCCTGGCCGAGGCCTGGCGCAGCAGCGTGAGCAGCAGGTGCGACTTCAGCTCGTGCGCCACGGGATAGACCTGGTGCGTGATGCCGGCGGCCGGCGCCGACTTCCGCTCGATGTTCAGGCAGGCCGGGTCCTTCAGCATCTCGCCGGCCAGGGCCACGATCGGCTCGGGCAGCGTGGCCGAGAAGAGCAGGGTCCGGCGCCCCTTGGGAACGTACTGGAGGATCCGCCGGATGTCGGGCAGGAAGCCCATGTCCAGCATGCGGTCCGCCTCGTCCAGCACGAGGTACTCCACCGCGCCGAGGCGCGCGTAGCCGTACTGCAGGTGGTCGAGCAGCCGCCCCGGGGTGGCCACCAGGACGTCCACGCCCTTGCGGAACGCCTGCTCCTGCGCCCCCATGGCCACGCCGCCGTAGATCGCCGCGCCGCGGAGGCCCGTGGCGCCCGCGAGGTCGCGCAGGTGCTCGGTGATCTGGAGGGCCAGCTCGCGGGTCGGGACCACGATGAGGGCCCGCGTGGTGCCGCGCGGCTTGCGCTGCAGGTCGTGCAGGATCGGGAGGAGGAAGGCGGCCGTCTTGCCGCTGCCCGTCATGGCCGTGGCCAGGACGTCCCGGCCCTGCAGGACCGGCGGGATCGCCGCGCGCTGGATCGGCGTGGGCGCCGTGAAGCCCATGCGCTCGGTAGCCTGGACCAGGCCGGGATGGAGTCCGAGTTCGTGAAACGACATGAATGTCCTTTGCTTTCCGCAGGCACACGCTGCCCGCGGAGCGGGTCCGGTGTGACCGCTGATGTGTCCGGCTGGATTGGTATGAGGGAGTAACGGAGGAGTCGCCGGAGGGGCCGCCGTTCGAGGTGCTGAGACCTGCCCTG
>JBHGAX010000167.1:0-8596 GCA_041946635.1 Methylomirabilales bacterium (SeqCode)
TGGCCGTCTGGGTGAACTCCGTGCCCTGGATCTTCATCAACAAGTAGCGCGGCCGGGCGACGCCCGGCCGCCGCAGCGCTCTCGCCGGTCGGGGAGACGTGTCATGGGCCTGCCGGTGCGCCGGTCCACCCTCATCCTGCCCGTCAACGTCCCCCGCTTCGTCGAGAAGGCCCACCTGCGGGGCGCGGACGCGGTCATGCTGGACCTGGAGGATGCGGTGCCCGCGCAGGAGAAGGCCGCGGCCCGCGGGCTGGTCCGCGGGGCGCTCTCCCGGGTGGCGCGGGGCGGCGCCGAGGTGCTGGTCCGCGTGAACCACGACGCGGCGCTCCTTGCCGCCGACCTCGACTCCGCCGTGCACGCCGGCCTGGACGGCATCGTGCTGCCCAAGACGGAATCGGCCGACGAGGTGCGGCGGCTGGATGCGGCGATCGGCGCTCTGGAGCGGCGCCGGGGCCTTCCCCAGGGCCGGATCGAGCTGCAAGTCCTGATCGAGACCCCGCGCGGCCTGCTGAACGTGGAGGCCATCGCCGCGGCATGCACGCGCGTTCGGTCCATGAGCCTGGGCCCGGAGGACTACTGCCTGGCCCTCGGCGTGGAGCCCTCGGCCGACGGCGTGGAATTGCTCTACGGCGTGTCGAGGCTCGTCGCGGCATGCAGGGCGCACGGGATCAGCGCGCTCGGCCTGGTCGGTAGCATCGCCGGCTTTCGCGACCTGGCGGCGTTCGAGCGGTGCGCCGAGCGCGCCAGGCAGCTGGGCTGCGTGGGCGCCTCCTGCATCCACCCCGACCAGGTGGCCGTCCTGAACCGGGTCTTCGCGCCGCGGCCGGAGGCCGTGGAGCGCGCCCGCGCCGCCGTGGCGGCCTTCGAGGCCGGCCTGGCCCGCGGCACGGCGTCGGTGAGCCTGGACGGGGCCATGGTGGACATCCCCGTGTATCGCCGTGCCCAGCACGTGCTGGAGCTGGCGGACGCCGTCGCGGCGGTGGAGCGGCGGAAGGCCGAGGCGCTGGCGCGATTGTAGGCCGCGGCCGGCGGGAGAGCGTTGGTGTAGGGGGTGTTGATGCAGCACGACGATCTGACCTCATTCCTTCGCGCCGAGCGGGAACGGATGGCGGCGTCGCGGGCGCCGCTCCGCGGCGTCCGCGTGCTGGACCTCGGGTCGGTGGTGGCCGCGCCGTTCGCCGCCACGCTCCTGGGCGACTACGGCGCCGAGGTGATCAAGATCGAGCCGCCCGCGGTCCCGGACGCCATCCGCTACTGGAGGGTGATCGAGGAGCGGTACCAGGCCTACTGGCTGTTCGCGGCGCGGAACAAGCTCCCCATCACGCTGAACCTCAAGCACCCCGAGGGCAAGGAGATCTTCCGCCGGCTGGTCCGGGAGTCGGACGTCCTGCTCGAGAACATGCGGCCGGGCACGCTGGACCGCCTGGGCTTTCCCGCGACGGGGCTCCGGGAGCTGAACCCCGGGCTCATCATCGGCCGGATCTCGGGCTACGGCCAGACGGGGCCCTACGCGGCGAGGCGCGGCTTCGGCACGCTGGCCGAGGCCATGAGCGGCTTCACCTACATGAACGCCCAGCCGGGCGGGCCGCCCACCAACCCGCCGCTCGCGCTGGCCGACATGGTCTCGGGGGCGCACCTCGCGCTCGGCGTGGTGATGGCGCTGCGCGGCCAGCGGCGGGGCGAAGCCGGCGGGCAGGAGCTGGACCTGTCGCTCTACGAGCCGCTCTTCGGCTTCATGGCGGGCGACTTCCTGATGCACGCCCTGTCCGGCGTGCCGCCGGAACCGGCGGGCAACGAGTCGCACTACGTCTGCCCGCGCAACAGCTACCGCACCGGGGACGGGAAGTGGGTGGTGCTGTCCGCCAGCTCCCAGGCGCCTTTCGAGCGGCTGATGGATCTCGTGGGGCGGCCGGAGCTGAAGACGGCGCCCGGCTTCCGGAACAACCAGGAGCGCCTCGCGCCCGAGAGCCGGGCCGTGCTGAACCGCGTCATCGGGGACTGGATCCAGGCCCGGCCGCTTTCGGACGTGCTGGAGGCCTGCGAGCAGGCGGGCGTCACGATCGGGCCGGTCCTCGGCATGCCCGAGATCGCGGCCGATCCGCACGTGCAGGCCCGCGGCAGCATCGTGTCCGTGCCCGACCCGGTCACGGGCCGGGCCATTCCGCTGCCCGCGGCGGCGATCCGCATGTCCGCCACCCCCGGGGAGGTTCGCTTCCCCGGCCTGCCCATGGGCGCAGCCAACGAGGTCGTGCTGACCGACCTGCTGGGCTACCGCCCGGACGACGTCGCGCGGCTCAAGGCCGCGGGCGCCATCTGACTCCTCAGGGCCTCGCTCTCTCGCATCATCCGCATCTTGGTCTCCTCCGTTGCCTCGCACCCGCACTGTGCTCCCCCGCAATGTTCTCCCCGCGATCCCTCCTCCCCCCGCCCGGCCAGTTGCGATTGTCCAAAGGTGCGGTTCGTGATAGACAGTCGATCCCACGGAGGTGGTCGCCCGGATGTTGGGGACGGTCGTGCAAGCCATCCAGCGCCGGTTCCGGACGAGGAATCGGCGTTGTTTCTTTCCGCAACCGGCCGCCTGAGGAGGTCGCATGAAGCTCGGCGCCATGAGCACCATGTACCAGTTCATCAACGTGCCCACGACCGACTATCTCGAGCGGTTTGCCAAGCGGGGCCTGCGGTACGTGGACCTCATGACCATCGGGGACCTGCAGCTCCGGTACCTCTCCAGCGAGCAGCTCGAGCTCGTGCGGCGGACGATGCGGCGGCTGGAGCTCACGCCGTCCTGCTTCATCGCCAACGTGGGCGGCAACGGCGCGAGCGCCAGCCTGGAGCTGCGCGACCGCGCGGTGGAGGGCATCGGCAAGGCGATCGACGCGGCGTCCACCCTGGGCTTCTCCCTGCTGCTCTTCTTCCCCGGCGAGAAGGAGCCGGGGACGCCGCCGGCACACGCCTGGGAGCACATGCGGGGATCGGTGGAGCGGATCCTGCGGCACGCCGAGGAGCGGCGGGTGGTCCTCACCTTCGAGAACAATCCCCGGATCTTCCGCATGGTGAACAGCACCGGGGAGACGGCGCGGCTGCTCAGCGAGGTGCCGTCGCGCTTCCTCCAGGCCACGGTGGACATCGGGCACTTCGCCGTGATCCGGGAGGCGGCGACCGAGATCAAGAAGCTGGCGGGACGGGTGGTGCACGCGCACATCACCGACAACGACGGCACCGCGGACACGAACGAGGCCCTGGGCATGGGCGTGGCGCCCATCGCGGAGTGCCTGCAGGAGCTGCAGGCGGCGGGCATGGACCAGGCCGCCCGGCAGCTGGGCCTGGAGCCGGTGGCCGTCGTGGAGCTGAACTCGCCCGAGAAGCTGAGCCTGCGCAGCGTGGACAGCCTGCTGGATCGCAGCCTGGAGTACCTGCGCCGCGTCGGCGCCGGCTGCCTCGAAGGCCTCTGAGCACGCGCCCATGGCGGGCGCGTCGAACCACGAAAGGAGCGTCGAGATGAAGGGAGCCCCGTCGCGTGGCAGGCTGGGAAGACTGGCGGTCCTGGGCCTCGCTGCCGTGCTGCTCCTCGCCGGGCAGGCGCCGGCCGCCGAGTTCACGCCCAGCAAGCCCATCCAGATGATCGCGGCCGCCGCGCCGGGCGGCGGCAGCGACGTGATGGCCAGGACGATCGCGCAGATCGTGGCGAGCGAGAAGCTGGCGCCGCAGCCCATGGTCGTGCAGAACATCCCCGGCGGCGGCAGCGCCATCGGCACCACGCAGGTGTCCCGCATGAAGGGCGACACCCACACGCTCCTGGTCTTCAACCCGGCCTCGGTGGCCGGCCTGCTGGTGGCCGGCAAGGGCGCCGCCACCGTCCGCGATCTGACCATGCTGGCCCAGCTCGCCCTCGACGAGCAGCTCATCGTCGTGCGGAGCGACTCCCCCTTCAAGTCCGTGAAGGACATCGTGGCCGAGGCCAGGAAGAAGGAGAACGCGCTGTCCATCGCCGGCGCCGACCAGGCGGACCGCGTGTGCAGCCGGCTGTTCGAGAAGGCGGCCGGGATCAAGATGCGCTTCGCGCAGTTCAACAGCGGGGGCGAGGCCATCACGGCCCTGCTGGGCGGCCACGTGGACATGATCTGGGCCAACCCGCCGGAGTTCGTCTCCCAGCACGAGGCCAAGCTGGTCCGGCCGCTGGTCGTGGCGCAGGAGCAGCGCGTCCAGCCCTACAAGGACGTGCCCACCTTCCGCGAGAACGGCCTGGACGTCGTCTTCAAGTTCTACCGCGGCGTCGTGGCGCCCCCCGGCCTCCCGGCCGAGGTGGTCGCCTACTACGAGGGCATGCTCAAGAAGCTGAGCGACAGCCAGGCCTGGAAGGACAAGTACCTGGCCAAGTACATCCTGAGCCCGGGCTGGCAGGGCAGCAAGGACTTCACGAAGACGATCCACGACAGCGAGGCGGTCTTCGAGGAGACCCTGAAGGGCCTCGGATTGATCAAGTAACGCTCATGGCTCATAGCTCATGGCTCATGGGAAGACCTGCGCACGGGCGGGCCCATGAGCCATGAGCCATCAGGCGTGAGCCGCTGAGCGGGAGCGAAGCATGTGGTACGCGCACGTCATCGGGGGCGTGGCGGTCCTGCTCCTGGGGATCGCCACGATCGTGGCGGCCTGGACGACGGTGCCGTACGGCGGGGAGTTCGGGCCGGGGCCCGGCTTCCTGCCCCTCTGGCTGGGAGTCGTCCTGAGCCTCTCGGCCATCCCGGTCATCGTGGCCAGCTGGCGGAGCCGCGAGCACGCGGGGCGGCTCTTCCGCCCGGAGACGGTGCAGTCCGTGAAGGTGCTGGGCATGATCGTGGCCGTGTTCCTCGTCCTGCCCATCTCGGGCTTCTCCGTGGGCCTCGCCCTCATCACGGGCGGCGGCATGCGCATCCTGGGACGGCACCGCTGGCGCTCCTGCGCGGCCACCGTGATGGGGACGGCCATCGCCATCCACTACGTCTTCGGCCAGTGGCTCGCGATCCCGCTGCCCAAAGGCCTGCTGGGCTGGTAGCGCGGAAACGATCTTCACCACGAAGGACACGAAGAGCACCAAGGCTTCAATCAGCCGCCTGCTGAGGACTGAAGGCATGGACCTGCTGCACAACCTCTCCACCGGGTTCGCCATCGCGCTGACCTGGCAGAACCTGGTCTCCTGCACGGCGGGGGTGCTCTTCGGGCAGATGATCGGCATCCTGCCCGGGATCGGCGCGCCGACGGCCATCGCGCTCCTCCTGCCGCTCACCTTCTCCCTGGACCCGACCTCCGCCATCATCATGTTCGCGGGCATCTATTACGGCGTGGCCTACGGCGGGACCGTCACCTCCATCCTCATCAACGTGCCCGGGGAGTCCTCCTCGGTCATGACCTGCGTCGACGGGTACGCGATGGCCCAGAAGGGCCGGGCCGGGGCGGCGCTCTCCATCGCGGCCATCGGGTCGTTCATGGCCGGCACGCTCTCCATCGTGCTGCTGATGTCCTTCGCGCCCGCGCTCGCCCGGCTGGCGCTGCGGTTCGGTCCGGCGGAGTACTTCGGTCTCGCGGTCATGGCGTTCGGCCTGCTCACGGTCTTCGGCAGCGGGTCGCCCTTCAAGATCGTGATCTCCACGGTCCTCGGCGTCCTGATCTCGACGATCGGCATGGATCAGGTGAGCGGGATGCCCCGGTTCACCTTCGGGATGCCCCAGCTGTTGAGCGGCATAGACTTCATCGTGATCATCTGCGGCCTGTTCGGCCTGGCGGAGGTCTTCAACAGCATCGAGGAGCCGGAGAGCGGGCGCCTGGTCAAGGAGCGGTTCAGGCTGCGCGAGGTGTTTCTCACCTGGCAGGAGTGGGCCGAGAGCCGCTGGGCCATCGTCCGCGGCGGCCTGATCGGCTTCGTCATCGGCCTCATCCCGGCGGGCGGCATCACGACCGCCTCGTTCCTGGCCTACCTGGCGGAGAAGAAGGCGGCCAGTCATCCGGAGGCCTTCGGGCAGGGCGCCATCGCCGGCGTGGCGGCTCCGGAATCGGCCAACAACGCCGCCTCCATCAGCGGGTTTGCGCCGCTCCTGGCCCTGGGCGTGCCGGGCTCGGCCACCACGGCCGTGATGCTGGCGGGCTTCATGATGTGGGGCATCCGTCCGGGTCCGCTGCTCTTCACCACCAAGCCGGACCTGGTGTGGGGCCTCATCGCCAGCATGTACGTGGGAAACGCCATCCTGCTGGTGATGAACATGTTCCTCATCCCGCTGTTCGTGGCCATGCTGCGCATCCCGTACTCCATCCTGATGGGATTCATCGTCATCTTCGCCTGCATCGGCGCCTACAGCGTGAACAACAGCATGTTCGAGGTCTGGCTGATGGTGGGCTTCGGCCTGCTCGGCTACGCCATGAAGAAGCTCCAGTACCCGGTCGTGCCGCTCATCCTGGCCATGGTCCTCGGTAGCCTGATGGAGAAGTCGCTGCGCCAGGCCCTCGTGCTCTCCGCCGGCAGCTTCGCGGTCTTCTACACCCGTCCCATCACCGCGGCCTTCCTGCTGGTGGCCCTCCTGGCGTACTGCAGCCCGCTCATCCGGCTGGCGCTCCGGAAGGCGGGCTACGGAAAGACCGGACTCAACATCGAATCCATGTAGGCCGCAGGCCCGCCGCCAGGGCGGGCCGGGCGTGCGCTGGGCCCCCGGGCCATCTTCATGCTTTCGACGGCCGGGCCGCGCTGGAGCGGGAGTGCCGCCTCGCGCACCCGGAGGCAGCGCGCGGGGCCGACGAGCGCCGGCCATCGCATTCGGCCGGGGGAGGTCACATGGCGGAGTTTCCGGTCGGCGAGGGAACGCGCGTCCGGCAGCTTCCGCGCCGCGGGCAGTACGACCGGGAGACGATCTACCGGATCCTGGACGAGGGCTTCGTCTGTCACGTGGGCTTCGTGCAGGACGGGCAGCCCTTCGTCATCCCGACCCTCTACGGGCGGCTGGAGGACAGCCTGGTCCTCCACGGCGCCCCGGGCAGCCGGATGCTCACGCACGTGGGGGCCGGGGAGCCGGTCTGCGTGACCGTGACGCTGGTGGACGGCCTGGTGGTCGCGCGCTCGGTCTTCCACCACTCGGTGAACTACCGCTCGGTGGTGCTCCTGGGGCGCGGCCGGCTGGTGGCGGAAGAGCCGGAGCGCCTGCGGGCGCTCGAGGCGCTGACGGAGCATATCCTGCCCGGACGCTGGGCGGAGGCGCGGCGGCCCAGCCAGGAGGAGCTGGACGCCACCGCGGTGGCCGTCCTCCCCATCGAGGCGGCCTCCGCCAAGATCCGGACGGGCCCGCCCGTGGACGGCGAGGAGGACTACGGGCTCCCGGTCTGGGCGGGCCTGCTGCCGCTCCCGACGCAGGCTGGTCCGCCGGTCCCCGACCCGCGCCTGCGCGACGGCATCCCGGTGCCCGAGTCCCTGCGCAGCTACGGCCGACGGCGAGGCTAGTTCGCCCGGCATGGGCCGCTTCCTCTCCAGGGAGGGCGACTCTCCGTCGTGCGAGGTCCGCCATGGAGTGCGTGACGGTGAGCAGCGCTCGCAGCTGCCCGGCGCGGCTACGCTGGCAAGGAAGCGGCGCCGATGGGCGCTCGCGCCGTGCGAGGGACACAGCACAAATCGACAGAACACCTCGAAAGGTGCTTGACCCGAAGTGCGGGCGAGGGTAACTTGCGCTTTGCCGCCCGCACACTCCTGCAGGGCGGCCCGCAGGGCCACCCATCGGTCCTCCGCTCTGCTCGCTGTTCGGCTGTGCCTCGCCCTTCATGGAGGCTGGCTGCGAGTGGATCTCGGCGCGCTGAGCCTGGACTCCCGCAAACCGACCGCGCTCTCGCCTTCGCGTCAATCCGGCGCCGCACGCGACCTCCGTGGATTCGCCCCCCGTCGGCGTAACGGCCTTCGTTTCATGGTGGTTATGACAGAGACCTGCCGGCAGGAGAAGCTACCCAGCACGGTTTCCTTACCACGCCGGTCCTATTGCATGAGGAGGAAGGAATGAAGGGGCACAGCGAGAAGCACGCCGGAATGGAACGGGACGAGAGGGAACGCCTTGCCGACGCGGAAAGCGCCGATCTCCTGCAGCTGCTCGTGGAGAACGTGAACGAGTACGCCATCACGCTGCTCGGCACGGACGGGTGCGTGCTCACGTGGACGCCCTCGGCGCGGCATCTGAAGGGCTACACAACCGAGGAGATCGTCGGGCAGCACTTCTCCCGGTTCTACACCGAAGAGGACATCCGGCGCGGAAAACCGCAGCTCGAGCTGGAGGCCGCCGTCAAGGACGGGCGCTTCGAGGACGAGGGGTGGCGAGTGCGGAAAGACGGGTCCCGCTTCTGGGCCAACGTGGTCATCACGGCGCTCCGGGACAAGGAGGGCAAGCTCCGCGGGTTCGGCAAGCTCACGCGCGATCTCACCGAGCGGAAACAGGCCGAGGACAAGATCAGGCAGCAGGCCCAGGAAATCCTGGAGATGGCCACGGTGCCCATCGTGCAGGTGTGGGACGGCATCGTGCTCGTGCCGCTCATCGGCACGCTGGACAGCCAGCGGACCCAGCAGCTCATGGAGCGGCTGCTCGAGCGCGTGACG
>JBHGAX010000168.1:0-8583 GCA_041946635.1 Methylomirabilales bacterium (SeqCode)
GGGGACGGCGTGATTCGCTGTCCGGGCCGGGGAAGGCAGGTCGTCAGCGGTCGCGGAGGAAGGGGTTCAGGCGGCGCTCGCGGCCGATCGTGGTCTTGGGGCCGTGTCCCGGCCACACCTCGGTTTCGTCGTCCAGGGGGAGCAGCCGCTCGCGGATGGAGCGCAGGATCTGCTCGAAGTCGCCGCCGGGAAGATCGGTCCGCCCGATGCTGTCGCGAAACAGCGTGTCGCCTGCGAAGAGGATGGGCCTGGCACCGCCCGGAACGTGGAGGCTGAGGCTCCCCGGCGTGTGCCCCGGGGTGTAGATCACCTCGGCGGCGACGGTGCCCACCTGCAGGCCGTCGGCATCGGCCAGGTAGCCGTTCACCGGAGCCAGCCGGATGGGCTTCACGCCGTAGGCAGCGAACATGGCCGCCTGCCGCGGCGCCGTCTCGTAGATCGGCACGTCCGCCTTGTGCAGGCGGATCTCGGCCCCGGTCGCCTCCTGCAGCTCGCGGCAGTTGCCCACGTGATCGAAATGCGCGTGCGTGTTCACGATGTACTTCAGCCGGAGGTCGTGGGCCCGCAGCGCCGCGAGGATCCGCTCCACCTCGTCGCCCGGATCGATGACGATCGCCTCGCGGGTGGTCTCGTCCCCCAGGATGGAGCAGTTGCACTGCAGCGGTCCGACGGTCAGCACCTCGTGGATCATCGGCAGCTCTCGCGGCGAGGCAACTCGCGCGCTCCTGACGTTGTGCGTTCCACCTTCTACGCCGCTTCGTCAGCCTAACACGGCATTTCACGGAAAGGAAGCTCGCCCCCGATGGCCATCTTGAAGGTTGCGGTGCTCGGCAACCCCGTTCTGCGCGTGCCGGCGGAGCCGGTGAAGAACATCCAGGCGCCCGAGATCCAGCGGCTGATCGACGACATGGTGGATACCATGCGCGAGTACAACGGCGTCGGCCTCGCCGCGCCGCAGGTGCACCGCGCCCTCCAGCTCATCGTCATTGACGGCGAGCGGGCCGAGGGCCGGCCCGCGGATCTCGGCTCGCCCGCGATCCTCCTGAACCCGCAGGTGACGCCCACGACCGACCGCCTGGTTGAGGACTGGGAGGGGTGCCTCAGCATTCCGGAGATGCGCGGCCGCGTCCCCCGGCACCCGGAGGTCGAGGTCCAGGCCTTCGACCGGCGCGGGCGGACCCTGCGCTTCACGGCCGCGGATTTCTTTGCCCGCGTGGTCCAGCACGAGCACGATCACCTCCACGGCACGGTCTTCCTCGATCGCATGAAGAGCTTCGAGACCCTGACCTTCCTCGAGGAGTATGCCCGCTACTGGGCCCGGCGGGAGGACGAGGAGTGACCGCGCCCGTCTACCGCTTCTGCCCGCAGTGCGGCGGGACGCTGGCGCCGCGCCAGCTTCGCCCCGGCGATCCCGCTCGCCTCGTCTGCCAGGCCTGCGCCTTCGTCTTCTACCTGGACCCCAAGGTGGCGACCGGCGTCATTCTGCCCCTGGACGGCGGCATCGTCCTGGTCCAGCGCGCCATTCCGCCGAGCTACGGCAAGTGGGTGTTCCCGGGCGGCTACGTGGATCGGGGCGAGACGCCGGAGCAGGCCGCCGCTCGGGAGGCGAAGGAGGAGTGCGGGCTGGACGTGAAGATCGCCCGGCTCGTGGGCCTCTACGCCTATCCCGGGAATTCGGTGATCCTCACGGTGTACGCGGGCGAGGTGACCGGCGGCACGCTGGCCATCGACGAGGAGAGCCTGGCCGTCCAGGTCTTCCCGCCCGGCGACATCCCCTGGCCCGACCTGGCCTTCCCCAGCACGTCTGAAGCCCTCCGGGACTACCTGCACCCGAAGGCGCCGTAGACCGCTGCCCCACCGGAGCTTCGACTCTCCGCCCCTCCGGGGCTCCCGCGCCGCTCGACCCGGTTGTTCAGACTCTCGCACACGGCCCGTGTATCGGCCCGCGTCGTTGTCGGCCGTCGGCGCTTCGTGCTATGGTTCCTCGCGGCTCCGCAGCCGCACGAGGGTGGCGCCCCAGCCGCCCCGCTCCGGCGGGGCGTCCTCGAAGGCCTCGACGGCCGGATGGCGCGCGAGCAGGGAGCGGACGGCCGCGCGCTGGGCGCCGGTCCCGCGGCCATGGATCAGGCGCACCTCGGCGAAGCCCAGGCGCTGGCACTCGGCCAGGTAGTCCTCCACCACGCTCGGAATGTCGCGGGGCGCGAAGGGGTGGAGGTCGAGGGCGTCCTCGATGGGGATGCGGACCGGCTCTTGGCTCTCCACCTTGAAACCCAAGCCCGGAAGAAGCGCCACCGGCGGCTCAAAAGGGTCCAGATGCAAGGCGACGCGCGAGGCGAGGTCCGAGGCGTACTGCGGCCGTACGCCGCAGGACCGCGAGCGCGGCAACGCAGCAGATGGGCCCTTTTCAGCCGCCGGAGGCCAGGGGCGGCACCCGGCCGCGCATGGGGCTCACGCCTTCGTAGGCATGGCCGAGCGTGAGCAGCGTGGGCTCGCCGAAGGCCCGGCCCACCAGCGAGAGCCCGACGGGCAGGCCGTCGGCCGTGAGGCCGCAGGGCACCGAGAGGACGGGGTGACCAGTCAGGTTGAACGGACGCGTGCATCGGGTGAGCCAGGCGCGGACGTCCTCCGTGGCGCCCTGCACCGCGACCCGCTGGTCCGCGACCCGGGGCGCGGGGAGCGGGGTGGTGGGAAGCAGCAGCGCATCCACCCGTCCCAGGGCGGCGTCGACCTCGGCCGTGATCACGCGGCGGGCCCGCTGCGCCTTCAGGTAGTGCGTGGCGAGGACGAGCTGGCCGGCGAGGAGGCGCGTGCGGACGTCCGGCGCGTATTCCGCCGCGCGGCTGCGGAGCCAGGGCTCGTGGTAGGCCATGGCCTCGGCCGAGATGATGGCGAAGACGGCAGCCGCAGCGTGCGTGATCCGGGGGAGCCGCACTTCGTCCACCGACGCGCCCAGGCCCTGGAACGCGCGGGCGGCCGCCTCGACCGCGGCGCGCACGTCCGGCTCCAGCAGGTCGAAGAAGACGTCGCGGACGATGCCGAGGCGCAGGCCGCGCACCTCGCGGCGAATGGCGGCTCGGTAGTCGGGCACCGGAACCCTGGCGCTCGCCGGGTCGGCGGGGTCGTGGCCGGCCAGCGCGCCGAGCAGGATGGCCGCATCTTCCACCGTCCGGGCCATGGGCCCGACGCTGTCCAGCGACCACGCCAGGGGCACGACGCCGGCGCGGCTCACCAGGCCGTAGGTCGTCTTGAGCCCCACGATCCCGCAGAGCGAGGCCGGGATCCGGACCGAGCCGCCCGTATCCGTGCCCAGGGCTCCCGCGCACAGGTAGGCCGCCACGGCGGCCCCCGAGCCGCTGCTCGAGCCGCCCGGCATGCGGTCGGCGGCCCAGGGATTCCGCGAGGTGCCGTAGTGCGGATTCACCCCGGTGGGCCCGAACGCGAACTCGTGACAGTTCAGCTTGCCGAGAGTGATCGCCCCGGCCTCCCGGAGCCGCACCGCGACGGTCGCGTCGACGTCCGGCACCCACTCCGCCAGGATGCGCGAGCCGCAGGTGGTCCGCACGCCCTTCGTCTGAATGATGTCCTTCAGCCCGACCGGGATCCCGTGGAGGGGCCCGCGGTACCGGCCGCCGGCGATCTCCGCCTCGGCGGTCTTGGCGGCGGACCGGGCGGCATCCGCCTCCACGGTGATGTACGCCTTGGCCGCCGGGTTCTCGGCCTGGATGCGGGCCAGGTGGGCCTCGATCAGCTCCACGGGCGAGAGGTCCCGCCGGCGGAGGCGCTCGGCGGCCTCGGCGATGCTCAGGCGAACCAGCCCGGCGCTCATGGCCTCGCCTCCGGGGCGGGGAGCACCACCGCGGGCTCCACCTCGCGCAGCCCCAGCTCGTCGAGGCGCGCCAGGGCGGGGACCTGGGGCGCGAACTGGGCGACAAGCGCGGGAAGGTCTCCGGGATCCACGGACAGCTGCGCGAACTCCCGGGCGACGGCGGCGAGCAACTCGGGCGTGATCGCGGACATGGGCGCCTCCCAGGGGGTGCGGGTGCACGACGCGGAGCTACTCTAACAAGGCGCTTCGGAGACTGTCCAGCCGTATCCGCAGGCCGCGACGATCCGCCGGCTACGGCGTTTTTCATGCTTCCAGTCCGGCGTCGAGGGGCCTGTCCCGAACGGCGTCGAGGGGCCTGTCCCGAGCGGCGTCGAGGGGTCGATGACGCAGATACCACGAAGCGAGGCGGGCCCTCCGCCTCCCCGCGCCGGCGGGAAGCGGCACGGGCCGCCGTGGTGGGAGGTCCTGCTCCTCGGCGGGGGCCTGCTCTTGTTCGTCGCGCTCATCTACGCGGCGAATCCAGCGGAGGTCCTGCGGCAGCTGGGGGACCTGGGCTGGCTCACCGTCCTCGCCGTCCTGCCCTACTTCACCGCGTACGCCGCAGACACCCTCGGCTGGTGGTGGGTGCTCACCCACGCCTTCGCAGCCGGCGCCTTCCGCGTCCCGTCGCTGCCGCGCCTCTTCGCACTGCGCGCCTCCGGCGAGGCCATCAACGGCATCACGCCGACCGCCTACCTCGGCGGCGAGCCGCTCAAGGCCTGGCTCCTGCGGCGGCACGGGGTGCCGCTGGCCCCCGGGCTGGCATCCGCGCTGGCGTCCAAGACGGCGCTCATGCTCACCCAGGGACTGTTCGTCTTCCTCGGCGTCCTGATCGCCATTCAAGCGTGGAGGCCCTCGATCCCCCTGCCGCTCGTCATGGGGATCGGCCTGACGCTCATGGTCCTCGTCGCCGCGGCCATCATCGCGGCTCAGCGTCACAGGCCGTTCACCGTCCTCCTGGCCGTCTCCCGGCGCTGGAGCGGGCGGCGCGCGCTCCTGGCCGCCTGGGAGGACGACCTGACGGCGCTGGATGACATGCTGCGGGAGTTCTATGACCGAAGGACCGGGGACTTCCTGGTCTGCTGCGGGTTCCATTTTACCGGCTGGACGCTGGGGTCCGTGGAGGTGTGGCTGCTCCTCTGGCTCCTCGGCGCGCCCGTCGATTTCACGACCGCCTTCTCGATCGAGGGGCTGGCCGGCGTAGCGAAGCTAGCCGCCCTCATCGTCCCGGCGAGCCTCGGCGTGCAGGAGGGCGGGCAGATCCTGATCTTCGTGGCGTTCGGCCTGGGCCCCTCGCGGGCCATCACCTTCAGCCTCATCCGACGGGCGCGGGAGCTGGTGTGGATCGCCTTCGGCCTGGCGGTGCTGTGGCGCGAGCAGGCGGCAGCGCGTCGAGAAAGACTTGCACCGCCAAGACGCCAAGAGCGCCAAGGGAACGTCAATGGAGGGGAGACGCCTTCGGGCCCTGTCCCTTGAAGAGGCTTTCTCGGCGGCCTTCGCGTCTTGGCGGTGCGGGGTTCTTGTTTGGGGCAAAGAAAAAGGCCCCGAAGGTTTCTCGGCCGTGCGGCCGCCTCGGTGGACAAGACCGAGGGCTTCGAGGCCCGGCGATTGCTGGGATTCCGTAGGGAAACCCCGGGGCGCTCGCCTCGCAGGGCAACGCCTACGTTACAATCACCTCAGCTGTCCAGTTCCGTTTGCCCACTGGATCACCTCCTTTCTGCTGTAGCTGCACCGTACCGTTATCTCACGGGCGACGCAAGAAAAAAGTGCGGAGGAATCGGCCTGTGGCCCATTTTTTCGACTGAATCGAGCGCCGCGTCGAGGAGGTCCTCGGCCTGGGCGGGACCGAGGCGGAGCTGGCGAGGCGGTGGACGTCGGCCTCTTGATGGGCGGTAGGCTGAGCGTGAAATCGGTGCGCCACGCCTACGCAGTGCCGGGCGAGGCGCAGGCCTCCACGGCGGGCGGCGGACCGCCGAAGTAGAATTCCAACCGCGAGCGCGGGCGTCGCGGGAGCCCTTGTCGTCTCCGGACGCCGGAGCTCCGCGTCCTCTGCGCCTCAGCCGGCCGAGCGGCGAGCGCCGGGATGCGCCACGACGGGGATGGGTCGTTGTCAGCCGCCTGCTACGCGCCTTCCTGGGCCCGGGGCTGCACGCCCGGCTCCGGCGGGATGTTCAGCACTTCCCGGGGAAACTGCTCGACCAGGAAATCGACGACGTCCTTCACCGACAGCACGCCCACCGCGCGCCCCTGGGCATCCACCAGCGGGATGTGCCGGTACCCTCCCACGCTCATCCGCTGCAGGGCAAAGGCGATGGGGTCCTCGGGCCTGAGGGTCTCCGGGTTCGGCGTCATCACGCCATCGACCGGTGTGGTGGCCGGGTCGTAGCCCGTCCCGACCAGCTTGTTCAGGATGTCGCGCTCGGTCAGGATGCCGACGAGCGTACCTCCGCGCTCGACCAGCACGCAGCCGGTGCCGGTCTCCCGCATCAACCTGGCCGCCTCGCCGATCGAGGCGCCCAGCGGCACCGCGGAAACCCGCTCCACCCGTCGCCTCAGGCCGCGGATCGGCTCTTGGAACAGCCGGGTGTCCAGCGTCTTCGCCGGGCCGGTATCCTCCTCGTATCGCAAGTCTTCGTCATAGGCCGTCTCATCGGGTTCCATGGCCCCTCTCCTCGCCGCGCCCCCGCACGAAGGGCACGAAGCACCCGACGGGGTGTCCTGCTCGTGTCCTTCCGATGAAGATGCGGCGCCCGATCATAGGGGGATGGCGCCGGCGCGTCAACGTGCCGCCCTTTCCGCCGTCGCAGTCGTGGAGTAGAATCGTCTCCGCCCGAACCTTGCGGCTTTGCGTCTCTGCGTGAGACGGTCCTTCGGGGCGGCGGAGGCGGTCATGTGCTGGCAATGCGGGAACGGCGGCGAGGATGCACGGGGCATCGAGGCGGCGATCAACGAGGCGGCGGAGCGCCAATGGGGCCTCTCCCGGCGCGCCCTCCTGCGGGGCGCGGCGGGCCTGCTCGCGCTCCCGGCCGCGCAGATCCTCCAGGCCTGCGCCACCGTGCCCATCACCGGGCGCTCGCAGCTCCGGCTCATCTCGCCCGAAGAGGAGGCCAAGCTCGGCGTGGCCGCCTTCCAGCAATTGCGGCAGAGCGAGGCCAGGAAGGGGCGGCTCCTCGGCGCGCAGGAGGCGCCCAACGAGCACGCCTGGATTCGCCGGGTGGCCGACCGGGTCATCGGCGCGTCGGGCCTCGCGAGCACCTATCGCTGGGAGTACATGCTCGTCAACGCGCCGAAGACCGTGAACGCCGCGGCCATCGCCGGCGGGCGGATCATCGTCTATACGGGCATCCTGCCCGTCGCCCGGACCGACGGCGGCCTGGCCACCATCATTGGCCACGAGGTGGGCCACGTCATGGCCCACCACACGGCGGAGCGCATCTCCCAGGACCAGCTGGTGAACCTCGCGGGCGTCGCCGCCGGCGCGGCGGGCGTGGGCGACCTGACGATGGCGGCCCTGGGCCTCGGCGCGCAGGTGGGGATCCTCCTCCCCTACGGGCGGAAGCAAGAGACCGAGGCCGATCACATGGGTCTGCTGCTCATGGCCAAGGCGGGCTACGACCCCCGGGAGTCGGTGGGCCTCTGGCAGCGCATGAACCAGTCCGGCGGCGATCGGCCCCCGGAGTTCCTGTCCACCCACCCGAACCCCGAGAACCGCATCGCCAACCTGCAGCAGCTCATGCCGCAGGCCCTGCGGTACTACCAGAACCCGGCGCTCCCCCTGCCCAACGTGTCGTAGTACCGCAGCGGCGCAGGGGCGCGGAGGCGCCGAGGCGCAAGAACGGCCCTGTGCCGCATCGCCCGTTCGCCTCTGCGCCCTTTCGCCTCTGCGGCCGTCAGCTCTTCTTGGAGGTCTTCGCGAAGAAGCCGCCCATCTGCGGCTCGAGGTCCGTTGAGCCGCAGCCCGGGCACTTCGGCGCCGCCGCCGCCCGCTCCTTCACGCTCATCGTGAGGCTGAATTCCTTCTGGCACTTCTGGCACAGGAAATCGTAGGTCGGCATGGTCGTGCCCTCCTCTCGTCCCCACGATCAGTCCGTCTTCCCTCCGGCCAGAGTCGACCCGGCCTTGCGGAGCAAGTAGAGGAAGTAGAACCCGCCCCAGCCCAGGGGCTCTTCCCGGACGAGCTCGAGCGAGGTGCGCGAGACAATCTCATGGAAGCTGCGGGTGACCGCGGTCACGTAGCGGCTCAGCACCGCGTTGACGGCGCGAACGGCGAGCGGCGGGCGGCCCGGCCGGTTCCAGAACTTGTCGAGAACCGTGATGAGCGCGCCGGGCTTCGCCACGCGCTCCGCTTCACGGAGCGCCCGCGCCGCGTCCGGGACGACGGCCAGAATGAGGTGGAGGCCCACCTTGTCGAAGTGGCCGTCCGGGAAGGCCAGGGCCATCGCGTCCATCTCCACCAGCGCGATGCGGCGATCCCCAACCTTGCGGGCGGCGCGGCGCAGCATGGCCGGGGTGAGATCCACGGCGGCGACGCGCACGCCCGGGGGCACGAACTCGAAGTCGGCCCCGGTGCCGCAGCCGACCAGCAGGAGGCGCTCGCCCGGCTGCGCATCGAGCAACCGGACGGCCCGCCGGCGGCTGCCGCGGAGGGGCGCAACGATCAGATCGTAGGCGGGCGCCCAGAACGTGTACGCGCGCCGGAGCCCCCGGTTGGACGCCAT
>JBHGAX010000169.1:0-8579 GCA_041946635.1 Methylomirabilales bacterium (SeqCode)
ACCATGTCCAGCGCGGTGGCGTCCACGTAGGCGCGGGTGGCGCGCACGTCCGGGTACTGCGCGGCGCACTCGTCGAAGATCTTGCGGAAGAAGGCCAGCGACCGGAAGACGTTCGACTTGTCCACGCAGGTCACCGTCCCCGGCAGCCCCCGGGCCTTGCGCTTGCGGGCCAGCTCGAAGGCGAAGCGGAACAGCCGCTCCGAGGTGCGGCGGGTGATGACCAGTGTGTCCCGCGCCTCCCGGTCCTCGATGACCACGCCCTTGTCCCGGGAGGCGAACAGGCCCTCGGTGGACTCCCGCAGCACGACGAGATCGATGCGGGCGGCCCGCGGGTCGCGGAGCGGGCCGGGGGCGTTCGGGTAGCTCTTCACGGGGCGCACGCCGGCGTACAGCTCGAAGGCGCTCCGCAGCGTGAGGAGCGGGCCGATCTCCGTCCCGTCGGCCTGCCGCACGTCCGGCATGCCCATGGCGCCGAACAGGATGGCGTCCGCGGCCTCGGCCTTGCGCACGGAGGCGTCCGGCATGGCGTCGCCGGTGGCCAGGTAGTGGGCGGCGCCGCCGGGCAGCCTCTCCGGCAGCAGGCGGAACCCGCGCACGCGCGCCTGGAGCTTCTCGAGCACCGCCAGGCAGGCCTCGATCACCTCGGGACCGATGCCGTCCCCCGGGAACACCGCGATGCGAAAGTCCATCACATCCTTTCCGCGCGCGCGAGAAGCGCCGGCACGCGCATGGCGGTCGGTCTATACCACATCGCCCGCGGGCCGGGCAACCGCGCCCGGACCTTGGCGCGGTGGGGCTGACGCAGGGGGCCGTCTCACCACGAAGCACACGAAGAGCACGAAGGGTTCCGCCGCCGCGAGCCGTGCGGGACTGTCCCGCCTTCGTGTCCTTCGTGCTCTTCGTGGTGAGATTGATTACCGAGGCGCCGCGCCGCCCGCGCCGCCCTGGCGCAGCTCGTCCAGGACCTCCACCGCGTCGTGCACGAAGGCGGGGCAGACCTCCCTGAAGAGGTTTCGCTCCCGGGCCTCCTGGCGCCCGGCCTCGGTGCCCACGTCCACGCCGCCCAGGAGCGTCTTGCAGAGGAGGCTGCCGCGGCGCGCCTCGAACCGGCGGCTGAACTCCGCCACCAGGTCGTAGGTCCGGAAGCGCGCCCGGCGCTCGTCGGCGTCCTCCCCGGCCACGAACCCCAGCACCATGAACGCGCCGGTCACCGCGCCGCAGAGGTTCCCGGTCCCCATGCCGGACCCGAAGCCCCGCGCCAGCCTGAACGCCGTCCGCCGGTCCAGCCCGAACCGCTCGCCGCACCCGGCGAGCACGGACTGGGCTCAGCTATACCCCTGCCCGAACAGCTCCACCGCCGTCCCGTCCATGCGTACGCTCCCTTCGCCTGCACCACCTCGCCATCGCTCCGACGAAAGCCGATCCGGCGCGCCCGCGCACGGACGAACGCCGGTGTCACGGCGCGCGGTTGCGCATCTTACCACAACCGGCGGCCAGGACTGGCGGAAGTCAGTTGCGCCTGGACGTACCGAACACAGGGAGGGTGTGGTATGGGCCAGGAGTGCGCGCTCGCGCTACGCGGCGACTCCGGGATGATATGAAGTCAATAGCCAGGCAGGAGGGTCGGCGGGTCAGCAACCGCCGGATGAGGCGGAAGGCGGTCCTGCCCCGGGTTGCTGCGCCAGCTCCGGCGGGTACACCGCCTCGGGGGCCGGGCGGCTCTTCCGGCGGAAGATCTCGTACACCACGCCCAGCAGCCCCCCGGTGTCCAGGAAGTGGAACTCGCCCTCGCCGAACTTGCCGCTCATCAGGACGCCCACGCCGAGCCGCCGGAAGGCCGCCAGCACCCCCTCGATGTCCTCGACGCGCGACTGGATGTGGTGGAGCCCCTCGCCCTGCGCGTCCAGGTGCTCGGCGAAGATGCTGCCGCCGGCGAGCGGCTGGATCAGCTCGAGCTGCAGCGGCCCGGCCTGCGCATGCGCGATGCGCATCGCGTACTCGGCCGGCCGGCCGCGCAGGGTGGCCTCGCGCAGCATGGGTGGCGCGTAGGTGTACACCTTCCAGGGGCCGATCCCCAGCGTGCGCCAGTAGGCCTCCATGGACGCCTGGAGGTCCCGCACGACGATGCCCGCCTGCAGGACGTCGCCCAGCCGGATCGGCAAGCCCGGCATCGCCCGGACACTCATTGGCGTCTCCCCTGACCCGGACGTCCCCAGACCCGCGGGCTCTCCGCGCGCCGTCCCCGCATCCGCCTACCCATCCACCCGGTACTTCGCCACGACCTTGGGGTCCAGCGTGAGCCCCAGGCCGGGCCGGTCGCTCAGGGTGAGCATGCCCCGGGCATCCACCACCAGGGGCTCCGTGACCAGCTGGGCCATCAGGGCGTGGGCGGGGAAGACCATCTCGGCCATGCTGGCGTTCGGGATCGCGCCGAGCAGGTGGACCGCGGCGGCCACCGCCACCGCCGAGCCGTGGATGTGGGGGGCGAAGGGCAGGTGCCAGGCCTGGGCCAGGTGGGCGATCTTCAGCGACTCGGTGAGCCCCCCCGCCCAGGCCACGTCGGGCTGGACGAAGTGCACGGCCCTGGCCTGGATGTAGTCGCGGAAGGCCACCCGCCCGTAGCTGCACGTCTCGTAGCCGGCCACGGGGATGATGGTCTTGCGGGCGACCTCGGCGCTCCCGGCCAGGTCGTCCGGCGAGACCGGCTCCTCGTACCAGTAGATGTCCGACGGCTCGAAGGCCCGGCCCATCTTCACGGCGGTGCCGACGTCCCAGGCCCCGTTGGCGTCGATCATCAGGCGAATGTCGGGGCCGATGGCCCGGCGCACGGCCTGCACCCGCGCGAGATCCTCCGCCAGCGACACCTCGCACACGCCGCGGTGGGCCATGGCCCGCAGCGGGCTGCCCTCGATCTCGCTGTTGCGGCCCACCTTCATCTTGACGGCGCGGAAGCCGTGCCGGCAGTAGGCCTCCATCTCGGCGCACAGCTCGCGCACGCCCTTGCCCTCGGCGTAGAAGCCCCCCGTGGCGTAGGCCGGCACCTCGCGCCGGTAGCCGCCCAGCAGCCGCCACACCGGCAGGCCGGCCATCTTGCCGTGCAGATCCCAGAGCGCGATGTCGATGCCGCTCATGGCGGCGATCACGAGGCCGCCGCGCGCGTGCTTGTAGGCCCGCTGGTGCATCTGCTCCCAGAGACGCTCCACGTCCCGCGGGTCCTCGCCGAGGAGGTGGTCGCGCAGCTCGCCCTCGATGACCGTCCAGGTGGACCGCATGGGCCCGCCGAAGTGCGCGGCCTCCCCCAGCCCCACCAGCCCCTGGTCGGTCTCCACCTCGACCAGGAGCGCCGGCTTGGTCGCCATGATGTAGTTCGCGTCATATACGGGCTGGGGCAGGGGGCACTCCACCGGAATACAGCGAATATCGGTGATCCGCATGGCCGTCGTTCTCCCTTCTCTCTCGGTCGCAGGTTGGTGGGCTCCTCCGATCCGCGTCGCTGGCGCTTGAGCCTGATCCGCGCGGGCCGTCCCGACCTCGCCCCGCCGGATCAGCTCGACGCGCTTCGGCATGGCCCTCCACTGATTCGAGGAGAGCGAATCAAGGATGCAGCCTGGTACGAGAGATTGGCTCAGACCGAACAGCTGGGCGGGGCATATTGTTCATATGCGGGAAGGTATGTCAATGTCCGGGGCAGCAGATCGCGCTCCCGGAGCGGCGCGGCGCCCGCCCTCGTTCCCGCAGCGGCGCCTCAGCGCCCCTTCTGCGGCTTGATCTTGCGGAGCTTGGGGACAAGCTTCAGAATGGCCCGGCGATCGCGCTCATGAGCGCTTCGAGGAACCTTTCGGCCGACCGCGGGCGACGTGCGGCGCATCTGAAAATCCTCCGGAGAGTGCGTGTGGATCGGCGGGCGGTCCTCCGAGGCGCGCTGCTGGGGGCGGCAGTCGGTTCGCTGCGCGGAAGAGGAGGTGAAGCCGCGATGTCCGCGAAGGGTCAGGAGGTGTTGCTGCCCGCGCCGCGTCTCAAGGGCCGCATGAGCCTGGAGGAGGCGATCGCGACGCGGCGGTCGATCCGCGAGTTCCGGCGCGACGGCCTCACCCTGGAGGAGATGGGCCAGCTCCTCTGGGCGGCGGAAGGCATCACGGGACCTGCCGGCCGATGATCTCGAGCCCCGCCTGGAGCATCCCCGGGCCGGCGGCGATCCGGGTTTCCCCGGCCCGCGGCTAGCCCGCGACCTTCGCGCGCTCCTCGCGAACCGTCTCCCAGAGCATCCGGAGATTCTCCAGCGGGGTCTCCGAGGTCAGCGTGTGGGTGAGCCCGATGATGAGGCCGCCGCCGGCGCCGAGCGTCCGGATGGCATCCTGCGTCTCGGCCCGCACCTCCTCGGGACTCCCCAGTGGCACGACGCCCTGACAGTCGATCCCGCCATAAAACACCAGCCGGTCACCATACGCGGCTTTCAGGGTCTGGCGCGGCATCATGGCCTGCACGGGATGGAGCACCGCGAGGCCCATGTCGGCCAGGTCGCCGACGATCGGTGTGATGTCGCCGCAGGAGTGGTGCATCACCGGCACGCCAGCCTCCTGGTACACGTGCCAGATCCGCGCCAGGCGAGGCCGGATCAGCTCACGCCAGAGCTGCGGCGAGAAGATCATGCCGCGCTGCGTCCCCCAATCATCGCCGGTACGCCCGCAGTCAGCACCGGACGCCACGCAGCGGCGCGCGACCGCGACCTGGTAGTCGGTGATCCGGTCCAGGAGCCACTCGGCGAAGGGCCGGTCCGTCACGAGATCCAGGAGGAAGTTCTCCATGCCGCGCAGCCAGCAGGCCCGCTCGAAGAGCAGCCAGCGCTGGTACGTCGCGACGAAGTACTCGCTGCCATACCGGCGGACGGCGCGCTCCACCGTGCGCAGCAAGCCCGGCGCGTCCGGGTCCGGGAATCGGTACCGCTCGGCGGCGCTGCGGTCCGCCATGGGGTGGACCACGATGGCGGCCCCCTCCTGCTCCTGCACGCCCACGCCCCAGTTGTCGTAGATGAGTCCGGCGTCGCGCCTGGTCTCGTCGTCCAGGTAGGCGTAGACGATGTGATTGTCGAAGGTCGTCAGGAGGTCGGGGACCGAGACCCGCAAGGCGTGCGCGACCCGGGCGGCGAGCGGCCCGCTGAACTCGAGATTGGACGGCACATAGTCGACCGGCTCCCGGCGCAGCGTGCGCCGGATCCGGTCCTTGTGCGTGAGCATCACGTGCCTTTCAGGCCGGTCAGCGTGACGGCGGTGATGATGCGCCGCTGGAACATGAAGAAGACCAGCAGGAGCGGCAGCGCGGTGACGGTCGCGCCGGCCGCGACCAGGCCATACTCGATGAAGAACTGGCTCTGGAACAGCGCCAGCCCGATTTCCGTGGTGTACATGTCCTGGCTGGTGGTGATGATCAGCGGCCAGGTGAAGAAGCCCCAGACGTTGAGAAAGGCGTAGATGGCCAGGGCCGAGAGGGGGCCGCCGGAGAGCGGCAGGATCATGCGCCAGAAGATCGCGAACTCCGAGCAGCCGTCGATGCGGGCGGCCTGGATCAGTTCGTCCGGGATGGCCTGGATCGTCTGGCGCATGAAGAACACGCCGAACGCCATGATGATGAAGGGCAGGATGAGGCCGGGGTACCTGTCCAGCCACCCCAGGCGGTTCACGAGCAGGTACACCGGGATCATGTACGACTCGAAGGGGACGATGATCGTGGCGATGAAGACGAAGAAGATGACGTTCAGCCAGCGCGACCGGATCTTGGCGAAGGCGTACCCGGCGCTGGAGGAGGTGAGCAGGATGGCCACGGTCGAGACGCCGGACACCAGGAGCGAGTTCAGGAAGAACCGGAGGAACGGCCAGCGGAGGAACACCTCGCGGTAGTTCTCGAGGGTCGGCGCCTGGGGCAGCATGCGGGGCGGCCAGAGCACCGTCTCGGCGCTCGGCTTCAGGGAGGTCAGGACCATCCAGGCGATGGGGAACACGATGAGGAAGGCCAGGGGCGCCAGGATGACGTGGCGGACGCCGTCCTCCTCGAGGAAGCGCCGGAGGGGAGCGGGGCGCATGGGCTCGCGTTTCATGTCCTCACACCTTGGGGCGGAAGAACCGGAACTCGACGATCGTCAGCGCGAAGACGATCACGAGCAGCACCATGGCCTCGGCCGACGCGTACCCCATCTTCAGGTAGCGAAACCCGTTCTCGTACATGTCCATGACGATGACGCGCACGGGATTCGCCGGGGAGCCCTGCGGCCCCTCGGTCATCACGTACACCTGCGCGAACACGTTGTACGCGAAGATCGTGGCGATGACGACGTTGAAGAGCAGCATGGGCCGCATCAGAGGGATGGTGATGTGCCAGAGGCGCTGCCAGCCGGTGGCGCCGTCGATGCTGGCCGCCTCGTAGTAATCGAGGGGGATATCCTTCAGGCCGACCAGGAAGAGCACCATGTAGTAGCCGACGCTCTTCCAGACCGTCATGGCGATGATCGCCCAGATCGCCAGCTTGGCGTTGATCAGCCAGCCCTGCGGCGGGACCCCGAGGAAGCCGAGGGCGTAGTTCAGGATCCCGTACGACGGATCGTAGATCCACTTCCAGACCACGGAGACGGGCACCATGGTCGGCACGACGGGGAGGAAGAAGAGGACCTTGTACACGTTCTCCACGCGCCCCCGCATCGGCCGGTCCAACAGCACGGCCACCGTGAAGGCGAGGAGCAGCGTGACGGGGACCGTGACCACCGCAAACAGCGTGGTGTTGAACAGCGCGGTGCGGAAGAGCGGGTCGCCGGCCAGCTTGACGTAGTTCTCCAGGCCGATGAAGGGCCGCACCGGCTTGACGAGGCTCCAGTTGTGGAGGCTCATCCAGGCCGTGTCGAAGATCGGGATGATTCGGATCACGAGGTAGGCGAGGCAGACCGGTCCCAGGACCGCGAGGCAGTACTTCCACTGAGGGCCGTACCAGCGCCAGAGGGACCGGACGCGCGTCCCCCGGGGCGCGCGGGCGGCGAGTTCCGACGATGCAGAGGTCATGCAGGATCTCGAGCCGCCCGCTGCCCGTTGCGCGGGCAGCGGGCGGCCGGGCACCTACTTGCCGCAGTACAGCTTGTTCTCCTTCAGGATGGCGTTCGTCTCCTCGGCGGCCTCGTGGATCACCTTCGCGATGCCGGCGGGGTTGTCCAGCAGGGTCTTGTCCTGGTACGCCTTCACCAGCCGCTCGGCGAGCTTGGTGAACGCCTCGTCGGTCACGGACAGCCGCGGATACGGGTACAGCTCGTAGTTGCTGGGCACCTCGGCGAAGTACTTGTACTGCGGCACCTCGGCATAGATGTTCGGGTGCCGCTTGGCCACGTCGTTTCGCGGCGGCATCCAGCCCACCACGGTGTACAGGATCTGCTCGAGCTCCTTGAGCTTGGGACCATTGGCCATGAACATGATGAAGTCCCAGGCTTCTTTCGGGTGCTTGGAGCTGCTCGTGACGTAGAGGTTCGTCCAGAAGAGCAGCGTGTTGGTCTTCTTGTACGCGGGCAGCGGGGCCACGGCGTACTGCACTGCCGGGGCGTTCTTCTTCATGTACCCGACCAGCCACGACTCGCGGACGAACATGGCCGCCTGCTGATTGGCGAACCCCTCGGCATCCTGCTTCAGCTTGGGCTCGTGGATCTTGTGCTTGTACAGGGCGTCGATGTAGAGCTTCAGCGTGTCGCGGCCGGCCGCGTTGTCATACCCCGCTCGATACGTGTTGCTGCCCGCTGCGCATTCCTCGAACAATTCGCCGCCGGCCGACTTGAGGAAGTACCACCACTTCGCAGCCACGCCGCTGCCCGCCCCGAAGAGCCGGAGGCTCAAGCCGCTGCGCGTGATGTTCCCCTGCGCATCGTACTTGGTCAGCTTCTTGCCCATGCTGATCATCTCGTCCCAGTTCTTGGGCGGGGCGGAGAGGCCGGCTTCCTTGAACATCTGGGTGTTGTAGAGGAGGCTGTCCAGGCTGAACAGCACGGGCACCCCGTACACCTTCCCCTGCCAGGTGCTGTCCGAGACGAACAGCGGGTGGAAGACCCCGCTCTTCAGGAAGCTGTTCACCTCGTTCGGGTTGGCGGCGAGGCTGCCATTCTCGACGTGCATCTGGGCGATGTAGAGGTGCGTCTCGGCGATATCCGGGCCGGACTTGGTGGGCAGGCTCACGGCGTACTTGCGCTCGACGTCGCGGAGGGGGAACGTCGAGACCTCGATCGTGATGTTGGGATGGAGCTCGTTGTAGAACTTGGCCGCGGCCTCGAAGTAGGGCTTCATCTCCGGGTAGCCGCTCCACAGGGTCAGCTTGAGCGGCTGCCCCGCGAGGGCCGGCACCGGGACCAGCATCAGTGCCGCCAGCGCCGTGAGCGCCAGCATCCCAGGCATCCACCTCGGCGGTCTCATGGCTTGTCCTCCTTTCTGCCGTGGCGCCGAAGCGCGCAGGCAGACGCGAAGAGGGCGCAGAAAAAACCGATCCAGGGCGAGGAATCGGCGCCAGGCTGATGGGCACGTGTGAGCACGGCGGCTTGTCGAGACCCGGGGGACCATGTTCGG
>JBHGAX010000017.1:0-23526 GCA_041946635.1 Methylomirabilales bacterium (SeqCode)
GCGTCCGCGGCGTAGTGGCGCATGCCCCAGAAGCAGAAGGCGGCGGCCAGGGCCAGGCTGCCGGGCGCGATCCAGAAGGCCGCGCCGAGGCCCACGCGGTCGGAGACCATGCCGACGATCGTGGGGGAGACGGCGTCGCCCAGGGCGTGGATGATGAAGATGTTCAGCGCGTAGGCGGTGGCGCGCACCTCGGGCGGGCTCACGGCCGCGATGATGGCGTTGAGCGGCCCGGTGTTCAGGAAGATGCAGACCTCCGCCAGGAAGATCCCGGCCAGCACGGCCGTCCGGCTGTCCAGGAGAATGACGGCCGCCGCGAACGGCACGCTGAGCGCGAGGCCCACGCCCGAGACCAGGAAGTAGGCGGAGGCCACCCGCCGCTGCAGGAGATCGCCGAGCCAGCCGCCGGCCAGCGTGCCCCCGATCCCGCTCACCAGGGTGAGCAGCCCGAAGGTCAGGTTCGCCCCCGCCAGGTCCATGCCGCGCACGCGCACCAGGTAGGTCGGGACCCACGCCGCCAGGCCGCCGATGGCGAAGGTCATGGCCGTCATCCCCAGGCAGTTCAGCCAGTAGCTCGGCGTGCGGAGCAGCGCCCGGTAGGCGGCCCGCCCGGGCCGGGGCGCGGCCCCCCCGCCCCGGGGAACGTCGGGCAGCCGGGCCACCAGCCAGGCCAGCAGCAGGCCCGGCGCGCCCACCAGCAGGAACGCCGCGCGCCAGCCCAGCGCCCGCTCGAAGGCGCCCCCCAGCACGTAGCCCAGGGCGCTGCCCACGGGAATGGCCATGGAGAACAGCGCGAGCGCCCGGCCCCGCCGCTCCGCGGGGAAGGCGTCGGACAGCATGGCGGGCGCGATGGAGCCGTAGCTCGCCTCCCCCACCCCCACCACCGCCCGGGTCAGGAACAGCTCGGCGTAGCTCCGTGCCGCGGCGGAATAGGCCGTGGCGGCGCTCCAGAGGGCCACGCCCAGGCCGACCAGGCCGGGCCGCGACCACCGGTCGGCCAGGAGGCCGAAGGCGGGCGCGGCGGAGAGGTAGACCCACATGAAGGCCGACGCCAGGAGTCCGAGCTGCGTGTCGGAGAGGCCCAGCTCCGCCTTGAGCGGCGGGAAGACGGCGAAGGGCACCTGCCGGTCGATGTAGTTCAGGAGGTTCACGCCGGCCAGGACCAGCAGCAGTCGCCCCCGGCTCACGGGTGCGCCTTCCGCGCCGCCGGCGCGCCGAGCGCGTACAGGGCGGTGGCCAGCCCGGCCACCAGGGCGGCGGCGAGATACAGGCCGCGCATGCCGAGCGCCTCGTAGCCCGCGCCGCTCAGGACGTTGCCGACCGACCCGCCCAGCCCGAAGGCGACCGAGGCGAAGGCGCCCTGCGCGGTGGCGCGCAGCCCGTCCGGCGCCAGCGCGTCCACCTCCTGCACGGCCGCGAGGTAGAACGCCCCGAACGTGAGCGCGTGGGTGAGCTGGACCAGGAGCAGGAGCGCCGGCCCCCCCGCGGCGGCGGACAGCAGCCAGCGGAGGGCGTGCGTGCCGAGCGCCAGCAGGATCCAGGTGCGCGCGGGCGCCGCCGCGCAGAGCCGGGGCCACTGCAGCATCACCAGCAGCTCGCTGCCCGCCGCCAGCGCCCATGCCGCGCCGGCGAAGGTCCGGGAGAGCCCGCGCTGCTCCAGGTCGATCGTGAAGAAGGTCTCGTAGGGGCCGTAACTCACGCGCGCGACGGCCGCGGCGAGCAGGAGCAGCTGCAGCCGGCGGTCCGCCAGGACGCGCAGGATGTCCGCGACCCGGACCGGCGGGAGGGCCACCGGCTGCCGGCTGCGCCCGGCCGCCGCGGTGAGGCCGGCGCACGCCATGCCCAGCCCGATCCCGTGAATGCCGGCGCGCAGCCCGATCCGGTCCATCGCCCCGCCCGCCAGCACGGCGCTGGCGATGTAGCCCACGGTGCCCCAGAGGCGGACCGCGGCATAGCCCTCGCGACGGCCGGAGAGCGCCCGCAGGGTGAAGCTGTTGGCGATGGGGATGAGCGCCGAGCGGAGCAGCGAGAAGCCGAGCACCGTCGCGGCGGCCGGCAGGGCGCCCCGCACGTGGGGGATGGCCAGGGCCACCGCCGCGCAGAGCCAGGTGTTGGCCAGGAAGACGAGCTGGGTGCGCCGCGTGAGGTCGGCCACCGCGCTCCAGAGGAAGGGGGCGGCCACGGCCACGCCCGGCAGGATGGCGAGCAGCAGGCCCAGCTCGCGCGGCGAGAAGCCCTGCTCCCGCCAGAAGGGCGTGAGGTAGGGCTCGTACACCCCGACCGCGGCGAAGTAGCAGAAGTAGTAGGCGGCGAGCGCGCGGGAGCTGGTCACGGGGGAAGCGGTCAGCGGCCATGTAGGGCAACGACCATGGACCATAACGGCGAAGAACCCACCATGGACGATAAGGACCACCGACGATCGCCGGCCCGGTTCTGATGGTCCATGGTCGCGTTCCTGTTCTGATGGTCCATGGTCCGTCTCCGCGCTACATGATCGGCCCGGGGTAGACGCGCGGGATCTCCACCGCCTCGCACGAGACCTGCGCGACCCCCGGCACGTGCCGCGCGACCTCCGCCGCCGCGTCCATCATGGCCGGACTGAACACCACGCCCTTCAGCGAGATCCGGCCGGACTGCGCGCTCACCTCCACGTTCAGGTTCTTGGTGATGGGATCCTTGGCGATGGCGGCCCGGACCTGGGCGGCCAGGCTCAGATCGCGGACGCGCTGCCGGGACTCCTCCGTGGGCTGGTACTGCGGGTGGCGCGCCGCGGACGCCAGCAGGTCGATGTAGAACTGCCAGGCATCCGCCTCGGTGTTGATCACCAGGTCGTAGTGCTCGGGGGCGGTCCAGTCCACGCCGAACAGGTAGTCGATCCGGCCGGCCAGCTCGCGGTCGTACTCGCGCACCTTGGCCGTGGCCGCCCGCATGTCCAGCTTCTCCCGCTCCATGACGCGCCGCACCCGCACCTCGACGGGCGCCATGATCCGGACGCGCAGCGCGTGCGTCACGTTCCGCAGGAAGAAGGGCCCGCCGCGCCCGGCAGTCACCAGATTCCCGCGCTCCGCGAAGGTGTAGTAGGCGGCCTCGATGAAGGCCAGGTAGCGGCGCTTCTCCTCGTCGAAGCGTTCCCAGAGGGACAGGCGCCGGTCGGCCACGTCGGCGATCTTCTCCTCCGGGACATCGTGCACGCGCGCCGCGTGCAGGATGATCTGCCGGTCCACGTACTCGAAGTTCAGCGCCTTGGCCACGGCCGCGGCAATCTCGTAGCCGCCGCTCCCCATCTCCCGCGAAATCGCCACGATCGTCATGGTCCACCTCCTCGGGTGGGGCGAACCTCCATCTGCTGTACGACCCTATCGGTCTCGGATCGGTGTCCGCGGATCGACGCCCGCCGCTCGTCGCCCTTCCCCGCCGCCCAGCGCCTCTCGCCACGCCCTGAGCAGGGCACCGGCGCGCGGTCCGGTCGCCTCACCGGCGACCTGCCGGGAATCGCCGCCCCGGGACTCCAGCGACACCCGGACGTGGTCCGCGGGCAGCCAGCGCTCGGCGCGCTCGGGCCACTCCACCGCCAGCACGTAGCCGGGCCGCAGGTACTCGTCCCAGCCGATGCCCGGCAGCTCCTCGGCCGAGGCGATGCGGTACAGGTCCACGTGCGCGAGCCGCAGGCGGGACCGGCCGCAGCGGTACTCGTTGACCAGCGTGAAGCTCGGGCTGTGGACCTCCTCCGGACGGCAGCCCAGGCCGGCCGCCAGCCCCCGCACGAAGACGGTCTTGCCGCTGCCCAGCTCGCCGAGCAGCGCCACGGCGTCCCCGCCCGCCAGCAGCCGACCCAGCGCCTCGGCCGCCGCGATGGTGGCCCCGGGCGAGTCGGACTCGAACGAGAACCGTCCGGGGTCCGAGTCCGCGCCGTGGTTCACGGTTCACGGTTCACGGTTCGAGGTTCGAGGTTCGAGGTTCCGCCCCCGATCCCCCGATCGCCCGACCTCCGATCCCCGCCCTTCACGCGCCGGATGGCCCCGGGGATGGCGGCCAGCAGGTCGCCCGCGGTCATGGCCTCCTCGCCGACGCCCTCCGCGGCCAGGTCCCCCGCCAGGCCGTGGACGTAGGCGCCGGCCTGCGCGGCCAGGCTCGCCTCGCGGCCCTGGGCCAGCAGGCCGGCGATCATGCCGGTGAGCACGTCCCCCGTGCCGCCCGTCGCCATGCCGGGGTTGCCCGTCGGCACGATCCAGGTGTCGCCCCCCGGCGCGCCGATGAGCGTGCGGGCCATCTTCAGGACGAGCGTGGCGCGAAGCGACTGCGCGGTGCTCGGCACGAGGGCGGTCCGGTGCCGCACCACCGCGTCCCGGGCCGTGCCGATCAGCCGCGCCATCTCCCCGGGGTGTGGCGTCAGGATGCGCGGGCCCGCGGCGTCCCGCAACAGCTCCGGCTGGCCCGCCAGCGCGTTGAGCCCGTCGGCATCCACCACCACGGGCAACGGCAGCAGCCGGACCAGCTCCCGCACCAGCTTCACCGTGGACGCGTGCGTGCCGAGGCCGGGGCCCAGCGCCACGACGCTCTTCCCCTCGGCCAGCGCCAGGATGCGCTCGCGGGCCTCCCAGGCGATGGCGCGGGTCTCCGTCTCGGGCAGCCCCTCGGTCATGACCTCCGTGAGCTTCCCCGCCAGGACGTCCTGCAGGCTCCCGGCGGTGGCCAGGGTCACCAGGCCCGCCCCCGTGCGGAGCGCCCCCCGGGCCGCCAGCGCCGCCGCGCCCGTCTTGCCCGCCGCCCCGGCCACCACCAGCACGTGTCCGTACGTGCCCTTGTGCCCCGCGGGGTCGCGGGGCGGGAACGCGCCCGCCAGGTCGCCGGCCTCCAGCAGCTGCAGGCCGCCCGTCCCCCGCCAGAGCGCCGGCGGGATCCCGATGTCCGCCACGCGGACGTGCCCCGCGAGGCGCGCGCCCGGGTAGAGCAGCAGGCCCGGCTTGGGGAGGGCGAAGGTCACGGTCAGGGAGGCCTGGACCGCCGGCCCGGCGGGCGACGGCTCGTCGGCCGAGAGCCCGGACGGGATGTCGACCGCCACCACCGGCCGCCCCGCCTCGTTCACCAGCCGGATGCAGTCGGCCATGAGGCCCTGCGCCGCGCCGCGCGTGCCCGTCCCCAGGAGCGCGTCCACCACCAGGTCGGCCGCGGCCAGGGCGGCCCCCACGCGCTCCAGCTCCTCGGGGCGCCGCACCTCCACCGGGGCGGCGCCCAGCCGCTGCAGGATCTCCAGGTTGACGCGGGCGTCCCCCCGCACCTCGCTGCCCGCGCCCAGCAGCACGGCGGTCACGGCCGCGCCCCGCTGCAGCAGCCGGCGCGCCGCCACGAAGCCGTCGCCGCCGTTGTTGCCCCGGCCGCAGAGCACCAGCGTGCGGCCGCGCAGCGCCTGCGGGAAGGCCGCCAGCAGCTCCTGCACGGTCGCCGCGCCGGCGTTCTCCATGAGCAGGAGCGAGGGGATGCCGTACTCGGCGGTGGCGCGCCGGTCCAGCTCGCGCATCTCCTCCGCCGTGACCACCCGCATCATGGCCGTCTCGCCTCCGGCCCCGGCGCCTCCCCCTCGGCCACCACCACGGCGAACGCGTAGGCGCCGTCGTGCGACAGGCTCACCAGGGTGCGCCGGATGCCCAGCCGCTCCGCCTGCCGGCGCGCGCCGCCCGAGAGCTGCAGCGCCGGCACCCGCCGCCGCGTGGACGCCACGGCCAGGTCCTGCCAGCTGACGCCGTCGCCCCAGCCGGTGCCCAGGGCCTTCATGGCCGCCTCCTTGGCCGCCAGCCGCGCCGCCAGGTGGACCGCCGGCCGCGCCCGGCCCAGGCAGTCGCTGCGCTCGGCCGGCGTGAAGACGCGGGCCAGGAACCGGTCGCCGTAGCGGGCCAGCAGGGCGTCCACCCGGGCCACCGCCACGACGTCCGCGCCCAGGCCGAGGATCATGGCCGCGCGCCGCCCAGGAGGCGCAGCAGCTCGCGCACGGCCTCCGGCATGCCGACCAGGAGCGCCCGCGCCGCCAGCGCGTGGCCCACGTGCACGGCCGCGACCTCCTCGACCTCCGCCACCGCCCGCACGCTCTGATAGCCGAGCCCCCCGCCCGCGTGCACGATCAGCCCCAGGCGATGGGCCACCTTGGCCGCGTTCAGCAGCGCCTCGTACTCGCTCGCGCGGGCGGAGGCGCTCCCCGCCCAGACCAGCCGCCCGGTGTGGAGGAGCACCGTGCCGATCCCCAGCCGCTGCGCGGCCTTGACCTGCGCGGGCGCCGGGTCCACCAGCGCGGCCGCGTGCACGCCGCCGGCCTGCAGGGCCTGCACCCAGGGGGTCAGCTCGCCGCGGCGATCCTCGACGTCCAGGCCGCGGGCCGACTCCTGGCCTTCGCGCGACTCCGGCACGAAGGTCACCATGTCGGGGCGCAGGGCGAGGGCCAGCTTCACGTACTCGTCCGCCGGCGGCAGGCAGACGTTCAGCACGCCGCGCACCACCTCGCGCAGCAGCCGCAGGTCGCGCTCCTGCACGCGGCCCGGCTCCCGGCCGCAGGTGGCGCTCACCCCCTCGGCCCCCGCCAGCTCGGCGAGCGGTGCGGCCACGGCCGGCTCCGGGTCCAGCCCGCCCGGCTGGCGCAGCAGGGTGAGCGGGTCCACGCGGACGAAGAGGCTGGTCATGGGCGATGGCTCCTTGTCGCCTCTCGGTGAGACTCGTATCATACCGTAAAACGTAAAGCGTAAAACGTAACAAGCACGAACCGCGTTCCTTACGTTTCACGTTTCACGTTTTACGTTGTCCTGTCCCCCTACCCCAGCGCCTCCCGGATCGCGGCGCAGATGCCGGCGGCCAGGCGGCGGATGGCCGCCTCGTCGCGGCCCTCCACCATCACCCGGGCGAGCGGCTCGGTCCCCGAGAAGCGCACCAGCACCCGCCCCGCGCCCGCCACGGCGGCCTCGGCCTCCTGGATGGCGTCCTGCACCAAGGGCAGCCGCTGCAGGTCCTCCCGCCGGCTGACCCGCACGTTCTCCAGCACCTGCGGGAAGCGCGGCATGCCGGCCGCCAGCTCGGAGATCGGCTTCCCCGAGCGCAGCATGACCGCCAGGACCTGCAGCGCGGTGATCACCCCGTCGCCGGTGGTGTTGTGCTCGGCGAAGATGACGTGCCCGGACTGCTCGCCGCCCAGCGGGTAGCCGTGCCGGAGCATCTCCTCCAGGACGTAGCGGTCGCCCACGGCGGTGCGCACCACGCGGATGCCGGCCTCGCGCATGGCCACGTCCAGGCCGTAGTTGCTCATCACCGTGGCCACGATGGTGCGGCAGTCCAGCGCGCCCCGGCCGAGCATGTCCAGCGCGCAGAGCGCCATGACCTGGTCGCCGTCCACCAGGCCGCCCCGCTCGTCCACCACCAGCACCCGATCCGCGTCGCCGTCGTGGGCGAAGCCCACCTGGGCCCCCTCCGCCACCACGGCGGCCTGCAGCCCCGCGGGGTGCAGCGAGCCGCAGTCCGCATTGATGTTCAGCCCGTCGGGCGCCACGTTCAGCGCCACCACGTCGGCTCCCAGCTCGCGCAGCACCGTGGGGGAGACCTTGTAGGCCGCCCCGTGCGCGCAGTCCACGGCGATCTTCAGCCCCCGCAGCGTGAGCCGCTTGGGGAACGCGTTCTTGGCGAACTCGATGTAGCGCCCCGCGGCGTCCTGGATGCGGAAGGCCTTGCCGATCTCGTCGGCCCCCGGCCGGATCTGGTCGATGGCCCCGCTGGTGATCAGGCCCTCGATCTCCGCCTCCAGGGCGTCGGGCAGCTTCAGCCCCTCCGCCGAGAAGAACTTGATGCCGTTGTCCTCGAAGGGGTTGTGCGAGGCGGAGATGACGATGCCCGCGTCGGCGCGCAGGCTCCGCGTGATGAAGGCGATGCCCGGCGTGGGCAGCGGGCCCACCAGCAGGACGTCCACCCCCATGGAGGTGATCCCCGCGGTGAGCGCCGTCTCCAGCATGTAGCCGGTCAGGCGCGTGTCCTTGCCGATGACGATGCTCCGGCGCGCCCCCGGCGCCTTGAAGACGTGGGCGGCCGCCCGGCCGAGCTTGACCACCGTCTCGGGGGTCATGGGCTCCCGGTTGGCCACCCCGCGCACTCCGTCCGTCCCGAACAAGCGTGGCATGCGTGTTCTCCGCTCCACGGGGCGCCGGGCCCCGTGGGGTACCGCGGGTGTTACGAGCGTCTCGGGCCGATCTCGACCTGCACGGTCACCAGGTCGTCCTGCGCGCGCACCTGCCGGCCGGCGGGCTCCAGGATGGCCTGCACGGTGAAGGAGGCCCGCTTGCCCTCCAGGCTCACGGGCAGCGTGCTCACGCGGGTCAGCCGCCGCATCTCGCTGGCCGGGCCGCTCACCTGGACCTGCGCGGGGGAGGCCGTCACCCCGCGGACCACGAAGCCCTCGGCCGGCTTGCCCTCCAGGCGCGGCTGGACCTCCACCTGCCGCTGCACCACGCGCTCCAGGACCAGGCGCACCCGGCCGGGCGAGACCCCCATGACCTCGATGCCGCGCGGCACCTTCACCGAGTCCCGCCAGAGCTGGATGATGTTCTCCCCCTCGGTGAGGCGGCTGGGGAGGATGCTGGGCACCACGTCGCGGCGGTTCAGCGTGGTCACCAGCGTGCGCGGGCCGCGCAGGTGGATCTCCAGGCTCTCGGGCAGCTCCGTCACCAGGGCCAGGTGCTCGGGCACCTGCAGCTCGAGCGGGGCGGTCATGATCACGTCCACCTTCTGCTCGCCCACCACCAGGGCCCAGAGCAGGAAGGCCAGCAGGAGGGACAGGAGCTTCCAGCCCAGGTTGTGGCTCAGCCAGGCCCGCATGGCCCCTCTCGCGCCTCCCGCCTACTTCACCAGCGCCCGCAGCGCCGCCGGCAGGCCGAGGCGCGGGCGGGCGGGGGGCGGGGGGGTGAGCAGCGCGCTGAGCCGCTGCCGCAGCGCGGCCGTGTCCAGCCCGCGGGCGATCTCGCCGGCCACCACCAGGGAGACCGCCCCGGTCTCCTCCGAGACCACGATGGCGATGGCGTCGCTCTCCTCCGTGACCCCCACGGCCGCCCGGTGGCGCGTGCCCAGGTCGCGCGGGAGATCCGGGTTGATGCTGAGCGGCAGGAAGCAGCCGCCGGCGGCGATCCGGTCGTTGCTGATGATCACGGCCCCGTCGTGCAGCGGCGAGTAGGGATAGAAGATCGACTCCAGCAGGCGCCGGGACACCACGGCGTCCACCGGCGTGCCCGAGTCCACGATGTCCGAGAGGCGGGAGTCCCGCTCCAGCACCAGGATGGCGCCGATCTTCCGGGAGGCCAGCGCCGTGGCCGCGCGCACCACCTCGTCGATCATGCGCGCCTCCTGGTAGCGCGAGAAGGCCCGCAGGACGCCCCGCCGGCCCACGCTGGCCAGGGCCCGCCGCAGCTCCGGCTGGAAGAGGATGATGAGGGCCAGCAGCCAGACCGCCAGCAGGCTGGACAGGATCCAGTTGACGGTGATGAGGCCGAGCCGCAGGGAGGCCCAGGAGGCGAGGTACACCAGGGCGAGCCCGAGGAGCATCTGGAACGCCCGCGTGCCGCGCAGGGCCAGGATCACCTGGTAGATCGCGAAGGCCACAATCAGGATGTCGAGGGCATCGATCCAGCGGAACTGCTGGAGGAGGCCGAGCATGCTCACGCACCCCGCATCTGGGCCTGCCGGAGGCGGGGCGGCGCGGCGGCCCGGCGGCGCGGGGCGGGGGTCGGGCGCAGCCCGATGGGGAGGAGCCTCCAGATGGTGACGCCCTGGCGCATGGCTGGTCCGACTGGGTCGTCCGGAGGGTCCGGTCCCCGGATGAGGGGCGCGTGCGCGGGACCGGCGCGGCTACGCGGCCGCGGCCGGCGCGGGCGAGCCGGCCCCGTTGATGATCAGGTCGAGCTGGATGCCGTCCAGCACCTCGCGCTCCAGCAAGGCCTCGCCCAGGCGATGCAGCGTCTCCAGACGCCGCTGGATGATCTCCTTGGCCCGCTCGTAGTTCTCCATGACGATGCGGCGGACCTCCCGATCGATCTCCATGGCCGTGTGCTCGCTGTAGTCCTGGTGCTGCGCGATCTCCCGGCCCAGGAAGACCATCTCCTCGCGCTTGCCGAACTGCAGGGGGCCCATGCGCTCGCTCATCCCCCACTCGCAGACCATCTTGCGGGCCAGCTCGGTGGCGCGCTCGATGTCGTTCATGGCGCCCGTGGTGATCTCCGGCGCCCCGAAGACGATCTCCTCGGCCACCCGCCCGCCGTAGAGGATGGCGATGTCGTTCAGCAGGTACTCCTTGGAGTAGTTGTGCTTGTCCTCGGTGGGCAGCTGCTGCGTCACCCCCAGGGCCCGGCCGCGGGGGATGATGGTCACCTTGTGCACGGGGTCGGTGCCGGGCAGCAGCTTGGCCACCAGGGCGTGGCCGGCCTCGTGGTAGGCCGTGATCTTCCGCTCCTTGGCGCTCACCACCAGGCTCTTCCGCTCCACGCCCATGAGGACCTTGTCCTTGGCGTTCTCGAAGTCGCTCATCTCCACGAACTTCTTGTTGGCCCGCGCGGCCAGGAGCGCCCCCTCGTTCACCAGGTTGGCCAGGTCCGCCCCGGAGAAGCCCGGCGTGCTGCGGGCCAGCACCGGCAGGTCCACGTCGGGCCCCAGCGGGATCTTCCGCGTGTGCACCTTCAGGATGCCCTCGCGGCCCTTCACGTCGGGCCGCGCCACCACCACCTGCCGGTCGAAGCGGCCGGGGCGCAGCAGCGCGGGGTCCAGCACGTCGGGCCGGTTGGTGGCCGCGATGAGGATCACCCCGTCGTTCGACTCGAAGCCGTCCATCTCCACCAGGAGCTGGTTCAGGGTCTGCTCGCGCTCGTCGTGGCCGCCGCCCAGGCCGGCGCCGCGATGGCGCCCCACCGCGTCGATCTCGTCCATGAAGATGATGCAGGGCGCGTTCTTCTTGCCCTGCTCGAACAGGTCGCGCACGCGCGAGGCGCCCACGCCCACGAACATCTCCACGAAGTCGGAGCCGGAGATGGAGAAGAAGGGCACGTTGGCCTCGCCCGCGATGGCGCGGGCCAGCAGGGTCTTCCCGGTGCCCGGAGGCCCCATGAGCAGCACGCCCTTGGGGATGCGGCCGCCCAGCTTCTGGAACTTCTGGGGGTCCTTCAGGAACTCGATGATCTCCTGCAGCTCCTCCTTGGCCTCGTCCACGCCCGCCACGTCGGCGAAGGTCACCTTGTTCTGCTTGTCCGAGAGCAGGCGCGCGCGGCTCTTGCCGAAGGAGAGGGCCTTGGCGCCCCCGCCCTGCATCTGCCGCATGAAGAAGACCCAGATGCCGATGAAGAGCAGCATGGGCAGCCAGGAGACCAGGAAGGTCATGTACCAGGGCTGGCCCTCCGACGGCTTGGCCGTGATCTTCACCCCCTGCTTCCGGAGCAGGGCGATCATCTCCTTGTCGTCGGGCGCGTAGCTGCGGAACACGGTGTTGTCGTTCAGCCGCCCGGTGATGTCGTTGCCCTTCAGGGTGACCTCGACGACCTCGCCGCGCTCCACCTTGTTCATGAACTCACTGAAGATCAGCTCTTTCTGCAGGGGCTGGGTCTGGTTGAAGATGTTGAAGACCAGCACCATGATGAGGCCGATCACCAGCCAGAGGGCCAGATTTTTGACAAACGGGTTCACCGACAATTCTCCTTTCCCGGCTGAAAATACAGCCGGGCCATGCAGGCCCTTGTACCACGCGTGTCGGCGAAACTCAACCCAAAACTGGCGTCAGCGCAGGGGTTCGAGCGTTGCGACGTGCGGCAGATGGCGGTACGCCTGGGCGTGATCCAGCCCGTAGCCCACCACGAACACGTTCGGGATGACGAAGCCGCAGTACTCGATGGGGGTGGCCACCTCGCGCCGCTCGGCCTTGTCCAGGAGGGAGCAGAGCGCGATGTGCCGGGGCGACTGGAGCTGGAGCAGCGCCCGCAGCCGGGCGATGGTGTGCCCCGTGTCGATGATGTCCTCGATGAGCAGGATGTCCCGGTCCGTGAGGTCCACGCCCGCGGCCTTGGTGAAGCGCGGGGCCCCCTGGGGCGCCGTGGCGTCGCCGTAGCTCTCCATGGCCACGAAATCGCTCTGGCAGGGGATGGAGAGGGCCCGCGACAGGTCCGCCCAGAAGATGGCCGCGCCCTTCAGCACGCAGATGAGCAGCAGGTCGCGCTCGGCGTAGTCGTGCGAGATGGCGTCCGCCAGCTCGCGCACCCGGGCCTGGATGGCCGCCGCGCTAATCAGCGTCCGCCCGATCCCGTAGCGCGTCCCGCCCACCGTCATAGCGCACCTCCACGAGGCAGCCGGGGCCGCGCCCCTCCCAGCGGAAGTCCTCGGCGATCCGGTGGCCGACGACCCAGGCGATGCGGCCGCCGGCCAGGAGGAGGGGCACGCGCCCGCGCCCCGTCCGCGGGATCTTCTCGTCCACGAAGAAGTCCTGGAGCTTCTTCTGCCCGGCGAGGCCCAGCGGCCGGAAGCGATCCCCGGCCCGCCAGCCCCGCACGCTGAGGGGCTCGGCCAGCAGCCGCGGCGTCAGCACCTCCGTCCGCCCGCCGCGCCGCGGGATGCGCCCGGGCGCCGCCACGCGGCGCACGCGCAGGCGGCAGCCGCCGGGCCCCCAGGCCGTCCACACGCCGGGGCGCAGCGGCACCTCGGCGGCCGCCGCCGGCGCCGGGGGCGCCGGCCGCGCGGGGCCCAGCCGCAGCTCGTCGCCGACCCGCGAGGCCGCGCAGCCGCCCGGCAGCAGGACGCGCCCTCCCCCCTCCAGCAGGCGGAGGAGCGCCTCCAGGTGGCGCCGGGTCAGGCCGGGCCGGCCGCCGGCCGCCCGCCGGAACGCCTCGGCCAGCACCCGGCGCCGGAGCGCCGGGGGCGCCTGCCGCAGGACGCCGGCGGCGACCCGGGTCGTGTCGCCGTCCTGGAAGACCGCCTGCCGCATGAGCGCCGCCGCCTGCACGGCCAGGGCGGCCTCGTCCTCCCGGAGCAGGGCCGCCAGGCCGGCCAGCGACTCCGTGAGCCGGGGGTTGTACTCCCGGCATAGCCGCGGGAGGAGCCGCCGCCGCACGCGGTTCCGGAGGTAGGCCTCGCTCCGGTTCGAGGCGTCGCGGCGAAACGCGATTGCCCGCGCGCGGGCATACGCCTCCACCTCGGCCCGGCTCACGGAGAGGAGCGGCCGGAGCACGGGACCCCGGGCCGCCGGGATGCCGGTGAGGCCCACGGGCCCCGTCCCGCGCAGCAGGTGGAGGAGCAGCGTCTCGGCCTGGTCGTCCTCGGTGTGCGCCGTGAGGATCCGGCCGGCCTGCACGGCCTCCCGGACCTCCTCCAGGGCGCGGTAGCGGGCGTCGCGCGCCCACATCTGCAGCGACTCGCCGCGCCGCCGGCCGGCGGGCGCGAGCCGCGCGACCGTCACGCCCAGGCCCCGCGCCGCGGCCGCCGCCACCACCAGCGCCGCATCCCGGTCGGCCGCCGTCCCGCGCAGCCCGTGGTGGACGTGGACCACCAGGAGGCGCAGGCCCAGCCGCTCGCGCAGCCGGCTCACCAGGTCCAGGAGCACCATGGAGTCCGGCCCGCCGGACACGGCCACGAGCAGCCGCTCTCCCGGCCCCACGCCGGCCGCGCGGAGCGCCTGCTCCACCCGCCCCAGAGGACTGCCGCGTCCGCTCACGCCCGGCCCGCCCGGAAAGACATTGTCACGCAGAGACGCAGAGACGCAGGGGGGAACGGCTCCCGAAACACGCATCCGCAGGGTAGCGCAGATTCCCGCAGATTTCAAAAGTCGTCTGCGCGAATCGCGTCCCCGCGGATGCCGTGTGGTGTCGGCGGAAGAACTCGGCGCTGCCCGGGCGGCTTCAGAACGGTCGCAGGCCTCGCCCTCGACTCCGCTGCGCTACGCGCGAGCTGCACGGTGGATCCGCGCGTCCCGAGCGGAGCGAAGCGGAGTCGAGGGACCGCTTCACCCACCATCCGGCCCGTGGACACCCGGCACGCGGAACTGCCCAAGAGGCCCCTCACGCGGCCGCGGCCCGCTCCAGCCTGCGGAAGACGATCTCGCTCCCCTCCAGGTCGGCCTGGATGCGGTCGCCCTCCTGGAACTCGCCCTCCAGGAGCTTGCGGGCCAGCGGGTCCTGGATCAGCCGCTGGATGGCGCGCTTCAGCGGGCGGGCGCCGTAGACCGGGTCGTAGCCCTCCCGCGCCAGGGCATCCCACGCGCGCTCGCCCACCACCAGCTCCAGCTTGCGGGCCTGCAGGCGCCGCGCGAGGTAGCGCAGCTGGATGCCCACGATCTGCTTGATCTGGGCCTGGGACAGCCGGCGGAAGATGACCACCTCGTCGATGCGGTTCAGGAACTCGGGCCGGAAGGCGGTCTTCAGGAGCTCCGTGACCTTGCCGCGGAGCTCCTCCTCGTCGCGCTCCTCCTGGATGTACTGGCTCCCCAGGTTGGAGGTCATGATGATGATGGCGTTCTTGAAGTCCACCGTGCGGCCCTGCCCGTCCGTGAGCCGCCCGTCGTCCAGCACCTGCAGCAGGACGTTGAAGACGTCCGGGTGGGCCTTCTCCATCTCGTCGAACAGGATCACGGTGTAGGGCCGCCGCCGCACCGCCTCGGTGAGGTACCCGCCCTCCTCGTAGCCCACGTAGCCCGGGGGCGCGCCGATGAGGCGGGCCACGGCGTGCTTCTCCATGAACTCCGACATGTCCAGGCGCACCAGGGCCCGCTCGTCGTCGAACAGGAACTCGGCCAGGGCCCGCGCCAGCTCCGTCTTGCCCACGCCCGTGGGCCCCAGGAACAGGAAGGAGCCCAGCGGCCGGTTCTCCTCCTGCAGGCCGGCCCGCGCGCGCCGGATGGCGTTGGCCACCGCCATGATGGCCTCGGGCTGCCCCACCACGCGCTCCCGCAGCTTGTCCTCCATGCCCAGGAGCTTCTGCGCCTCGGTGGTGAGCATCCGGGTGACGGGGATGCCCGTCCAGCGCGAGACCACCGCCGCGATGTCCTCCTCGTCCACCTCCTCCTTCAGCATGCGCCCGGACTGGGCGGCGAGGGCCGCCTGCGCGGCCTTCAGCTCCCCCTCCAGCGCGGCCAGCCGGCCGTAGCGGATCTCGGCCACCCGGCCCAGGTCCCCCTCGCGCTCCGCGCGCGCCGCCTCCTGGCGGGCGGCCTCGATCTGCTCCTTGAGGGCCTGGGCGCGCTGGATGGTGGTTTTCTCCCGCTCCCAGCGGCCCCTGAGCTCGGCGCGCCGGGCCTCCAGGCCGGTGAGCTCGGCCTCCAGGCGCTCCAGTCGCTCCAGGCTCTCGGCGTCCGTCTCGCGCTTGAGCGCCTCGCGCTCGATGCCCAGCTGGCGGAGCTTGCGCTCCGCCTCGTCCAGCTCGGTGGGCAGGCTGTCGATCTCCATGCGCAGCTTGCTGGCGGCCTCGTCCACCAGGTCGATGGCCTTGTCGGGCAGGAAGCGGTCCGTGATGTAGCGCTGGGAGAGCACGGCGGCCGCCACGAGCGCGGCGTCCTTGATCCGCACCCCGTGGTGCACCTCGTACCGCTCGCGCAGGCCGCGCAGGATGGAGATGGTGTCCTCCACGCTGGGCTGGCGCACCACGATAGGCTGGAAGCGCCGCTCCAGGGCCGCGTCCTTCTCGATGCGCTTCCGGTACTCGTCCAGGGTGGTGGCCCCCACGCAGCGCAGCTCGCCCCGCGCCAGCGCGGGCTTCAGCATGTTGCTGGCGTCCACGGCCCCCTCGGCCGCGCCCGCGCCCACCAGCGTGTGCAGCTCGTCGATGAACAGGATGATCTGGCCCGCGGCGTCCGTGACCTCCTTCAGCAGGGCCTTCAGCCGGTCCTCGAACTCGCCGCGGTACTTGGTGCCGGCCACCAGGGCGCCGAGGTCCAGGGCCACCACGCGCTTCTGCTTCAGCGACTCGGCCACGTCGCCGCGCACGATGCGCTCGGCCAGGCCCTCCACGATGGCGGTCTTCCCCACGCCCGGCTCGCCGATGAGCACCGGGTTGTTCTTGGTGCGCCGGCTGAGCACCTGGATGACCCGGCGGATCTCCTCCTCGCGCCCGATGACCGGGTCCAGCTTGCCCTGCTGGGCGAGGGCGGTGAGGTCCCGCGAGAAGCGCTGGAGGGCCTGGTACTTGTCCTCCGGGTTGGGGTCGGTGATGCGCTGGCCCCCGCGCACGCCCTGGAGGGCCGCGTAGACCGCATCCTTGGTGACGCCCGCGGCCTGCAGCGCCTGGAGGGCCGGCCCGCCCGGCTCGTCCAGGATGGCGAGCAGGAGGTGCTCTCCGCTGATGAACTCGTCCTTCAGCCGGCCGGCCTCGGACTGCGCGCGCTCCAGCACCTGGTTCAGCCGCGGGGTCAGGTACGCCTGGGTGATCCCCTGGACCTTGGGCAGCCGCTCGAGCCCCTGCCGCACCGCCGCCCCGATCTGGCGGGGGCTGGCGCCCACCCTCTGCAGCAGCGGCAGGATCACGCCGTCGGTCTGTTCGACCAGGGCCAGCAGGAGATGCTCGACGTCCACCGCCTGGTGCTGCAATCCCTCGGCGTGCTTCTGCGCGGCCTGGATGGCTTCCTGGGCCTTGAATGTGAACTGATCGAATCGCATTGGTCCACCCTCCTGGCGGGTATGCAGTGAGGGTAGTATGAAATCTGAGTCTGTCTCTGTCAAGGTTAAATCATGAGGTGCCGCCGCCGGACATTCTCATCGGCGGCCAGGGCCGCCATGGAGGCCTCGTGTCGCACGCTGCCGTTTTCCAGGACGTAGGCGCGGTCACCGACGCGCAGGGTGAAGCGGAGGTTCTGCTCGGAGAGCAGGATGGCCAGGCCCTCGCGCTTCAGGCGGAGCACCTGCTCCGAGAGCGCGTCGGCCAGCCGGGGGGCCAGGCCCTCCGACGGCTCGTCCAGGAGCAGGAGGCGGGGGCCGCCCATCAGGGTGCGCCCGATGGCCAGCATCTGCTGCTCGCCCCCGCTCAGCATGCCGCCTCGCCGGCCCGCCAGGGGCCGGAGCGCCGGGAAGAGCGCCAGGACCCGCTCGGCCGTCCAGGCGGGAGGTCCGGGCCGGCGACCCACCTCCAGGTTCTCGAGCACGGTCAGGTCCGGGAAGATGCGCCGCTCCTGGGGCACGTAGCCCATGCCGCTCCGGCAGCGCGCGTAGGGCGGAAGGCGGGACACGTCCCTGCCCAGGAACCGGATGCGCCCCGCCTCGGCCGGCAGCAGGCCCATGACCGCCTTCAGCGTGGTGGACTTCCCGGCCCCGTTCCGCCCGAGCAGCGCCACCGCCTCGCCGGGCCCGACGCGGAGGCTCACGCCGTGGAGGACCCGCGCGGGGCCGTAGCCCGCGACCAGGTCCTGCACCTCCAGCATGGGGCCCCCGCTCATGGCTGCGCCGCCCCCTCCGCGTCCGGCGAGCCGAGGTACGCGGCCTGCACGCCGGCGTCCGCCCGCACGGCGGCCGGGCTGCCGTCCGCGATGAGCCGCCCCTCGTGCAGCACCATGACGCGCGCGGCCGTGCCGAAGACCACGTCCATGTCGTGCTCCGTGAACAGGACGGCCAGGCCCCGCGCCTCCACCAGGGCCGAGACCAGGGCCATCAGCTCGCCCCGCTCGGCGGGCGCCATGCCGGCGGCCGGCTCGTCCAGGAGGAGCAGGGCCGGGTCTCCGGCCAGGGCCAGGGCCAGCTCCAGCCGCTTCCGGTCGCCGAAGGCCAGCGCGTGCGCGCGCCGCCCGGCCTGCGCGGCCAGCCCCACCTGGGCGAGCAGCTCCAGCCCGGGCTGGCGGGCCAGGGCGGCCGCCGGCGTCCAGAGGTCGAAGCGCCGCCCGGCCTTCGAGGCCAGGGCCGCCTGCACGTTCTCCAGGCAGGTGAGGCTGGCGAAGGTCGCGGTGATCTGGAACGTGCGCCCGATGCCGCGCCGCCAGATGCCGAAGGCCGGCAGCCCGGTCAGCTCCTCCCCGCGGAGCCGCACGCTCCCCGCGTCGGGGCGGAGCTGGCCCGCCAGCAGGTGGAAGAGCGTGGTCTTCCCCGCGCCGTTCGGCCCGATCAGCGCGCACACCTCTCCGGCGCCCAGGTCGAAGCCCACGCCGTCCACCGCGCGGATGCCGCCGAAGGCCTTGCGGAGGTCGCGCACCTGCAGGAGCGGCTCAGCCATCGCGGCACCGCCGCCCGAGGAGCGCGGGCGCGAGGCCCCGGGGGAAGAGCAGCACCAGGGCCAGCAGGAGCGTGCCCAGGACGGCCTGCCAGTACTCCGTGACCCGGCCGGCCAGGACGTCCAGCCCCTCGAAGAGCGCCGCACCCAGCGCGGCCCCGGGCAGGGACTCCAGGCCGCCCAGCAGCACCATGATGAGGCCCTCGACCGACACCGGGATCCCCAGCAGGTCCGGGAAGACGCTGCCCTTCAGGAACACGTACAGCCCGCCGCCCAGCCCGGCGAAGGCGCCCGCCACCACGAAGGCCACCAGCTGCTGCCCGCGGACGTCCACGCCGGCCGCCTCCGCGCGCGGCGCGTGGTCGCGGGCCGCGCGGAGCAGCAGCCCGAAGGGGGACGCGCCCACCCGGCCGAGGAGCCAGAGCCCTCCCGCGCCGGCCGCCAGCGCCAGGTAGTAGTAGGCCACCGGCGAGGCCAGGCCGCCCGGCGGCCACACCCCCACGATGCCGTTGTCCCCGCCCGTGACCTCGTACCACTGGTGCGCCAGCGCGTAGGTGAGCTGGGCCACCGCCAGCGTGAGCATGGCGAAGTAGATGCCCGCGCGGCGCACGCAGAAGGTCCCGAAGAGGAGCGCCGCGGCGGCCGCCAGGACGGGGGCGGCGAGGAGGGCCAGGGGGAAGCTGCGGGGGCCCGCGGTCATGCAGAGCGCCGCCCCGTAGGCCCCCAGGCCGAAGTAGGCGGCGTGGCCGAAGGAGACCATGCCCCCCGCCCCCAGCAGGAGCTGCAGGCTCGCGGCGAACAGCGCGAGGGCCAGGATCTCCGTGGCCACCCAGAGGCCGAAGGTGGGCAGGACCAGGGGCGCCAGGGCCAGGACCAGGAGCGCCAGGGGCGCGGCCGCCCGCGGGAGCTCCGGCAGCCCGCTGGCCATCCCGGCCGGCGCGGCGGCCGGCTCCTCCGGCCGCCCGAGGAGCCCCCAGGGCCGCAGGACCAGGACCACGGCCATGAGCAGGAACACCAGCGGCAGCTGCAGCTCCCGCGGCAGCCAGAGGATCCCCAGGGCCTGCAGGCAGCCGATGAGGACGGCGCCCAGGAAGGCGCCCCCCACGCTCCCCATGCCGCCCACCACCACCACCACGAAGGACTCGGCGATCACGGCGCTGTCCATGCCCAGGCTGAGGGCCTGCCGGGGGGCCTGCAGCGCGCCGGCCAGGCCGGCCAGCGCCGCGCCCAGCGCGAAGACCCCGGTGAACAGCCGGCGCTGGTCCACGCCCAGCGCCCCCACCATCTCCCGGTCGTGGGTCGCCGCGCGGATCAGGATGCCCCAGCGGGTCCGGGCCAGGAGCCACCAGAGGGCCAGGGCCACCGCCGGGCCGGCGGCCAGCATGAGCAGCTCGTAGAGCGGGAAGAGCTGGCCGAGGAGCGGGACGCCCCAGGCCAGGGCCGCGGGGAGCGGCGCCGTGCGGTTCTCCGGGCCCCAGACCAGCCGCACCCCGTCCCCAAGGAGCAGCACGAGGGCGAACGTGAGCAGGAGCTGGTGCAGCTCGGGCGCCCCGTAGATCCGCCGCAGCAGGCCCACCTCCAGGAGCGCGCCGAGGGCGGCCAGGACGAGCGGGGCGCCCAGCAGGGCGAGGGGGAAGGCCGCGGCCCCCAGGGCGGGCAGCCCGGCCAGCGTGGCCGCCAGGTAGGCCGCCAGCATGAAGAAGGCGCCGTGGGCGAAGTTCACGATCCGGGTGACGCCGAAGATGAGCGTGAGGCCCGAGGCGATGAGGAACAGCACCATGGCGTTGGCGAGGCCGGTGAGGAGCTGGAGGAGGAGGAAGGTCATGAAGGGCGGCGGCCGCGGGCGGGCGGCCTCAGCGGGCGGCGTTGCGGAGCTTGCGCACCTCGGCCTCGGAGGGCAGGACCTTCTCGCCGGGCACGTACTCCCAGTTCGCCATGACCCCCACGCCCCGCTTGGGGTCCCGCCGGGTGACGCCCACCCAGGCGCCCATGGTGGACTGGTGGTCGAAGGGCCGGAAGCTGATGGGCCCGATGGGCGTGGGCACCCGGAGCCCCTCCAGCGCCTCGACCAGCGCCTCGGTCTCCATGGTGCCCGCCTTCCGGATGGCTTCGAAGATGGAGAGGCCGGTGATGTAGCCCACCAGGCTCCCCGCCACCGGCGGCTTTCCGGTCTTTTGCTGGAAGCGCTGGACGAACGCCCGGTGCTCGGGGGCGGGGATGTCGTACCAGGGGTAGCCGGTCACCAGCATGCCTTCGGGCACCTCCAGCTTCAGGGGATCCATGTACTCCGGCTCGCCCAGCAGGATGCCGACCAGCGCCAGGTCGCGGAACAGGCCGCGGCGCGCGGCCTCCCGCGCGAAGGCGATCCAGTCGCTGCCGAAGAGGGAGATGTAGAGCGCCTCCGGGCGCTGGGCCTGGAGCGCGGCCACGTAGCCCCCCGGCTCGATCTTGCCCAGGGCGGGCCAGTGCTCCCCCGCGAGCTCCACGCCCGGGCGCAGCTCGCGCAGCCGCTCCCAGAAGGTCTCCCAGGCGCGCCGGCCGTACTCGTAGTTGGGCCCGATCACGGCCCAGCGCGTGTGGGGCCACTTGGCCGCCCGCCCGGCCAGCATGCGGCCCTGCGAGTGGGTGTTGGGGCGCACGCGGAAGACGTAGCGGTGGCCGCGGGCCCAGGTGAGGGCCTCGGTGAGCGGCTCCGCGGCCACGAACAGCACCTTGTGCTGCCGGGCGAAGTCCGAGACCGCCAGGCCGACGTGGCTCAGGAAGGTGCCGGCCAGCAGGTCCACCTTCTCCGCCGCGAGCAGCTCCTGCGCGTGCCGGATGGCCTCGGCCGGGTTGCTCTTGTCGTCCCGGAAGAGCACCTCCACCTTGCGCCCGAGGAGTCCGCCCGCGGCGTTCACCTCCTCCACGGCCATCTCGAGGGCCTGGCGGTAGGGCAGCGTGAACCCCGCCGGCACCCCGCTGTAGGTGTTGATCTCGCCGATGCGGATGGGCGCCTGCCCCGCGCCCGCGGGCGCGCCCAGCAGGGCCAGCAGCAGGGCCGCGAAGACGGCCGAGACGTGCCTCCGGTGCATGCAGTGCCCCCTTCTGTTGGCAATCTATGCCAGGGCGAAAGCCGCTGTCAAGGGAATTGGCCGATTCTCAAGGAGTTCTGGCCCCGCCGGCCGGTCCCGCGCTTTTTCCGAAATGGGCCCTTGACACGCCGGGAGGTTCGCGTTACAAGGGGTCCTCCAAAACACCCCGTGCCCATAAACCTTTTGTTTTCGAAGGTTTCCGTAATGATTTGGCGGCTGCCTCTCACCGGGTTTTGGGGAAATCCGCGACAGGGTCGGCAATTTCGCAAGCTTCCGGTTATCCACAACTGTGGAGAAGCCTGTGGATAACTCGCGAGGGCTCCAGGAGCCTGCGCGGGGGCACGCATCCGCAGAAGCCCCCGTCATTCTTGGGCGTTCTCATACTGCATGGCCTGTGGATAAGTGGGACCGGAGGACGGCGATGAACGGACCGGCAGGGGTGGGCAACCCGAGCGAGCTCTGGGAAGAGGCCCTCGCAGTCATCCGCAGCCGGATCAGCCGACAGAGCTTCGAGGCGTGGTTCCGCCCGCTCACGCTGGGCGCGGCCGAGGGCACCCGGATCCAGGTGCGCCTCCCCAACCGGTTCTTCAAGGAGTGGTTCGAGGAGCACTACCTGGGGCTGCTCCGCGCCGCGCTGGAGGACCTCATGTTCACCAAGGTGGACCTGAGCCTGGTCCTCCCCGACAAGGACAACGGCGTGGCGGCCGCCCCGCACGAGGAGGCGCCCGAGCGCCGCCCGCAGCGCCGCCCGCGCGAGGGGCAGGCGCAGCTCAACCCCAAGTACACCTTCGACACCTTCGTGGTGGGCACGAGCAACCAGTTCGCGCACGCCGCCTCGCTGGCGGTGGCCGAGCAGCTCTCCAAGACCTACAACCCCCTCTTCATCTACGGCGGCGTGGGCCTGGGCAAGACGCACCTCCTGCACGCCATCGGCCACCTGGCGCGGCAGCGCGATCCCCGGGTCAAGGTCTCCTACGTGTCCTCCGAGAAGTTCACGAACGACCTCATCAACGCCATCCGCTTCGACAGCACGGTGGAGTTCCGCAACCGCTACCGCAGCCTGGACCTCCTGCTGATCGACGACATCCAGTTCATCGCGGGGAAGGAGCGGACGCAGGAGGAGTTCTTCCACACCTTCAACGACCTGTACGATTCCTCCAAGCAGATCGTGATCAGCTCGGACAGCCTGCCGCGCGAGATCCCGACCCTGGAGGAGCGCCTGCGCTCCCGGTTCGAGTGGGGGCTCATCGCGGACATCCAGCCCCCCGATCTCGAGACCAAGGCCGCGATCCTCCGGAAGAAGGCCCAGGCCCAGGGCGTGCGCCTGCCGGACGAGGTCTCGCTCTTCATCGCCAAGCACGTGAAGTCGAACATCCGCGAGCTGGAGGGCTCCCTGGTGCGGCTGGTGGCCCACGCCTCCTTCACCCGGCGCGAGGTGAGCATGGAGCTGGCGCAGGAGGTCCTGAAGGAGCTGGCCGCCGAGGAGCAGCGCCTCCCCACCATCACGGCCATCCAGAAGGCCGTGGCGGAGTTCTACGGGGTGCGGGTGGACGACCTGCGCTCCCGGGGACGCAACAAGTCCATCGTGCTGCCCCGGCAGGTGGCCATGTACCTCTGCCGCGAGATCGTGAAGTCCTCGCTCCCGGACATCGGGGACGGCTTCGGGGGGAAGGACCACACCACCGTGATCCACGCCTGCGAGAAGGTGAAGCGCAAGATCGCGGCCGAGGAGACGTTCCGGCGGCAGGTGCAGGAGCTGGCGGTGCGGCTCACGCCCTGACGAACGTTCGACGCGGAACGTTCAACGCCGCACGAAAACACGAAGCGGCGGCACCCCGTGCAGGGTGGCCGCCGCTTCGTGTTTTTCGGTCCTTCAGCGGCAGCGGATGTTGCGCTCCCTGGCCAGCCGGGCCTCCCGCGTCTTGGGGTACTTGCCGATCAGCTCGCAGAGCACGCTGGTGGCCTGCTTGGTGTCGTTCAGCGCGAGGTACGCCTCGCCCTGCTTGAACAGGGCGCTGGGCACCTTCGGGCTGTCCGGGTGGTCGCGCAGGACCACGGAGAACTCCTCGATGGCCGCCGCGTAGTTCTTCTGGCTGAACAACGACTCCGCCAGCCAGTACTGCGCGTTGGCGGCCAGGCTGGTCTTGGGATACGCCTTCACGTAGGTGCGGAAGCCCGCGATGGCCAGCTCGTAGTCGCCCCGCGTGTAGTCGCCCAGCGCGGCCTTGTACACCTCCTCGGGGGGCAGGACGGGGGCCGGCTTGGGCGGGGCCGCGGCCGGCGGCGGGGC
>JBHGAX010000170.1:0-12060 GCA_041946635.1 Methylomirabilales bacterium (SeqCode)
CCCCCTCGCGCGTGATCGCGCGCCTGCGGCAGCTGGCGCCCCCGGACACCGTGCTCACCCTCGACACCGGCGCCCACAAGCTGCTGGCCGGGCAGCTCTGGCCCTGCTATCAGCCCCAGACATTCTTCGTGTCCCACGGCCTCTCCACCATGGGCGTCGCGCTGCCGGCGGCGATCGCGCTCAAGCTGGAGCAGCCCGACCGCCCGGTGATCGCCGTGACGGGCGACGGGGGGCTGGCCATGGTCCTCGGGGAGCTGGAGACCGCCTGGCGGCTCCGCCTGCCCGTCGTCGTCCTCGTCATGTGCGACCAGGCCCTCCACCTCATCCGCCTCCACCAGGAGCGCAAGGGCTTTCCGGCGGCCGGCGTGGACTTCGACCCGATCGACTTCGCCGGCGTGGCCCACGGCCTGGGCGCGCGCGGCATGCGCGCCGTCACCTGGGAGGCGTTCGACGCCGCCGTCTCCGAGGCCCTGCGCGCCGACGGCCCGGCCGTCATCGAGGTGGCGATCGACCCCGCCGAGTACAACCGGCTTCTGTGAACCGCCAATTCTTGGCGGCCTTGGCGCCTTGGCGGTTCAATGTCCGAGCAATCCGGCCCGCACCAGGATCTTCCGCACCTCCTCCTTCTGCGCGGGCGTGAGGTCCAGCGTGGGCCGGCGGCAGCGGCCGCAGGTCAGCAGGCCGAGCTGGACCATGGCTTCCTTGATGCCCGCCGGGTGGGAGCCCACGGTGAACAGCTTCCGGACGGGAGCCAGCCGGGCCTGCAGGGCGCGCGCCCTCGGCAGATCGCCCGCCTCGACCGCCGCGTAGATCCCCACCGCCAGGCCCGGCGCCACGTTGGCCGTGGCGGCCACCGCGCCCGCGCACCCGTACAGCAGCGCCCCGTAGATCAGCGTGTCGCGTCCCATGAAGACCCGGAAGCCCGCGGGCCCCTCCTGCACCAGCTCGGCCGCGCCGCCGAGGTCCCCGGTGCTGTCCTTGATCCCGATGAAGTTGGGCAGCTCGCGCGCCAGGCGGAACACCGTGGCGGGCGCCAGGCTCACCCCGCCCGTCCGCTCCGGAATGTTGTAGGCGAGGACGGGGATGCGCACGGCGCGGCAGATGGCGGCGTAGTGCTGGAACAGCTCCTCCTGGGAGGGCTTCAGGAAGAAGGGGGTCACCGCGGAGACCGCGTCGCAGCCGACCGCCTCCGCGTGCCTGGCCAGCCCCACGGACTCGGCGGTGGTGATCGCCCCCACGTTGGGCATCACGAAGGCCCGGCCGGCCGCCACCTCCACGCTCACGGCCATGAGGCGCTCCTTCTCTTCCCGGGCCAGGGCGGAGAACTCGCCGCCGGTGCCCACGGGGAAGAGGCCGTGCACGCCCTGATCCAGCATGGCGGCGAGGACTTTGCGGAAGGCCGGTTCGTCCACGCGCTCGTCGGCGGTGAACGGCGTGACGACGGCCGGGATGATCCCCCGGATCTCCTTCGTGGCGGGCATCGGCATTCTCCTGGGCGGCGCGCGGGCCGCGCTCGACGTGGCGGATGAAAGTTGCCAGACTCTACTTGACGCCCCCGGGGCTGTCAACGCAATGCAGCCCGGTCGGCTGCCGCCGGAGGCTGCCGCGCGCACGGCCCGGAAGCGGCGCCGGAGGCCGGCTGCGAACTCCCGGGCCCCACGGCGGAGGGGGCGGGATGCATCCCGCCGTCTCGGGGTTCGCGCCTCTACGCGCGTGTCGCGTGGGGGGTGGTGGGCGGGGCCAGCTCGGCCAGGAGGCCGCGGCCGGTCACCTGGCGGGCGCGGACCTCCGCGAGGTGTCCCTTCAGGGCCTCATCGCCGGGGAACCAGACCGGCAGGTAGTTGTCGCTCAGGCCCTCCCGCAGGCCGCCCGGACCGTCGCGATGCAGCACGACCACCTCCAGGCGCTGGCCGACGGCCGCCCGCCGGAAGTCCTCGGCTTTCCGCGCGGAAAGGGCCCGAAGCTCCCGGTTCCGCTGGGCGATGGTGGCCGGCGGGACCTGTCCGGCAAACGTCGCCGCGTCGGTGCCCGGCCGGCGCGAGTAGCTGAAGACGTGCAGGCCGGCGAGGGGCAGGCTCTCCAGCAGCGCGGCGGTGGCGCGGAAGGCGCGGTCGTCCTCGCCCGGAAATCCGACGATCACGTCCGCCGTGATGGCGATCCCCGGCACCGCCGCCACCAGCCGCTCCACCAGCCCGCGGAACTGGGCGGCCGTGTGGCCGCGGCGCATGCGCCTGAGGATCGTCTCGTCCCCGCTCTGGAGCGGCAAGTGCAGGTGCCGGCAGAAGCGCCGCGAGCCGGCCAGCAGGCCGATCAGCTCCGGCCCCACCTCGTGCGGGTCGAGCGAGCTGAGCCGGATCCGCGGCGCGTCCGGCAGGGCCGCGATGCGCCGGCACAGCCCCGCGAGCGACGTGCGGGCGGGCAGGTCACGGCCGTAGGTGCCCAGGTGGATGCCCGTCAGCACGACTTCCGGAAAGCCGACCGCGTGCAGGCGGAGAAGCTCGGCCAGGATCGTGTCCTCGGAGAGGCTGCGGTTCGCGCCTCGCACGCTGGGCACGATGCAGAAGCTGCAGCGGTAGTTGCAGCCGTCCTGGACCTTCAGAAAGGCCCGCGTGCGGTCCGGGTCGATGCCCGGCCCGTACTCGCCGCCGTCGATCTCCCGCAGGGCGCCCGCGGCGCCCACCAGCACGCGCGCGCCGCCGTTCTTCGCCGCGGCCTCCAGGTGGCCCAGGAGCCCCGCCTTCTCGCCGGTGCCAAGGACCAGGTCCACGCCCGGGATGCTCGCGACCTCCTCCGGCGCCCCCTGGGCGTAGCAGCCGGTCACCGCCACCAGCGCCGCCGGGTTCCGGCGCACCGCCTGTCGGGCCAGCCGGCGGGAGTCGGCGTCCGCCTGCGCGGTGATCGTGCAGGTGTTGATCACGTACACGTCCGCCTGCGCCTCGAAGGGCACCACCTCCCAGGCTGCGGCGGCGGCCTTGCCGCGCAGCGCGTCCGTCTCGAACTGGTTCAGGCGGCAGCCGATCGTCGTGAAGGCGATGCGGCGGGCACGGCGGTCGGCCATCAGCGGTCAGCTTTCAGCAAGGGCATTCACCGGCCGGCGGCGCAGGTGCACCCGGCCCGCCGTCGGTCGAGAGATCCAGCTCCCCTTGGCGCTCTTGGCGCCTTGGCGGTGCGAGTTCTTCCAGCTCCAGGCCCACCCCGACCACGATGCGCTCGAGCGCCACGAGGTTCATGACGTCCTCGCGGTTGTACTCCAGCAGGCGGCGCAGGGCCTCCTCGTCCCCCTCCTGCTCGTAGCGCGCCCACAGGCGCATGGCGTCCCAGCCGTTCATCCCGCGCGTGGTCCGCGCGATCCCGAAGCGCTGCTCCAGCCGCTTCAGGCCGCCCGTGATGCCCCGGGCCCGGCACTCCCGGAGCAGGTCCATGGACCGGATGCGCGAGCGCAGGTCCAGCCGCATCTGCTGCTCCAGGATGGGGAGGTCGAACCGGTCCCCGTTGAAGGTGCAGAGGACGTCCGCGCCCTCGAGCGCCTCCCAGACGCTCACGTCGGTGATCCCGCCGCCCACGAGCTGCACGAAGCCACGGTCCTCGCGGTAGATCCCGATCACCGTGATCTGGTTGCCGGCGCAGGTCTCGATGTCCAGGTACGCCTTCATGGCCGGAAGGATACCACACCGGATGGAGGCGCTGCACGCGGATCGCGGCCGCGGCCGTCCGCCGGCGTTGCGCGGGGCGGCTGCCCGTGCTATCTTCGGCGCGTTTTCAGCGTGGGATGCCGCGCCGGGGAGATCGCCGAGTCCTGCCTGTCGCCCGCCGGTCCCGACACTCGCGAAGGAATGAGCCACTTCCTGGCGCAGATGCGCCAGGCCGACGCCCTGCTCCACGTGCTGCGCGACTTCGAGGACCCCGGGGTCCCGCACGTCGAGGCGTCGGTGGACCCGGTGCGCGACGCGCTCACCGTGCACACGGAGCTGCTCCTGGCCGACCTGGACGTGGTCGAGAAGCGGATCGCCCGGCTGGAGGCCGACCTGAAGAAAGGGAAGAGGGACGAGGCGCTGCGCGAGCTGGACCTGCTCCAGCGCTGCCGCGCCTGGCTGGCCGAGGAGCGGCCCGTCCGGGATCTGGCGATCAGCGAGGAGGAGGAGAAGCTCCTGCGCGGCTTCGCGCTCCTCACCGCGCGCCCCGTGCTCCTGCTGCTGAACGTGGACGAGGCGAAGATCGGGCGCGAGCGCCCGGCGGCCGAGCGGCTCCGCAGGGAGTTCCCCGGCAAGGGCGTGGTCGTGGCCGCGCTCTCCGCCAGGGTGGAGTGGGAGCTGGCCCAGCTTCCGCCCGAGGACGCCGAGGTGTTTCGCAAGGACCTCGGCCTGCCGGCGCCGGGATTCAGTGCGGTGATCCGGGCCTGCTACGACCTCCTCGGCCTGATCACCTTCTACACCGGAGAGGGCGGCGAGGAGACCCGGGCCTGGACGATCCCCGCCGGCGCGACCGCGCTGAAGGCGGCCGGCACCATTCACAGCGACCTCGAGCGGGGCTTCATCCGGGCCGAGGTCGTCCGCTACGCCGACCTGGTGGCGCAGGGGTCGACGGCCGCCGTCCGGAAGAAAGGCCTGCACCGGGTGGAGGGAAGGGACTACCGCGTCGAGGACGGCGACATCCTGCTGATCCGGTTCAATGTGTGACGGGCCGGGAGAGGAAACGGGGGCTTCTCCGATTCCCTCTTGCCTTCACTGCTGGGATGGCGGGGGCGGCGGAGATGGCAGCGCCGTCGGCTGGGAAGGCGCGCTGGGGGCCGCGGCGGGTACCGGCGTGCCGGGAGCGGGGGCGGTCGGCTGCCGCGGCGTGGCGACCGGCGCCGGCGCAGGTGGAGGGGCTGGGCTCGTCCCTCCGGGGGCCTCGACGACCGCCGGGGCGGGCGGAGAGTACAGACGCGGCAGGGTGGTCCGCAGCCGATCGATGCGGAGCACCTGGGCCCTGGGCACCCGGACGGGCCCGCTCGGCCGGACGATCACGATCTGGTCGCCCTCCTCGTAGATATCCTTCCCCCAGATCGTCTGCCCGTCGCGCAGATACGCGGTGTCCGCGTGAGCCCCGGTCTGCATGAGCAGCCACAGCAACAGGACGAGGCCGACAATGCGTGCCACAGCCGCACCTCCTCCGGCAGGCCGTTCCGTTCGCTCCTGCCGCACCCCGTGTCAGCGGGTGCACTCTAGAGACCCGCTCCGCGCGCGTCAAGCCTTTCAGGCGGGCAGGTTGCGTTGACGTCCGATCGGCAACCCATGACCAACAATCTGGCGTCCGGCACTTGGCAGAGGAGGAGCGAGATGGGCCGCCGCGCACCGGTTCATGGAGCCTGCCGACTCCTGGGGCCCGTCGTGCTCGCGGGCGCCGTGCTGCTGACTCCCCTGCTCGCCCACGCGGCCGAGCCGTCGACCAACGTGGCGCTCCACATCGTGCCGCGCGAGATCCTGTTCTTCAGCGGCATCGCCGGGCAGTGGACCTCGGTCCGGCTGGACGCGGGGGAGCGGATCCTGCAGGCCCGCGGCCACGAGAACGTCGCGGCGGTCGTCACCTCGCTCCGCATCCTGGGGTTCAGTGCCACGCTGAACCAGGTCCACGAGCTGCGGGTGCCCGAGGACGAGGGGATCGAGGCCTTCAAGGTGGAGGGAAACGTGGCGTCGGTCCTGACGCGTCGCCGGGCCTTCGGCTTCAGCGCCTTCACCGGCCGCTGGACGGAGGTCGAGCGATTCTTCGTGGGGAGGTGAACGCTCATTCGCCCCCGCTCCCCGGCCCCTGATGCCCGGCCCCGCAGTGCACGGCATGGCTCAGGCGGCCGACGGCCTGCACCTCCAGCTCCACCCGGTCGCCGGCCTCCACGGCCGGCAGCGCGGCAGCCAGCGGGACCTCGACGGCGAGTACGCTGCCGGCCGGGCAGGCGTTGTCGCGCAGCAGCCACGGGACCGGGGCGCGGAGCTCCCGCCACGGGGCGGCCCGAAAGGCCTCCGAGGCCCCCGCCCCCCGCTCGCGCAGCAGCGAGAGCCGCATCTGGAGCTGCGCGTCCCCATCGATCTCGTCGGCGGTCAGCAGGCAGGGTCCCAGCGCACAGCAGCCGTCGTAGGTCTCCGACTGGGACAGGAAGAGCGGGTGTGCCTGCGCGAGGTCCTCGGCCGAGAGGCCGAGATAGCCGGTGAGGGCGAGGACGTCGCCCTGGGCGGAGAGGATCAGCCCCAGGCCGGGCCGCGGGCGGGTGCAGCGGGAATCGGCCCGCGGGGTGAGCGGCGCGCCCGGTCCGGCGCAGCGGGACGCCGTCGCCTTGAAGAAGACCGCGGGCCGCGCACCGGCGGGGATGCCCGCCGGCCTCGTAACCCAGACCTCGGGCACGTCCAGGGGGATCAGCGCGTGCGGCGCGCGGCGCGAGGGCGCCCGCTGCAGCTCCCGCCAGTCCAGCGCCCGGCGCCGGAGGGTCCGCGCCAGCCACTCGGCGCGCTTCAGCAGCCCCGCCAAGGTCTTGCCCTGCCGCAGCAAGTCCAGGGTGGAGCCGATCCCCTCCTCGGCGTGGCTGATGTCGAAGACGCTGTCGCCGCGGAGCAGGCCGATCCGCTTGCCCTTCCCCGGAACGAAGAACTGCACCAGCCGCATCGCGAGACCCGTCGGTTCAGAGCCAAGCGGGCCTCACGCGAAGACGCCAAGACGCAAAGGGTAGAATCGTCTTGGCGGCTTTGCGTGAGGCCGTCCTCGATCGGTCAGACTCAGTTCAGCCCGAGGGCCGTCTTCATCACCCCGAACAGCTCGGTGTTGTGCAGGAAGCCCGAGAGCGCCTCCGAGCCGGGCCCGACGCCGAACGCCATGAGCGGCGAGGCGGTGTGCGTCTGGCTGCCCCAGCCCACGCGCAGGTAGGGCCGCAGCACGAAGGCCAGGCTGTGCAGCGTGGGATAGCTGTAGTTCTTCGGATCGAGCTGCCGGATCGTGTCCGCCGCCACCGTCTTGGCCTCGTCCTCCGTGAGCTCGACGGCCAGGGTGTCGCGCACCTCCTGGCGGATCCGCTCGGGCGTCGGGTCCTTCCCCAGCCGCGCCGCGAGCAGCTCCATCGAGCCCTTGGCCTTCTGGAGCAGCGGCAGATCCATGCCCGTGTATTCCTTGCTGTCCTTGCTGTGCCCGATGAGCGCCATGCCGCCCGTCTCGTGGTCGGCCGTGACGATCACCAGGGTGTCGGGATGCTTCCGCTGGAAGTCCAGGGCCACGCCGACGGCGGCGTCGAAGGCCAGCGTGTCCTGGATGGTGGCCGCCGCGTCGTTGCGGTGCGAGGCGTGGTCGATGCGGCCGCCCTCGATCATGGCGAAGAAGCCCTTCGGGTTGCGCGAGAGGACATCCAGCGTCTTGGCCGCCATCGCGGCCAGGCTCGGCTCTTCGGTCTTGCTCCGGTCGATCTCGTACGCCATGTTGCCCATGTTGAACAGGCCCAGGATCTTCTGCCCCTCGGCCCGCTGCAGCTCGCCGGCCGTGCCGACGACCGCGTACCCCGCGGCCCGCGCCTCCTCCAGGAGGTTGCGGCCGTCCTTGCGCTTCCCGCCGGCGGCCTCGGGGAGGAAGAACTGCTTGCGGCCGCCCAGGAGGACGTTCACGCCGCCCTGCAGCTGCTGGTCGGCCACGGACGTCTCGTCCGAGCGGTGCGCCACGTGCGCCGAGAAGGCGCCCGGGGTGGCGTCCGTGATGCCGGAGGTGGTCGCCAGCCCGGTGGCCATGCCGCGCTCGCGCGCCATCTCCAGGATGGTCTTCACCGGCGTCTTGCCGTCGGCCGCCATGCTGAGGGCGCGGGCGTACATCTTCACCCCGGTGGCGATCTGCGCCGCCGCGGCGGCGGATTCGGTCACCATCGAGTCGGCCGTGTCGTTGACGATGTAACCCGTCCGGCCAGCCTTCATCACCTCCACCATGCGCAGGTTCTGGTGCAGGACCCGGGTGCTGTAGAGCCAGGCGGCTCCCACCTGGCTGGGGCCCATGCCGTCCCCGATCAGCAGGATGACGTTCTTGGCGCCGGCCAGGGCCGCGCTCGGGGCGAGCAAGAGCGCAATGACGAGGAGAATGGCACGTGTCCGGAAGCGACTGCTGACCTGCATGGCGGGCCTCCTTCTGGTGCGGCTGCGGTTACGGTATTCCCCGCACCGTCTTGGGCGCGGGCGAGGCACTCCCCGCGGCCTGCTCCCCGCCTGCCACGAGGACCTTGCTGGCGTGCCGGCGCAGCCGGGCAAGCATCTCGGCCGGCACGTGCGAGTCCGTGAGGAGCGCCGTGAAGAGCTTGAGGGGGGCGACCATCGCCAGGCCGGTCCGGCCGATCTTCGTGTGATCGGCGAGGACGTACCGCTCGCGAGCCACCGCGAGGACGCGTCGCTGCAAGGCCGCGAGGTCCAGGTCGCTGTTGGAGACCTCCCATCGGGGCGTGATGCCGGTCGTCCCCAGGAAGGCTTTGTCCACGCGAATCTCCTCCAGGGCTTTCTCGGCGAGGGGACCCGTGATCGAGCCGCTGGCCGAGCGCACCAGCCCACCCACGACGACCACGCGCAGCTCCGGCCGCGCCCACAGCTCCGCCACCACCTGGACCGAGCTGGTCACCACCGTGAGGTCCGGGATGCCCCGAAGGGCCCGCGCCACCGCCAGGGCCGTGGTGCCCGCGTCCAGGAGCACGGTTTCGCCCGCCTGCACCAGGCCCGCCGCCAGCCGGCCGATGGAGGTCTTCGCCTGCAGCTCGAGCCGTTTCCGTCGCTCCAGGGGCACGTCCGGCGGTGCGGAGAGCGCCACCGCACCCCCGTGGGTCCGGCGGAGGAGCCCCTGCGCGTCCAGGGCGGCCACGTCCCGCCGGACAGTCATGGGCGAGGCGCCCAGCCGGCGCGCGAGCTCCGAGACCGCGACGATCCCCTGGCGGTTCACGAGGCTCACGATGCGCGCATGCCGCTCCAGGGCCAAGAGGCGTCGCATGGCGCTCTCATAGGCCATGGCCTGGGACTTTGCAAGCGAAAATGTTCGACCGGTCCGATGCCTACCAAAATCGAACAAAAGGCTCTTGACAGCGCCTCCCGCCTGGGCTAGAGCAGGAGTGCCAGTGTGACCAGAGGGACAACCAGCCTGCGTCGCAGTGGGCCGCAAACGTCCCCATCCCCCGCTCCACCTGATCGCGACGCTGGGCGGCTGGCTGGCAGCGCTGGCGGGCGGGGTGGCCCTCGTCTTCGTCCTGTTGCCGCCGGGCCCACCCGCCGTCCTGCTGGCCGGCGCCGCCTTCACCGGGCTCTACGTCGCCCTGCTCGTCCGGCTGGGCGATCCCTACCTGCGCTACACGCTGCTCTTCCCCGCCGGCGTCCTGCTGCTGGCGGTCACGGTGATTCCGGTGGGCTTCCTGATCTACCTCGCCTTCTTTCGGGTGACCATCCTGAACTTTCGCAGCCGGTGGCCCTTCGCCGGGCTGGAGAACTTCTGGAGCGTCCTCCGGGACGACCCGCAGTTCCTGCCCACCCTCGGGCTCACGCTGGAGCTGCTCGTGCTGGGGATTCTCCTCCAGTTCGGCTTGGGGCTGGCGATGGCGCTGTGGCTGAACCGCCCGGTCCGCTTCGAGTCGCTCCTGGCGACGTTGATCCTGCTCCCCATGATGACCAACAGCATCGTGGTGGGGATGCTCTGGAAGTACCTCCTCAACTACTACAACGGCCTGCTCAACCTGCTGCTCGGCCTGCTCGGCCTGGAGGGGCGCCCCTGGCTCACCGGCGAGCCGATCGGCGTGGTGGAGGCCCTCCCGGTCCTCGGGCCCTGGCTGGTCCAGCACGCCAACGCCCACTACGCCTTCCTGAGCATCCTGCTGAGCAACACCTGGCAGTGGATGCCCTTCATGTTCCTGCTCCTGCGCGCGGCGCTGCGCTCGCTGCCCGTCGAGCCGTACGAGGCAGCCAGGATCGACGGGGCCAGCGCGTGGCAGTCCTTCCGCTACCTGACGCTGCCGCTGCTCAAGGGCGTCATCGGGGTGATCCTGCTGGTCCGGGCCATCGATATCCTGAAGACCTTCGGCCTCATCTGGGCCCTCTTCGGCAACGCCACGATCACCCGCGTCATGCCCATCCACATCTACACCGTGGGGATCCAGACCCAGGACTACAGCCAGGGCGCGGTGCTGTCCCTGCTCCTGGCCATCGTCAGCGTGGCCGTCTACTGGGCCTTCCAGCGCGGGTTCGGCCGGCGCGCCCTGGCCGTGGAGTGAGGGCGTGCGACAGGTCCGGCGGCTGGCCTTCTGGGCGGCCATGGCGCTGGCGGTCCTGCTCTGGGCCGGACCGTTCCTGTGGATGGTCCTGGGATCCTTCAAGCCGCGCGAGGTCATCATCGCCAACGAGCTGGTGCTCCGCTTCGCGCCGACCTGGGAGCACTACCAGGCGATCTTCTCGCGGCATGCCTTCTGGACCTACACCCTCAACAGCGTGCTGGTGGCCCTCTCCACGACGGCGATCACCGTCACGGCCTCGGTGCTCGCCGCCTACGCGCTCTCGCGCTACCGGGCCGGCGGCCGGCTCTTCGAGTTCTGGCTGATGTTCACGCGCATGCTGCCGCCCGCCACCCTGCTCATTCCCCTCTTCCTCATCTTCCGCACGCTCGGCCTCATCAACACATTGACCGGCCTCATCCTGGCCGACGCCTCGTTCCTGCTCTCGTTCTGCATCTGGCTGCTGCGCGGCTTCTTCGACGAGGTGCCGGTCGGGCTGGAGGAGGCCGCCACGTGCGACGGCGCCACCCGCCTCCAGGCCCTCTGCTACGTGGTCCTGCCCCTGGCCGCGCCCGGCCTGACCGCCACGGTCATCCTCTCGCTCATCTTTGCCTGGAACGAGTACCTCTTCGCCATCGTGTTCGCCTCTGCCACGGCGTCCAAGACCCTGCCCGCCGCCGCCAACGACTTCATCACGGGCTACGCCATCAACTGGGGGCCGGTCTTCGCGTCGGGCGTGGTGATCGTCCTGCCCGTGGCCCTGGCGGCCCTCCTCCTCCAGCGCTATATTGTCCGCGGCCTCACCCTGGGGGCCTTCAAGTAGCGAGCCCGGAGGGAGCGCATGCGACCGGCCCTGCTCTTCTGTCATTCGGCGTTCGGCAAGGATCTGACCGCCATCCGCCGGTACCGGACGGCCCGTGCCTACGACGGCGTGGAGTGGGCCTGGGACGGCTGGCGGCTGATGCTGCCACGGGAGCGGCGGCGGCGGCATCTGGACGCCCTCCGGGACATCGCGCCGCTCTCCTCGGCCCACGCGCCCTACGCCGACATGGAGATCGGCCACCCGGACGCCGCGCATGCGCGGGCCGCCACCCAGATCCTCACCGGGTACATCGAGGCGGCGGCCGATCTCGGCGCGCACCACTTGAACCTGCATGCGGGATCCTATGCGCCCGCACCCGAGGAGTTCTCGCGGGACAACTGCCTGCGCAGCCTGTCGGTGCTGATGGAACGGGCGGCCCGCCTGGGTACGGCGGTGACGCTGGAAAACCTGCGTCAGGGACCGACCAGCGATCCCGAGACCTTCACCGGCATCCTGCGGGCGACCGGCATCCCCGTCACCTTCGACCTCGGCCACGCCCACGGCAGCGCCTGGGTCCAGGCCGGGCACGGCTCCGTGGCGGACGTCCTGCGCGCCATCCCCACGCGGGTCCTGGCCGCCCACATCTACTTCAGCGAGCTGCGCGACGCCCATGTGGTGCCCTCGGCCGTGGCGGACATCGCCGAGGCGCTGGATGGCCTGCGGGCGGCGGGCTGCGACTTTTGGGTGCTGGAGCTGCATGCGCCCGAGCCTCTGGAGCAGACGCGCAAGGTGGTGGACGAGTACCTGGCGCGGCATTCCGGCCGCGCCCCCGGGGCCCCCTAGCGTTGCTTGAAGCGCGGAATCTGATGTGAATGAGTCGAGTTCGGGTCGCGCTCTTTTGCGTCCTTGGCGTGCTTTGCGAGAGGCAGTTCTGGGGGTCGTGGGGAGAACGGTCTCTCGCCAGGCACGCCAAGCCCGCCAAGGAAAGGGCCTGAACAAGACCACCCACGCTTCATCGTCTGAGGCG
>JBHGAX010000171.1:0-8449 GCA_041946635.1 Methylomirabilales bacterium (SeqCode)
CGGGCTCCGATCGGATGCTCTTCCCCGACACCCCGATGCCCCCGGGCTGCGGGTACGGAGCAGCGGCTCGTGATGCGCGGAGTGCAGGGCGCCATCCGCCGCGTCGAGTGGGGGCTGCCGGCGTTCGCGCTGGGCCTGGCCCTCCTGCCGGTCGTCGCCACGAACGAGTACTACCTCACGGTGATGATCGTGGGGGGCTTCCACACGATCCTCACGCTGGGGCTGAACCTGCTCATGGGCTACGCGGGGCAGATCTCGCTGGGGCACGCGGCGTTCTACGGCATCGCCGCCTACACGACCGGGATCCTCACGGGGGCCTGCGGCTGGCCGGTGCCCGCCGGGATCCTGGCCGGGATCGGCCTGGTGGTCCTGGTGGCGTGGGCCATCGCGGTCCCCACGCTGAAGCTCAAGGGCCACTACCTGGCCATGGGCACGCTGGGCTTCGGCATCATCGTGTACATCGTGCTCAACGAGGCCACCGGCCTCACGGGCGGCCCCTCGGGCCTCACCGGCATCCCGCGGCTGCGCCTGGCCGGCGTGACGGTGGAGTCGGACCTCGGGTTCTACGCCGTCGTCTGGACGGCCGTGCTGGTCCTGTTCGTGCTGGCCCAGAACCTCGTGCGCTCGCGCCTGGGCCGAGCCCTGCGCGCCATCCACACCAGCGAGGCGGCGGCCTCCGTGCTGGGCGTGGACACCGGCCGGACCAAGACCTTCGTCTTCGTGCTGAGCGCGGCGTACGCCGCCGTGGCGGGCGCGCTCTACGCGCACTACGTGACCTTCGTGTCGCCGGGCACCTTTGGCTTTCACGCCTCCGTCCAGCTGGTCACCATGGTGGTCCTCGGCGGGATGGCCTCCCTGTGGGGCGCGGTCGCCGGCGCGCTCTTCCTCACCATCCTGCCCGAGGTCCTGCGCGCCGTGGAGAACGTGGACGTCCTGGTGTACGGCGCCATCCTGGTCCTCACCATGATGTTCCTGCCCGGCGGGCTGGCCGAGGGCGCCCGGCGGGCGGCGCGCCGGGTGCAGGGGCTCCTGGGGGCGCGGGACAAGGAGCGGGCGGCGTGACGGCCTTCTTCGAGGGGGAGGGCATCACCCTTCGCTTCGGCGGCGTGACGGCGCTCCGCGACGCGCGCTTCGCCGTGCCGGAGAGGACGCTCCAGGCCATCATCGGCCCGAACGGCGCGGGCAAGACGTCCCTGTTCAACGTCATCACGGGCTTCTACCGGATGGCGCAGGGGGACATCCGGCTGGAGGGCCGCTCGCTCGCCGGGCAGCCGCCGCACGCCATCGCGCGCGCCGGCATCGTGCGTACGTTCCAGAACCTGGAGCTGTTCACGAACATGACCGTCCTGGAGAACGTCCTGACGGGCGGCCACCTGCGCGCGGCCTACGGGCCGCAGGACTTCTTCCTGCGCACCCGGCGCTTCCGGCGCGAAGAGCGGCAGCTGCGGGAGCAGGCGGAGGAGGCGCTGGACTTCGTGGGCCTGGCCGACCGGCGGGACCTGGCCGCCGGGCACCTGCCCTTCGGGTCGGCCCGCCTGCTGGAGATCGCGCGGGCCCTCTGCGCCAAGCCGCGCATCCTCCTGCTGGACGAGCCGGGCGCGGGGCTGAACCTGCGCGAGACCGCGGCGCTGGCCATCCTCATCCAGCGGATCGTGGAGAAGGGCGTCACCGTCCTCATGGTGGAGCACGACATGGACCTGGTCATGGGCATCAGCGACCGGGTGCTCGTCCTGAACTACGGCGAGGTGATCGCCAGCGGCACGCCGGCCGAGGTCCAGCGGGACCCGGCCGTGATCGCCGCCTACCTGGGCGAGGACGAGTCGTGCTCCGCGTGAAGAACCTGCACGTCTACTACGGGCCGATCCACGCGGTGCGGGCCGCGTCCCTGCACGTGCGCCCCCGGGAGATCGTGGCCCTGATCGGCGGCAACGGGGCGGGCAAGAGCACCCTGCTCGGGGCCATCGCCGGCATGGTGCGGCCCAGCTCCGGCGAGGTGGCCCTGGGCGGCACGGTCATCACCCGGCAGAGCGCGGACCGCGTGGTCCGGGCGGGTCTGGCGCTCGTGCCCGAGGGGCGGCGCGTGTTCAAGCCGCTCAGCGTGGAGGACAACCTGGCCCTGGGCGCGTACCACCGCTCGGGCCTGGGCGCGCGCGCCGCCATCCGGGACGACCTCGAGAGCATCTACGGCCTCTTCCCGGTGCTCGCGGAGCGGCGCCGCCAGGCGGCCGGCACGCTCTCCGGGGGCGAGCAGCAGATGCTGGCCATCGGGCGGGCGCTCCTGGCCCGGCCGCAGGTGCTGCTCCTGGATGAGCCGTCCATCGGCCTGGCCCCCAAGCTGGTCCGGGAGATCCTGGAACACATCGCGCGGCTCCGCGCCGAGCGGGGGATGACCATCCTGCTGGTGGAGCAGAACGCGCGCGCGGCGCTCCGCATCGCGGACCGGGGCTACGTGCTGGAGACGGGCCGCATGGTCCTGGAGGGCACCGCCGAGGAGCTGCTGGGCAACCGCGACGTGCAGCGCGCCTACCTGGGCCGCGAGCGCGGGGGGAACTAAGACCCGCAACTTGAACCGCCAAGACGCCAAGAGCGCCAAGAAGGACCTCTCAAGAGGTTTCGGACAAGAACCAGAACAGGACAAATTCGTGTGCTCTTCCCCGCGCCGCAAGGCGCGGCTATGATTCCTTGGCGCTCTTGGCGCCTTGGCGGTGCGGCCCGTTCTTGGAGGGTACCTCGATGTACTGGGAGCCGGAGCAGGAGTGCCTGGACCGGGAGGAGCTGGAGCAGCTCCAGATCGAGCGGCTGCAGGCCACGCTCAATCGCGTCTACGCGCACGTGCCCTTCTACCGGTCGCAGCTGGACGCGCGGGGGCTCACCCCGGAGAACGTGGAGTCGCTGAAGGACCTGGCGCGCCTGCCGTTCACGACGAAGGCCGACCTGCGCGACAGCTACCCCTACGGCCTCTTCGCGGTGCCCATGCGCGAGGTGGTGCGCGTGCACGCCTCCTCCGGCACGACGGGGACGCCCACGGTGGTGGGCTACACGCGAAACGACATCAAGACCTGGGCGAACCTGGTGGCGCGCATCCTGGTCATGGGCGGCGTGACCAAGGACGACGTGGTGCAGATCGCCTTCGGCTACGGGCTCTTCACGGGGGCCTTCGGCCTGCACTACGGGGCCGAGCGGCTCGGCGCCTCGGTCATCCCCGCCTCCAGCGGCAACACCGCCCGGCAGATCAAGATCATGCAGGACTTCCGGACCACGGCGCTCGTCTCCACCCCCTCCTACGCGCTCTACATCGGCGACACGCTGCGCGAGATGGGCATCCCCGCCTCGTCGCTCTCGCTGAAGTACGGCCTGTTCGGGGCGGAGCCCTGGTCGGACGCCCTGCGGCAGGAGATCCAGGAGAAGCTGGGGGTGGTGGCCACCGACAACTACGGTCTGTCGGAGGTCATCGGCCCGGGCGTGTCCGGCGAGTGCCTGGAGCAGAACGGCCTGCACATCAACGAGGACCACTTCCTGGTGGAGGTCATCGATCCGGAGACGCTCACGCCGGTGGGGCCGGGCGAGGTGGGGGAGCTGGTGCTCACCACCCTCACCAAGGAAGCCTTCCCCATGATCCGCTACCGCACGCGGGACCTGACCCGCATCCTGCCGGACGGCTGCCCGTGCGGGCGCACGGGACGGCGCATGAGCCGCGTGCTCGGCCGGACGGACGACATGCTGATCATCCGAGGGGTGAACGTCTTCCCCTCCGAGATCGAGGCCGTGCTCTTCGAGATCGAGGGCACCGAGCCGCACTACCAGATCATCGTGGAGCGGAAGGGCGCCCTGGACGACGCGACCGTGCTGGTGGAGGCCGCGGAGCACATCTTCTTCGACCAGATGCGCCGGCAGCGGGAGATCGTGGAGCGGATCAGGAGCCGCCTCGCCCAGGAGCTGGGGCTCACGGTGGAGGTGAAGCTGGTCGAGAAGAAGACGCTGGAGCGGTTCGAGGGCAAGGCCCGCCGCGTGATCGACAAGCGGAAGCTCTGAGTTGGGCCGTCAGCCTCCTGCGGCATACACCACAATGTGCGGGAATGATTGAGTAATTGAGCCCTGGGCGCTGTGTAACATCTTCTCGTTTTGCCAGAAATGTCAGTAAGCCTCATCGGATAGCCGCCGATTTTACACGCCTCTCCCTCCGGCGTATCGTCCTGGCACCGCCGTTGCTCCCCTGCCTGGCAGCCGGTCAGCTCTTGCCAATAAGGTTCTGAGCGTCTTACCCACCGGCATGCTTCCGCAGCCCGGCGCGTCTGCTCGAGGCCCGGCGATCTCGGCCGTCGTGGTGCGCCGGCTGCTTCCCGGCGCGCGATCCCGTGCACCGAACCATGGCCGGCAACGCAATTGGGAAAGGAGGGAACATGAAAGTATCCCGGCGAGATTTCTTACGGCTGGTCACGGCCTCGTCCGCGGCCCTCGCGCTCGATCCACTCGACCTCTTCCGTCTGCGTGAGGCTCTGGCGAATCCGGGCGGGCCCACCATCTTGTGGCTCCAGGGCAGCGGCTGCACCGGGTGCTCGATTTCCTTCCTCAACTACATCTCGACTGCGGCGCCTGCCGACCCGGCCGACGTGCTCATCGAAACCGTTGATCTTGCTTATCATCCGAATCTCATGGCCGCCGCGGGCGAGTCGGCCGTGGCCGTGGCGCACAGTGTCGCGGCGAAGGGCGGGTACATCCTGGCGGTCGAAGGCGGCATCCCGACGGCCTTCGGCGGCGCGGCCTGCTGGGCCTGGAGCGAGGGGGGAAGGGACGTGACCTTCCTGGAGGCGACGCGCGAGCTGGCAGCGCGGGCCGCGGTGATCCTCTCCATCGGAACCTGCGCCGCGTATGGCGGCGTCTCGGCCGCCGCGCCGAACCCGACTGGCGTGATGGGGGTCGGAGCGGCGCTGGGCAAGAGCACGCTCAATATCCCCGGCTGCCCGCCCCACCCCGACTGGATCGTGTGGGCGATCGCCAAGCTGCTCACGGGATCAGTGGGCGCCCTGGACTCCAATGGGCGGCCTGCCGCGCTGTTCAGCAAGACGGTTCACGAGCAGTGCCCCCGCCGCGGGACTAGTCCCGCCGGCACCTATGGCGTGGATGGCCACTGCTTGAAGACCTTGGGGTGCAAGGGACCGAGGACGAAGGCGACCTGTCCGATCAGCCTCTGGAACGGCCGCACGAACTGGTGCGTGGATGCCAATGGCCTCTGCATCGCCTGCACCGAGCCGACTTTTCCATTCACTTCAGTGAGGAGGGATGCGGATGCCTAAGACCAAGACCCCGAGGACTCCGCCGGCCCCGGCGCCGGGTGTCACGAACGTCATCACCATCGACCCCGTGACGCGGCTCGAGGGCCACCTCAAGATCGAGGTGACCGTGGACTATGTGAACGGCCGGCAGCAGGTCGTGGATGCCCGCGCCACCGGGACGCTGTTCCGCGGCTTCGAGACCATCCTCGTCAACCGGCCGCCCCTGGACGCCCCGGACATCACCCAGCGGATCTGCGGCGTGTGTCCCGTCTCGCACGGCATGGCCTCCGTCATGGCCCTCGATGCGGCGGCGCGCCTGACTGTGCCCTACAACGCCCGGATCATGCGGAACCTCGTCCTGGGCGCGAACTTCGTCCAGTCGCACATCCTGCACTTCTACCACCTGGCGATCCAGGACTTCGTCGAGGGTCCCGCCATGCCCCCCTGGCAGCCGAGCTGGAACGTGGACAGGCGCTTCAGCCAGGCCACCAACGACGCGCTGGTCGGCCACTACGTGGAGGCGCTGGACATGCGGCGCAAGGCGCACGAGATGGGGGCCCTGTTCGGCGGGCGATTGCCCATGACCCCGGCCTTCGTCCCCGGCGGCTTCTCGGCCACGCCGCGCGCGGACCGGATCACCAAGTTCAAGGCCTACGTGGCCCAGCTCAGCGCGTTCATCCAGGACACCTACCTGCCCGACGTGCAGGCGCTGGGCAGCGCCTACAGCGACTATTTTGGGATCGGGCGGGGCTGGGGCAATCTCCTGGCCTTCGGCGTGTTCGACCTCGACGCCGCCGGGGACAGCAAGCTCCTGAAGCGGGGCTGGGTGAGCAACGGCGCGACCGGTGTGCAGTCCGTGGATGCGAACCAGATCACCGAGCAGGTGACCTACTCCTGGTACGACCAGAGCACGAACAACCTGAAACCCGCTGTCGGTGACACCAGGCCCGTGTATCCGAAGAGCGGCGCCTATTCCTGGCTGAAGGCGCCCCGCTACGCGAATCAGCCCTGCGAGGCCGGGCCGCTGGCCCGGATGTGGGTGAACGGCGACTATCGGAACGGGATCTCGGTGATGGATCGGCACGAGGCCCGGGCGCGCGAGGCGTGGAAGGTCGTGAGCGCGCTCGGCGACTGGGTGGACGAGCTGCAGGCGAACGGCCCCGTGTACGCGGGCTTCGACACCCCCGCGAGCGGCACGGGCGTGGGGCTCACCGAGGCCCCGCGCGGCGCCCTGGGCCACTGGGTGTCGATCGGCAACTCGAAGATCGCGCGGTACCAGGTCGTGACACCCACCTGCTGGAACGCCTCTCCCCGGGACGCGGCCGGCGCGCGCGGACCGATCGAGCAGGCTCTCGTGGGGACACCCGTGCTCGACGTCAATCAGCCGGTCGAGGTACTGCGGGTGATCCACTCCTTCGACCCCTGCCTCTCGTGCGCGGTCCACGTCATGCGCCCGGCCGAGGGCGTGCGCATCTACGCGGTGCCGCATGCCCTTGTCTGAGATGTGGCCGACGCGGAGCAAGAGGGGGGGCGGATCGCCCGCCCCCCCCGCCACGCTGATCGTGGGGCTCGGCAACCTGCTGCTCGCTGACGACGGGGTCGGGGTGCACGCGGTTCGCGCCCTGCAGGGAGAGCCGGACGTCTGGGCGGTGGAGGTCGGGACCGCCCTCCTGGATGGCCTGCACCTCTTCGAGCAGGCGGACCGGCTCCTGGCGATCGACGCCATGCAGGCAGGGGGCGCGCCCGGCACGATCTACGCGGTGTCGCCCAGCGAGGTGCACGATCCCGGGGTCAAGGGGTCGCTGCACGGCCTCGGGCTCCTCGCGACGCTGCGCTTCCTGCCTCACCACCGGCCGGAGGTCGCGATCCTGGCCGTGGAGCCGGAGCGGATTGACTACGACCTCGAGCTCTCGCCGGCTGTCACGGCCTCCCTCCCGCGGCTCTTGCGCCTGGCCCGGAGATGCGCAGCGGACTGGAGCCTGGCCCGGACGCTGGCGAGCTACCCTGTCTGACCGTGGCGCGCTGAAGGCCACCTGCGTGCCGCCGGAGCGATGCCGCATCGCGTTCCCCATCCTCGCGCACGCGGGTCCGCCGCTGCGCCGCATCACTTCTAACGCGGAGGAGTTTCACCGAATAGAGAAAGGAGGCCGACGATGAGGGGGGATCGGACGAAGAGTCGCCGCATGCTGTGCCACGCCCACGCATTGCCCTGCTCGCAGTGTCCTCAACCATCCATCCAGTCGAAACCAAGCCTGGCCTCTCAGGCCATGCGGGGGCTCACCCGGAGCACCCCGCCAGGGACTCCCCTGCGGCCTGCATACCATTAGCCTGAAACCCCCGTCGACCAGGTGACCGGCCGGCACCTCTCGGGCGGGCCGATCCCAGCGATCGCCGGCTGGCCGTTCGAACCGGCTGGCCGTCGTCCGCCTCGTGGCCTGGTCTGCGCACGCCGCATCCACACGGTCCGGCAGACGCGGTCGGCACCGCAACACGACGGGTTCATCCGGTTCATGGCGGCCGCGCCGAATTCTGGAGGGGGACGATGCAAGTGATCGCCGGCATCCTGTATCTGGCGCTCGGTCTCGGCGCCATCGCGTGCGCCCACCGGGCCATGAGCGCGCAGCGGATCCTCTCGGCCACGCTCTACCTCGCCTCCGTCAGCGCCCTGGTTGCGCTCACGCTCTACCTGCTGGGCGCGATCCAAGTGGCCGTGATCGAGCTGTCTGTGGGCGCCGGTCTGGTGACCGTGCTGCTCGTCTGGGCCATCAGCCTGACCGGCAACGACACGCTGGACGCCCGGCCGATCCTGCCGCGCCCGCTGGCCGCCGCGGCGACGCTGCTCGCCGCCGCGCTGCTGCTCTGGATGGCGGTCTCCGTCCCGGGCCACGACGTGGCCGAGGTGGCCCCATCGCTCGACGAGGCGCTCTGGGGCGAGCGCATTTTGGATGTGTGGATCCAGATGGTGCTGATCTTCGCGGGCGTCCTGGGTGTGCTGGGGCTGCTGGCCGAGACCGAGCGGCCGGCGCGCCACGCGGAGTCACCCGCGGCAGTCGAGGCGGGCGGCGTGCGGACGCCCGCCCTGCAGCCCTTCCAGGGTTACGCCGCCGCGAAGGAGGTGCGCTGATGAGCCTCTCGCCGCTGCATGCGGTCCTCTTGACCGTCGTCGGCCTGCTGGC
>JBHGAX010000172.1:0-8433 GCA_041946635.1 Methylomirabilales bacterium (SeqCode)
GAAACATGTTTACCAGGATCAGCGCGAAGAGCGTCTCGGACGAGATCGTGGAGCAGGTCTTCTCCGCGATCCTCGCCGGTAAGCTCGCCCCCGGCGACCGCTTGCCCGCGGAGCGGCAGCTCTCCCAGGAGTTTGGCGTCGGGCGGCAGGCGGTGCGGGAGGCCCTCCAGAAGCTGCAGGGTATGGGAATCATCCGGCCCGCGAAGCCCCAGGGGACGTTCGTGGAGGTGCTAGGCCCGGACGTGATGCGGCGTCCGCTGGCCCGCCTCCTGGAACAGGAGCAGGGGCGGGCCGTCACGTTCCTCGACGTGCGGAAATGGCTGGAGGGCCTGACCGCCGCCAAGGCCGCCGAATTCGCGACCGCCGGCGATCTCCTCCAGATCGAGCAGGCGGTCGAGGCCGTCACGGCGGCCGCAGCCCGCAAGGACCCCGAGGCGCTGGACGCCGCCGACATCGAGTTCCATCTCGCCATCGTGGCTGCGAGCCACGACCCCATGCTGGTGCAGCTCATGGAGATGTTCCGGAGCCTCATGTGGTCGTGGCACGGCTTTCGCCTGGTTCTGCTTGAAGTTGCGGACGTCAACGCGGTCTGCGAGGAGCACCGCGCCGTGGCCGCCGCCATCCGCGACCGCGACGCCGTGAAGGCCCGCGAGGCCATGATGCACCACATCGAGATGATCCGGGGGAGGGCAACGGCAATGGGGACGGCGAAGATGACCAATGACCAATGACAAAATCCCACTGGGGTGGACCTCGCGGACCTCTTACTCATTGGGATTTGGTCATTGGTCATCGGTCATTGCTTTGGGGATTTGGTCATTGGTCATTGCTCATTGCTTTGGTATACCATGGCGGCTCCCTGTACTCGTCGAGATTCCTTTCACGTCGAAGCGAGGTGAGGCATGAGGCAACTGGACAAGTCCGTGCTCCTGGACATCTACCGGAAGATGGTTTCCGTGCGCACCTTCGAGGAGACCGCGGCCGACCTGTTCCTGAAGGGACAGCTCCCGGGCTTCCTGCACGTCTACGTCGGCGAGGAAGCGGTGGCGGCGGGGGTATGCGCGCACCTCACCAACCGGGACATGATCACGAGCACGCACCGGGGCCACGGCCACGCGGTGGCCAAGGGGGCGAACTTCAAGCAGATGTTCGCCGAGCTGTTTGCCAAGAAGACCGGCTACTGCCACGGCAAGGGCGGCTCCATGCACATCGCCGACCTCGATCTGGGCATCCTGGGCGCGAACGGCATCGTGGGCGGCGGGGTGCCCATCGCGACGGGCGCGGGTCTCGCCCTGAAGATGCAGCAGAGCGACCGCGTGACCGTGTGCTTCTTCGGGGACGGGGCGAGCAACACCGGCGCCTTCTACGAGGGCGTGAACCTGGCCGCGGTGTGGGGCCTCCCCGTCGTGTTCGTGTGCGAGAACAACCAGTACGCCGAGTCCACGCCGCGCGCCACGCACCAGAAGGTGACGCACGTCGCCGATCGCGCCGCGGCCTTCAACATCCCGGGCGTGGTCATGGACGGGATGGACGTGTTCGACGTCTACCAGAAGGCGGGCGAGGCCATCGACCGGGCGCGCGCCGGCCAGGGGCCGCTCCTGCTGGAGGCCGTGACCTACCGCTTCTTCGGCCACTTCGTGGGCGACCCGCAGAACTACCGCACCAAGGAAGAGGTGGAGCAGTGGAAGCAGCGCGATCCCATCCTGCTCTTCCGCAAGCGCGTGCTCGCCGAGAAGCTCTTGCCCGAGTCCGAGATGAACGCCATTGACGTGGAGATCAGGAAAGCCGTTGACGATGCGGTAGAGTTCGGCCGCACGAGCCCCGAGCCGGAGCTGGAGACCGCGCTCACGGACATCTTCACGGAATAAGCGATCAGCGTTCAGCCATCAGCGATCAGCGCCAAGCCGATCGCCGACCGCTGAAAGCTGAGGGCCAACCTTCGGCATCATTCCAGGAGGACTTCATGAAGAAGATCACCTACCGTGAAGCCGTCACGGAGGCGCTGCGGGAGGAGATGAAGCGGGACGAGCGGGTCTACCTGCTGGGCGAGGACATCGGCGAGTTCGGCGGGAGCTACAAGACCACGGTGGGCCTGCTGCAGGAGTTCGGCAAGGAGCGCGTCCGCAACACCCCGATCTCCGAGGCGGCCATCGTGGGTGCCGCCCTCGGCTCCGCGCTGCTCGGCATGCGGCCGGTGGCGGAGCTGATGTACATCGACTTCTCCGGCATCGCCATGGACCAGATCGCGAACCAGACCGCCAAGGTCAAGTACATGTTCGGCGGCAAGGCCAAGGTGCCGGTCGTCATCCGCACGCAGGGCGGGACGGGCCGCTCCTCGGCCGCGCAGCACGCGCAGAGCCTGGAGGCCTGGTTCGTGCACGTGCCCGGGCTCAAGGTGGTGATGCCCTCCACCGCCCACGACGTGAAGGGGCTGCTGAAGGCGGCCATCCGCGACGACAACCCGGTGCTCTTCATCGAGCACAAGCTGCTCTACGCCACGTCGAGCGAGATCCCCGAGGAGGAGTACCTGCTCCCGCTCGGCAAGGCCGACATCAAGCGCCGGGGCAGGGACGTGACCGTCGTGGCCACCTCCCGCATGGTGCACCTGTCCCTGGCCGCGGCGGATCGCCTGGCGGCCGAGGGCATCGAGTGCGAGGTGGTGGATCCCATGACGCTCTCGCCGCTGGACGAGGAGACGATCCTCGCGTCGGTGGGCAGGACCAACAAGCTGGTGGTGGTGTCGGAGGCGGCGCCGCGCTGCAGCTTCGCCTCCGAGGTGGCCGCGGTGGTGGCCGAGCGCGGCTTCGACCTGCTGGACGCGCCGATCCAGCGGGTCACCTCCATGCACACGCCGATGCCGTTTGCGCCCAAGCTGGAGAAGTTCGTCACGCCCAGCGAGGACAAGATCATCGCCGCCGTCAAGAAGCTGGTGGGGTGAGGCTGCCATGGCCACACGCATCGACATGCCGCAGCTCGGTCTCACGATGGAGACCGGCACGATCCTGCAGTGGTTGAAGGCCGCGGGCCAGCCGGTGGAGAAGGGCCAGCCGGTGGTGCTCATCCAGACCGACAAGGTAGAGTACGAGGTGGAGTCGCCGGTCAGCGGCACGCTCCTCGCGGTGGTCGCCAAGGAAGGGCAGGAGCTTCCCGTCCAGAGCCTCATGGCCATCGTCGGCCAGCCGGGCGAGGACGTGTCCGCCCTGCTGGCCGCCGGCCAGGGCGGCGCGCCGGCACCCGCGGCTCCGGCAGAAGCCGCCGGGCCCGCCGAGGCGGCGGCGCCCTCGGCCGCGCCGGCCCGGGCGCCGGGCGAGCGGATCAAGATCTCGCCGGTGGCCAGGAAGCTGGCGCAGGAGCACGGCATCGACATCGCCGCGCTCACACCCACCGGGCCCGAGGGGCGCATCGTCCGGGAGGATGTGGAGCGGGCCATCGCAGGGAAGAGCCGGGAGCCCCTCGACAAGCTCGGGGTCCCGAGCAGGGTCGAGGGACCGAGCGCCGAGCGCCGAGACGCAGCGGACGTGATCCCGCTGGCGGGCATCCGGAAGGTGATCTTCGACCGGATGTCGCAGTCGTGGCGGGAAGCGGCGCGGGTCGCGATGTTCCTGGACGCCGACGCGACGGAGCTGGTGAAGCTCCGGCAGTCGAAGGGGCAGGAGTGGGAGCGGCGCCTCGGCATCAGGCCGTCCTACAGCGACCTGATCCACATGGCCGTCGCGCGGGCGCTCGCCGCGGAGCCGCGGATCAACTGCCGGCTGGACGGCCAGGTCGTCCGCGTGCGCCGCGAGGTGAACCTGGCCTTCGCCGTGGACCTGGGCGAGGGCCTGGTGGCCGCGGTGATCAAGCAGGCCGACCGGAAGTCGCTGGGCGAGCTGGCGAAGGCCGCGCGTGACCTGGCGGAGCGCGGCCGGGCCGGGAAGCTCACGCCCGACGAGATGGCCGACGGCACGTTCACGGTCACGAACCTGGGCGGCTACGGCATCGAGGGGTTCACGCCCATCATCAACCAGCCGCAGGCCGGCATCCTGGGCGTCGGCCGGATCGCCGAGAAGCCGGTGGTGCTGAACGGCGGGATCCACGTCCGCTCCATGGTCACCCTCTCGCTGGTCTTCGACCACCGCCTGATCGACGGGGCCCCGGCGGCCAAGTTCCTGGCCAAGGTCAAGGAGCTGCTGGAGCACCCGACCTGGGCGGAGTGAGAAGAACTTGAACCGCCAAGGCGCCAAGAGCGCCAGGAATTGAAGGGTCGGAAACGAACGGGTGGAACCGCCAAGGCGCCAAGAGCGCCAGGAATTGAAGGTTCTGCTCGAGAAATACGAATCTTGGCGGCCTTGGCGTCTTGGCGGTTCAATCGTCTTGAGGTTCTTGTGATTGACCGGGTGATGGAAGTGCTCGACCTTGGGCTTGAGCCCTACGGGGCGACGCTTCTCCGGCAGGAGCGGCTGGTGCGGGAGCGGCAGGAGGGGCGCATCCCGGACACGCTGCTCCTGGTGGAGCACCCGCCGGTGGTGACGCTCGGGCGCGCCAAGACGCACGCGAACCTGGCGGTCGGCCCGCAGGAGCTGGCGGCGCGGGGCGTGGAGTTCTTCGAGATCACCCGCGGCGGGGACGCCACCTACCACGCCCCCGGGCAGCTCGTCGGGTACCCGATCTTCGATCTCCGCCAGCACGGCCGGGACGTGCTGGTGTTCTGCCGGCACATGGAGGCCGCGCTGATCGGCGTGCTGGCGGATTTCGGCATCGCGGCGGCCGGCGTGGCGGGGAAGGCGGGCGTCTGGGTGGGGCCGCGGAAGATCGCCTCGCTCGGGATCTCGGTCCGTCGCTGGGTCGCCTTTCACGGGTTCGCGCTGAACGTGTCCACGGACCTCGCCGGCTTCGGGGTGATCCGGCCCTGCGGTGAGGATCCCGGGGTGATGACGTCCATGACGGCGCTCCTCGGACGCGCCGTCCCCATGGCGGAGGTCCGCAGCCGCGCCGTCCAGCGGTTCGCGGAGCAGTTCCACCTCACCCTCGCCGCTCCAGCCGTGCGGTAGGGAACAGGAGGGCCGAACATGACCTTTCCCAAGATGTGCCGGATCAAGCAGGAGCTGGAAGGGCCGGTGCTCCGCGACATCCCGGGGGCCGTGCGCGAGCAGATCCGCTCGCTGGGCCTGGCGAGCCGCGTGAAGCCCGGCCAGACGGTGGCCATCACGGCGGGGAGCCGCGGCGTGGCGAACATCGCCAGGATCACCCGGGCGGTGGTGGACGAGCTGAAGGCGCTGGGCCTGAAGCCGTTCATCGTGCCCACCATGGGGAGCCACGGCGAGGCCAAGGCCGAGGGCCAGCGCAAGGTGCTGGAGCACTACGGCATCACGGAAGCCACCATGGGCTGCCCGCTCAAGTCCAGCATGGAGGTGGTGGAGGTCGGCAAGGTGAAGGGCACCCCGGTGTTCTGCGACAAGAACGCCTGGGAGGCCGACCACATCGCCGTGGTGGGGCGCGTCAAGGCGCACACCGACTTCGACGGCGAGATCGAGAGCGGCCTCTTCAAGATGATGGCCATCGGGCTGGGCAAGCAGCACGGGGCCGAGCACTACCACCGGGCCGGCCACCACTACAGCTATGCCGAGATCTTCCCCCTGGTGGGGCAGGCGGTCCTGGACACGGGCCACGTGCTGTTCGGGCTGGCCACGGTGGAGAACGGCTACGAGGAGACGGCCAAGGTCCAGGCGGTCCTCCCCAAGGACTTCCGCGAGGTGGAGAAGGGCCTGCTGAAGGAGGCCAAGGCCTGGATGGCGCGCCTGCCGTTCGACAGGATCGACGTCCTGGTGGTGGACGAGCTGGGCAAGAACATCAGCGGCGCGGGCATGGATCCCAACGTCACCGGCCGGGCCTCCGTGCAGAAGCCGGCCGGCAAGCCGCACGTGCGCGTGCTGTACGTGCGCGACATCCGCCCCGAGAGCGAGGGCAACGCCATCGGCGTGGGCTTCGCCGACATGACCACCAGGCGGCTGGTGGAAAAGATCAACTACGACGCCATGAACATGAACGCGATCACCTCGGGCGTGTTCGAGGCGGCCCGCGTGCCGATGTTCCTCGACACCGACCGCCAGGCGATGGAGATCGGGCTGGGCATGATCGGCCTCACGCCGCCGGCCGAGGCGCGCGTGGTCCGCATCAAGAACACCCTGCACCTGACCGAGATGGACGTGTCGGAGTCCATGCTCGCGGAGGTGAAGGCGCACCGCCGCTTGAGCGTGGCCACCGATCCTGCGCCCATGGCGTTCGACGCGGCGGGGAACTTCCCGGGGTTCTGAGAGCTGGCGCGCCGGCACCCTGGCGCCCTGGCACTCAGGCACTCTGACCGGCTCACCCGGGTCCGCTCCCAGGGGAGAGGCGACGCGGGGAGGCGGACGGCGGGTGTGCCCGGGCGCCGGAGCGGCCGGGTGCGGGGGCGCCTGCGCGGAGGCGCGATGGCCGGATACTTCATCGATCCGAGTGAGCTGCCGACGAAGGAGATCGCGCCCGGGGCCGAGATCCGGGTGGCGTATGGCGACAAGATCATGCTTTCCTTCATCCGGGTCGCGCCGGGCGCGGTGGTGCCGCGGCACAGCCACCCCCACGAGCAGGGGGGCGTGTGCCTGGAGGGCGCCCTGGAGTTCACCATCGCGGGGGAGACGCAGATCGTGCGGCCGGGCCAGGCCTGGATGATCCCGGGCGGGGTGCAGCACGCGGTGAAGGGCATGGAGACCGGCGCCTACGTGCTGGACATCTTCTACCCGCACCGGGAGGACTACAAGTAGCGCAGGGGCGCGGAGGCGCAGCGGCGCGAAGGCGAAGAGCTGCGTGCGGGCATCGGGGAGGGGGGCGCGGGAGCGGGCGCGATGGCGGAGTCGTTGAAGGCGCGGCTGCAGGCAGGGGAGACGGTGTGGGGCACGTTCATCTTCGACTGCCCGGTCCCCGCCATGCCCCGCATCCTGAAGGCGGCGGGGTGGGATTACGCGCTGATCGATACCGAGCACGCCAGCTCCAGCATCGAGACGGTCGCGGCGCTGCTGCACGTGGCCGCGGGCGCCGGCCTGCCGGCGGTCGTCCGGGTGCCCGAGCCGTCCCGCTCGCTGCTCTGCCGGGCGCTGGACGCGGGCGCGGCCGGCGTGATGGTCCCCCGGGTGGAGAGCCGCGCGCAGGTGGAGCAGGTCGTGCGCTGGACCACCTACGCGCCCGGGGGGGACCGGAGCGTGCTCTTCGGTGCGGCGCTCACCGGCTACCGCGCCGTGGACGGGGCGGCCTTCGCGGCGGCGGCGAATCGCGAGCGCCTGCTGGTGATCCAGGTCGAGACCCGCCGAGGGATCGAGCACGTGGAGGAGATCGTCTCGACGCCCGGCGTGGACGTGGCCTACATCGGGCCCTACGACCTCTCCGCATCGCTGGGGCTCCCGGGCCAGGTCACCCACCCGCGCGTGCTGGAGGCGGTGGATGCGTTCCTGGCGGCCTGCCGCCGGCACGGCGTGATCTGCGGCAACTACGTCGAGAGCCTGGAGGCCGCGCGGGTCTGGATGGCGCGCGGGTTCCGCTTCCTGACCTACGCCACCGACCTCGGGCTCATCCTGCAGAAGAGCCAGGACGTCCTCAAAGAGCTGCGAAAGAACGTTTGAACCGCCAAGACGCCAAGACGCCACCCGGACGGAGGGGCGCGCCGGTGCCGGCGCGCTATTCGAGCATTGCGACCTGAGCACACCCGAAGTAGAGTGCCGTCTGGATCGCTTCTGAAGAACCGCCCCTCGGTGGCGCCTCGGCGTCTTGGCGGTTCACATTCTGTCTTCAAGGAGGAACGACCATGCGACTGAAGGGGAAGAAGGTGGCCGTGCTGGCCGAGAACATGTACCAGGAGATGGAGCTGTGGGTCCCCTACTACCGGCTCAAGGAGGAGGGGGCCGAGGTGGTGTTGGTCGCGCCCGAGAAGAAGACGTACACCAGCAAGAACGGCTATCCGGTCACCGCCGACAAGGCCTCGGCCGAGGTGTCGTCCAGGGACTTTCACGGCGTGGTGATCCCCGGGGGCTATGCCCCCGACATGATGCGCCGCGACCAGAACCTGCTGAAGCTGGTGAAGGAGTGCTTCGAGCAGGGGAAGCCGGTGGCGGCCATCTGCCATGCCGGCTGGGTGCCGGCGTCCGCGGGCATCCTGAAGGGCCGCACCGCGACCTGCTTCTTCGCCATCAAGGATGACGTCATCAACGCGGGGGCGAAGTACGTGGACCAGGAGGTCGTGGTGGACGGCAACCTGATCACCTCCCGCACGCCCGGCGATCTGCCGGCCTTCTGTCGCGAGCTGGTAAAGGCCTTGGAGAAGTAGGCAAGAGGCGGTTGGCCGGTTCCAGGTTCGAGGCTCGAGGTTGGAGACTCGCTTTCACCCTCGAACCTCGAACCGGCAAGCGGTTCTTCAACCGTGAACCT
>JBHGAX010000173.1:0-8401 GCA_041946635.1 Methylomirabilales bacterium (SeqCode)
CCGAAGATGTTGTGGACCTCGCTGGGGTAGGGCGGGCGGGGCGCCTCCAGCAGCTCCAGCTTGAGGCGCGGCAGCGGCGCCTCGCGCGCCGCGGCGCGCGGGGCGCCGGCCGGGGGCGGGCTGCCGCCGGACGGGCCGGCGGGCATGCGCAGGCCGAAGATCAGCGCCCAGACCCCCAGGAGGGCGGCCAGGATCAGGAGCTTGGTCCGGTGGGTCTGCATGCCTCATCCGCTCCGGAGGTAGACCGCCAGCTGGAGCTGCAGCTGCAGGTCGGCCGTGCCCTGCGGATCGCGCAGCGCCAGGCGCTCGATGACCAGGTGCCGCCGCATGCCCTCCAGCTCGTAGAGGTAGCGCCGCACCTTGGGGTAGGAGCCCTCCACGTTCATGGCCAGCGTCAGCTTGACCAGCCCGGCTTCCTTCACCTCGGTCGGCGTGTAGCTCACCGCGGGCACGTCCAGCGCCAGGCCGCGGGCCAGCGCGCTCAGGCGGGTCTTCAGCTCCACCGCCTCCTGGCGCGGCGGAAAGCCCTTGGTGAACTCCTCGACCTGGCGGATGCCGGCCAGCAGCGACTCGCCGGAGTGCTCCTCGCGCTGCAGGGCGCGGATGCGGCGCTGCACGTCCAGGAGCTGGTCCTCCTGGCGCGCGCGCCCCTCCCGCGCGGGCAGGAGCAGGAAGACGGCGGCCAGCACGTTGACGAGCAGCAGCCCGGCCGCGAGCTGCCACCAGCGGCGCGCCGGTCCGATCATGGCGTGCCCCCCGAGTAGACCAGGTTCAGGCTGAAGCTCACCTCGCGCCGCGCGGGGCGGCCGGCCGACGCCGGGACCTGGCGCTCGGCCTCCCGCAGGAGGTAGACGTCCCTGAAGGCCGGGCGCTGGCCCAGCCCCCGCACCAGGCGGGAGACGGCCTCCTCGCTCTTCGCGGCGCCCGCCAGGCTGACCTTCCCCGTGGAGGGGTCCGGGTGAATCTCGCGCAGCTCCACCTCGGGCGGCACGGCGCGCTCCAGCTCGAAGAGCAGCCCGGTCCAGGAGAAGGCCGAGGCCTCCAGGATCCTGTTCAGGGCCGCCACCTTCGCCTCGTAGCCCTTGGCCGCATCCCCGGGCAGCCCGCCCCGCGCCGCGCGCAGGCGCGCCTCGTGGTCGCGCCGCTGGGCCTCCATGGCGCCCAGCCGGGCGCCGGCCTCGGCCGCCTCGCGCCGGAGCAGGAGCCAGTAGCCGCCCTGGGCCAGCAGGAGCGCAGCCAGGAGCGCGGCCACGGCGGCGGCCAGGCGGCCCTGCCGCCGCGCGCGCCGGTAATCGGCGGCGGCGAGGTTGAAGCCCCGGATCAGCATGGCGCCACGGCGGCCCCGATGGCCGCCCCCCAGCGCGGCGGGTCCGCGAGCTTGGCCCCGGCCGCCAGCCCGAGGGCCGCGGGCTGGAGCGGCGACACCGGGATCTCCAGCCAGGCGGACAGCTCCGCCGCCAGCCCGTCCCCCAGGCCGGCGGGCGCGTCCAGGAGCAGCTCCTCCACGGGCGCCGTGCCCTCGGACTCGCGGCAGAACGCCAGCGAGTCCGCCACCTCGCGGAGCAGGCGGTCCCGCGCGGCGTCGTCCGGCGCCCCGGCCAGCGTGCGGCGGAAGCGGGGCAGGCCGGCCTCCACGACGAGGATGGTCAGGCGCCCGGCCGCCAGCGACACCAGGCCGGCCGTGCGGCTGCCGAGCCGCCGGGAGGCGGCCTGGGCCAGCGCCACGCTCCGCGCGTCCAGGCGCGCGGCGTGGAGGCCCGCCTCGGCCAGCAGCCGCTCGTAGTCGGCCAGGACGCGCTCCCGCGCCATCAGGCAGACGATCCGCTGCCGCCCGTCGGCCGGCGGCAGGCCGGCCACGAAGTCCAGGCGCGTCTCCTCGGCCGGGAAGGGCAGCAGGTCCCGGGCCTGCCAGCGCAGGAAGCGCCGCGCCTCCGCCGGCTCCGGGGGGAGGTCGTCGGTGAGGAGCGTGCGCAGGCTGAACACGTCGTCGGGCAGGGCCACGCGCACCCAGCCGCGGCAGCGCACCTCGCGGGCCAGCCCGAGCAGGATGCGGCCCAGCGCCGCCGCGTCCGGCAGGTTGGGCGCGGTGAGCGAGGGCTGCAGCAGGCCGGCGGGCACGGCCGCCTCGCCCCAGCGCTGCAGCCGGACCCGGCCGCCGGCCGCCGCGGCCGCGCAGAGGCGCAGCCGATCCGCCTCGATGTCCAGTCCCCAGGCCATGCGTCCTCGGCCCCCCTCACTCCGCGAAGGTGACGCGGTTGATCTCGCCCAGCGTGGTGATGCCCGCGCGCGCCTTGGCCAGGGCCACCGCCCGCAGGGGCTCGGTGCCCGCCGCCTGCGCGGCGGCGTAGATCTCGCTGGCCGGCCGGCGATCCATGATGAGCGCGCGGATGGAGTCGTTGATCTCGACCAGCTCCGCCACCGCGGTCCGCCCGCGGAAGCCCGACCCGTGGCAGGCCTCGCAGCCCACCGCCTCGTGAAAGGTCCCGGCCTCCTCCGCGGGATCCAGGCCCGACTCCTCCAGCACCTCGGCCGGGGGGCGCACCGGCTTGCGGCAGGCCTGGCAGAGCACGCGCACCAGCCGCTGGGTCAGGATGCAGTTCAGCGAGGAGAGGAAGTGGTAGGGCTCCAGCCCCATGTTCAGGAACCGGCCCAGCACGTCCATCACGTTGTTCGCGTGGACGGTGGTGAACACCAGGTGGCCGGTGAGCGCGGACTGCACCGCGATCTGGGCCGTCTCGGCGTCCCGGATCTCGCCCACCAGGATCTTGTCCGGGTCGTGGCGCAGGATGCTCCGCAGGCCGCGCGCGAAGGTGAGCCCCTTCTTCTCGTTCACGGGGATCTGCACCACCTCGCGCAGCTGGTACTCGATGGGATCCTCGATGGTGATGATCTTGTCCAGCCCGGTGTGGATCTCCGAGATGGCCGCGTAGAGCGTGGTGGTCTTGCCGGAGCCGGTGGGGCCCGTCACCAGGATCATGCCGTGCGGCCGGTGGATGTGGCGGCGGAAGCGGCGCAGGTCCCGCTCGCCGATGCCCAGCAGCTCCAGGCGCAGGTCGGCCAGCTCCTTGGTGATGGCCTCCTTGTCCAGGATGCGGATCACCACGGCCTCGCCGAAGTTGCTGGGCAGGATGGAGACCCGGAAGTCGATGGAGCGGCCGCGGGCCTTCAGCTTGAACCGGCCGTCCTGGGGCACGCGGTGCTCGGCGATGTCCAGCTCGGCCATGATCTTGATGCGCGAGACGATGGTGTCCTGGTGCCGGCGGTCCAGCGGGTCCATGGCCTGGCGCAGCATCCCGTCCACCCGGTACTTCACCAGGACGTGCCGCTCGGTGGCCTCGATGTGCACGTCGCTGGCCCGGCGCTCCAGGGCGTTCAGCAGGATGGTGTCCACCAGCCGGATGGTGGGGCTGGCGTCGGCGGCCGCCTCGCCCGGGGCGGGGGCGGCCTCCTCGTCCTCCTCGGCCAGCTTGAAGCCCTCGGTGATGGCGTTCAGGTCGCGCTGGGACGCGTCCACCCGGCTCAGCCGGTCCAGCACCGCGCTGCGCGAGGCCAGGACCAGGGTCACCCGGTCTCCCTGCCAGCGGGCCAGGTCGTCGCGCAGCAGCACGTTGCCGGGGTCGGCCACGGCCACCACCAGCCGATCGCCCTCGCGCCGGACGGGGACGAAGACGTCGCGCCGCATGCGGTCCAGCGGGAAGGCGTCCAGGAGGCCGGCCTCGATCTGGACGGCCTTCAGGTCCACCACGGGGAGGCCGTGGAGCGCGCTCAGCAGGCGGAGCAGCGACTCCTCGTCCACCAGGCCGCGGTCCAGCAGGTGCCAGGCCAGGCCGCCGTGCACGCCGTCCCGCTCGGCCAGGGCCTGCGCCAGCTCGGCCCGCGTGAGCATGGCCTCGCCGACCAGCGCGTCTTCCAGACTCCGATAGCGCGTCATCCGGTCCATACGCCTTCGCCCGCCGGGGAACCTACCGGACCACGGAGGAGAGGTGGAAGATCGGGAGGTACATGATCACGACGATCAGGGCCACGACCAGTCCCATGCCGATCATGATGATGGGCTCGATGGCGGCGGTCAGCGTGACCAGCTTGGTGTCCATCTCGCCGTCGTAGAGATCCGCCACGTGGCCGAGCATCTCGGGCAGCGCGCCGCTGCTCTCGCCCACCGTGACCAGCTCCAGCACGAGGGCGGGCACGACCCCCGAGGCGGCCAGCGCATCCGCCAGGCGGCTGCCGGCCGCCACGCGGGGCACCGCGGTCCGCATGGCCTCCCCGAGGTGCGCGTTGCCCGCCGTGCTCAGGGTCGTCTCCAGCGAGGGGATCATGGGGATGCCGCCCCGCAGCATCATGGCCAGCGTCCGGGCGAAACGCGAGAACAGGTAGCCCCGCAGGATGTCGCCCACCCAGGGGATCCCCAGGACCCAGCGATCCATGCGCCGCCGGCCCGCCGGCGTCTGCCGCCAGCGCCAGGCGCCCAGCAGCCCGAGCCCGAGGGCCGCGGCGGCCGCGGGCAGCGTCCCCCGCAGGTGCTCGGTCGCCCGGATGAGCAGGCGCGTGGCCACCGGCAGCTGCGCGTCCATGTCCCCGTAGATCCGGCTGAACGTGGGCACCACGAACGTCAGCAGGAAGAGGATCACGGCTGCGGAGGCCAGGCTGAGGATCGCGGGATAGGTGAAGGCCGCCCGGAGCCGCTGGCGGATGGCCAGGATGCGCTTCTGGTACTCGACGAACCGGCCCAGGGCATCCACCAGGTTGCCGCTCTGCTCGCCGGCCTGCACCGACGCCGTGTACAGCGGCGAGAAGACCCGCGGGTAGCGGGCCAGGCTGGCCGAGAGCGAGGCGCCGCTGCGCACGGCCTCGGCCGCGTCGGCCAGGATCGCGCGGAGCCGCGCGTTCTGGCCGCGCTCCCTGAGCAGGGTGAGCGCCGTCAGGATGGGGAGGCCGGCCTTCACCAGCGCCAGCAACTCCTGGTTGAAGACCAGGAGCTGCCGGGGACTGATCCGATCGCGGCGCGGGAAGGGCAGGCGGATGGGCAGCGCTGTCGCCGCCGGCGCCTCCTCTCGATCGAAGACGAAGTATCCCTTGGCTTCGAGGTTCCGCCGCGCGGCCCGCCGATCCTCGCCCTCGACCTCGATGGTCTGGATGGATCCGGACGGGCCTCCGACGCGCATGGCATATCGAGCCACGGCCCTCCCCATGCACGGGAATTCTCGGAAACGACGCGTGATTCTATCGAGGCTAGATTCGGGGGCGCAAGGGAATTGTGCCCGAGGCGTGGAAGGATCTACCGCCCGGATGCCGCGTAAAGTCGCGCCGCCGAAGGGCCGGCGCCCCGAACGAAGCCGAGCCGAGGCGTGCCCCCTGGCCCCGTCTCCGCCGGTATTCCGATCCGGCTATCGCCGTCAGGCGGGCCCAACGCTCCTGCCGGAGAGTCTCCAGGGAGGGGCGAGGCCTTGCCCCTCCCTGGTGGTCGGGATGGCGGGACTCAGCGAGGTGTCCCTGCGGGGGCCGACCGCTGCAACAACGAAGAGCCGCGGCGCGCGGACACGGCTTCGCGCAGGAGGCGGATGGCCGACTCCGGGGCGGCGCTGCCCCCGCGGCTCTCCGGGAATGGAGCGGCATTCAGCCAGGCGGACGGGTCCTTGGCCCTCACGACCGCCTCGGGCGGCTCCAGGACTTTCCAGGAGAGCATGCCCTCGAAGCGCTCGTTGCCCGAGAACGTGCCCTGGCCCACCATGCGGGCCCCGACGGGCACGAGGCCCGTCAGGAAGAGCGTGGCCTCGAGCATCCCGGGGGCCTCGAGCGGATTGAATGCCAGGACCGCCTGGAGGCGCCCGCCGGCCACGAACGGGCTGCGCCCCCGCTCCTCGGTGCTGAGGTGCGGGTCGAGCACCTCCCAGGCGCCGTTCACCTGCCACGGGCCGCCGCGCTGGCGGGCAGAGGTGGCGCCGGGCGCGAAGAGCGTGGCGGTGAGCTGGAAGCGCCCGCGCCGGTACCGCCCTTCGCCGATGGACGTGGCCGTGGACCGCACGGCGTAGCCGGTCACCAGCACGCCCTCGTGAAGGGTGGCCACAGTCCCGCGGCTGGTGACCACGGCATCCGTGAGCCGCCAGGCCGCCTGGCTGACGAGGGGCGAGGCGGCGGGGCGGGCCTCCGCCCCGCCGTGGGCGGCGCGCTCCCCCACGAAAAGCGCGGCCGGCAGCGCGATGCCCACCAGCACACCCAAGCCTGCGCGTCTCGCCACGCCACCCCCCGAACGCACAATGCCCTGGTGCCGCGCGGGCGGCAGCAGGGCATTCCTCGCCCGCCGGGCCACGGCGCCGTGCCGTGCCCGGCCGCCTTGTTTGGATGGCAGCAGGGTGGTGCCGCAAGGCGGAAAACGCAAGCCCAAAATCGGCCGCGGGGCGGGCGCCGCCGGGCGGGCCGCGGGCCCGTTTGTCCTTCCACTCCGCGCCTTGAGCCCCTATGATCGCCAGGGTCACGGCTCACGAGGGCCGCGCATCCCGTCCGTCGCCCGCTCGCCCTCACGCCCTGCCGAGCCACATGCACCGGCCCTGGCCACGCTGGAGGAGAGGTATGCCCGGACCGCCGCCCGCCGGAAGCGCCTGGCCGCACCGGCTGGCCATGCTCAGCGCCGCCGCGACCTGCCTGCTGATCCTGGTGGGTGGCCTGGTCACCCACACCGGCTCCGGGCTGGCCGTCCCCGACTGGCCGACCACCTTCGGCCACAACATGTTCCTCTACCCGCTGTCCCGGATGGCCGGCGGCGTGCTCTACGAGCACTCGCACCGGCTCCTGGGCTCCCTGGTGGGGCTGCTCACCGTGGCCACGGCGGCGGCCATCTGCCTGGCGGACCGACGCGCCTGGCTGCGCACGCTGGCCATCCTGGCCGTGGGGCTCGTGATGGTGCAGGGCGTCCTGGGGGGCCTGCGCGTCACCCTGCTGGCGCAGGGCCTCGCCATGCTCCACGGGGCGGTGGCACCCGCCTTCCTGGCGCTCCTCGCCAGCCTGGCGCTCTTCACCTCGCCCGCCTGGCAGGCCGGCGGCGGCCCGGCCGGCCAGGGACTCCGGCCGCTCCGCTGGCTGGGCCTGGCCGCGACGGCCGCGCTCTATCTCCAGATCGGCTTCGGTGTGGTCCTCACCCACACCGGCCGGCGGCTGGACGCCCACCTCCTGGTGGCGGGCGGGGTCTCCGTGCTGGTGCCGCTGCTGGTCCGGGGGGCGCTCCGGGGCGCGCCCGGGCCGCTCGGGCGCCCGGCCCGCCTGCTCTGCGGGCTGTGGGTGGCCCAGCTCCTGCTCGGCGGGCTGGCGTACGTGGCCCGGTTCCACGCGGCTGAGGTGCCCGTGGCGCCGCTCCTCGGCCTGGGCGCCCCCCTGGCCCACCGCCTCGCCGGGGCCCTCATGCTGGCGGCGGCCGCGATCCTGACCCTCCAGATCCACCGCCTGAGCGCGACCTCCGCGGCGGCGCCGGCGGGGCGCCGGGTGCCGGCATGACGTCCCGGGCCGCGCTCCTCGGCCGGCTGGCCCGCGGGCCGGCCGCCGACTACCTGGCCCTCACGAAGCCGCGGGTGGTCCTCATGGTGCTGGTGACCACGCTGGTGGGCTTCTACCTCGGCACGTCCGGGGGGGCGGAGACCGCGCGGCTCGCCGCCACGCTGCTCGGCACGGCGCTCGCCGCCGGCGGCACGCTGGCGCTGAACCAGGTCCTGGAGCGGGACGTGGACGGCAAGATGGCCCGGACGCGGCGCCGCCCCCTGCCCGACGGGCGGCTCCAGCCGGGGGCCGCGGCGGCCTTCGGGGCCGGGCTGGTGGCGGGCGGGCTGGCGCTGCTGGCGGCGGCGGTGAACCCGCTCAGCAGCCTGGTGACGGCGCTCACGGCCGCCAGCTACCTCTTCGTCTACACGCCCCTCAAGCGGCGCTCGGCGGTCTGCGCGCTGCTGGGCGCCATCCCGGGCGCCCTGCCGCCCGTCACCGGCTGGGTGGCCGCGCGCGGGGACCTGGGCATGCAGGCGGCGGTCCTCTTCGGCATCCTGTTCCTGTGGCAGCTGCCCCACACGCTGGCCATCGCCTGCGTGTACCGGAAGGACTACGCGCAGGCCGGCCTGTGCCTGCCGCCCGTGGTGGACCCGGAGGGTCGGGCCACCGGCCGCCACGCGGTGCTCGACTCGCTGGCGCTCTTCGCCGTGGGCCTGCTGCCCACCCTCATCGGCATGGCCGGGCGGCTGTACCTGCTCGGCGCCCTCGTCCTGGGCGCCGCCGTGCTGGCCTGCGCCTGGAGCCTCGCCGCCTCGCGCTCCGTGCAGGACGCCCGCCGGCTGGCCCTGGCTTCCCTCATCTACCTTCCTGCTCTCTTCGCGCTGCTCGCCCTGGATAAGGGCTAGTCCAACGTCCAAGGTCCAACGTCCAA
>JBHGAX010000174.1:0-8369 GCA_041946635.1 Methylomirabilales bacterium (SeqCode)
CACGACGTGCGTCGGCTTGCCGCGCAGGAAATTCTCGATGTTTTCGACCGCCATCGTCAACCCGATCTGGATGACCTCGGGGGTCATGCCGGCGGCGTGGGGGGTGATGACCACGTTCGGGAGGCTGCGGAAGGGGCTGTCGGCGGGGAGGGGCTCGGTCTCGAAGACGTCCAGGCCGGCGCCGGCGATGCGCTGCTCGCGGAGCGCGGCGATCAGCGCGGGCTCGTCCACCAGGCTGCCGCGGGCAGTGTTCACGAGGATGGCGGACCGCTTCAGCAGGGCCAGCCTCTCTGCGCTCAGGAATCCCCTGGACTGGGGCGTGGCCCGGAGGTGCAGGGAGACGACGTCCGAGGTCTGCAGCAGCTCCTCCAGCAGGATGTAACGGAAGCCCAGCCGCGCGGCCAGGTCCTGGTCCGGATGGTACGTCCAGGCCAGGACGTTCATCCCCAGGCCTCTCCCCATGGCGGCGACTTCCCGCCCGATCAGCCCGGTCCCCACGATGCCCAGCCGCTTGCCGCGGAGCTGCGGCACGAGGTTCCGCGGCCAGCCGCCCTGCCGCATGGCCTGGTCGGTCTGCACGAGCCCTTTCGCGACCGCGAGCATGAGGGCGACGGTGTGCTCGGCCACGGCAATGGCGTTCGCGCCCGGCGTATTGGTCACGGTGATGCCGCGGGCGGCGGCGGCCTTCAGGTCCACGTTGTCGGTGCCGGTCCCCCAGATCGAGATGAGGCGGAGCTTGGGGCAGGCCTGGAGGACCTCGGCGGTGAAGCGGGTGCGGCCCCGGATGTTGACCGCGACGTCGGCGTCCTTCAGCCGCTCGGCGAGGACCGAGGGCTCCGTGGCGTCGGAGTCGTGGATCCGCACGTCGCCGATGCGCCGCATGCGGTCGACGGCGGGGGTGCCGGCCAGGGCGGGGGGGTTGTCATCGGGGACGACGATGCGCATGGGAGCCTCCATCGAGAGCCGAGCATCGAGAGCCGAGACACTGGCCACAAAAGGCACAAGATTCACAAAGGGTAAAACCACTTCTGGCCACAAGAAGCACAAGAGACACAAGGGGTACGACCCGGGGCCTATCGGGTCCCCATGAGCCATGCGCCATGAGCCGCGGCGAGTGACACGCCTTGTGCCGCTCGCCGCGAGCGCAAGCTATCCCTGTGCCGGGAGGGTGTCAACGCGAAAGAGCGGGCTGGAGATAGGGCTTGACCGGCCGCGGTGGGCGGTGCTATGGCGAGGGGTGCCTGGACGGGCTACAGGACTACAGGACTACGGGACTACAGGACCCGGGACTACGGACTGGGGAAACGGAGAAACGGGGAGGCGGAGAGGCGGAGACTGCGGGATTGCGGGGGTGGGGAGGGGTTATGGGTGAGGAGAGGGAGCTGGAGCGGGGCGGTCGTGGCCGGCGGGAGATGCCGCCCCATCCTGTCCTCAACGCGATGCTGATCTGCGACCAGACGTTCCAGGACGAGCAGAGCGGCAAGATGACGCTGGTGGGGGTCTTCGAGACCGTGCGGGCGTACCAGTTTCCGGCGCGCCACGGCCGGCTGTGCGTGTACGCGAAGCTCGCCGACGTCCAGGGCGAGTACCGGCTCCGGCTGGAGCTGGTGCAGCTGGAGGAGCTGAAGATCGTGGGGCAGGGGCAGTTCAGCGCGACCTTCAGCGACCGCATGACTCCCGTGGAGCTGAGCTTCCAGGTGCTGGACACCGTGTTCGAGCGGGCCGGTCGCTACGAATTTCGTCTCTACGCCAACGACCGGTGGGTGGGCAGCAAGACGCTCACCGTCGCGCCCGCGTCCGAGGCCCGCATGCAGGCCGAGCTGATCCGCGTCTACGGCTCCGCCGTGAACGTCCGCTGGCTGAGCTTCATGCTGCCATCACCCCGCCCGGCTATTGACTAGACTGACTACGGGACTACGGGACCACGGGACCACGGGACCGGAAGCGAAACGGGGAAACGGGGCTCGGACCTCTTACGAGCCACGAGCCGCTCTGCCCATCCCGCAACGCATCCGCAGGCTCTTTGAGAATCCGCGTAATCTGCGTAATCTGCGGATCGATCCAGACCGTCTTTCCGCCCTCCGCCTCCGATCTCTTACGAGGCGCGAGCCCGCTCTGTTCAGAAAACCGTTGACACGGCGCCGGCTCTCGTGAGACAGGTGTCAATTGTTGACATTCCGCCGGGTCACCTGACTGGTTCCCCGATTGCGGTCCGTAGCCCATGGAGCCTCCATGCCGGACGGCAGCCTCCCGCCTCTCCTGTCTTCGCGGCCCTCCGGCGCCGGCCTGGACGGACCACTCGCCTTCCGCACGCTCCCCGAGCAGATCGCGGCCCGCATCCGCCAGGCCATCCTGACCGGCCGCCTGGCTCCGGGCTCCCGCCTGGTGGAAATGACCATCGCCGCCCAGATGCGCACCAGCCGCGGGCCGGTCCGGGATGCCCTGGCGCTGCTGGAGCGCGAGGGGCTCGTGGCTCGCCTGCCCCACCGGGGCGCCTGCGTGCAGGGCTTCAGCGAGCGGACCCTCCGGGAGGCGGCCAGCCTGCGGGCCGTGCTCGAGGACTTCGCTGTCACGCTCGCCCTGCCCCGCCTGGAGGCCTCGCACCTCGCCGAGCTGGACACCCTGGTGCGCGGCATGGAGGCCGCCGCCCGCCGCCGCGCGCGGGCGGAGTTCAACGAGCTGGACTATCGCTTCCACGAGCGCATCCTGGAGGTCTCGGGCCACGCGACGCTGCACACCATCTGGCGCGGCATGCAGCAGCGGGTGCGGGCCTTCCTGGCCTCCACGAACCTCGCCAACCCCGACCTGCGGGCCGTGGCCCGGCACCATCGCGATATCCTGCAGGGGCTGGCCGCGCGCCGGCTGAGCGGCACCCGGCGGGCCGTGCGCGCGCACTTCGCCCGGGTGGAGGAAGAGCTGAACTTCCTCCTGGACGGGGGGCAGCGCGCGCGCCGGAGGAGAACGGCTTCGCGGCAGCGAGGCGAACGGGCGGCAGCGCGCCGCCCCCGGATGTCCCCGTAGTAGAGAGGGAGGAGGAGTCATGACCAGCCTTCGAGGATTCCTGTGGGGCGTGACGGCGAGCGTGGTGGCGCTCGGCCTCCTGGCGGCCCCGGCCCTGGCGGGCCAGGCGGCGCCCATGGTGGTGAAGGGCGGGCACATGGAGATCCCCGCCAGCGCGCACGACGACCACTGGCAGGTCTTCGCCAGCTACGTGAACGGCGTGGCGGGCGGCCGCCTGAAGGTGGAGGTGCACCCGGGCGGGCAGCTGGGCAACGACTCGCGGCAGCTCTTCGAGTCGGTGAAGCTGGGCGTGAACCCGCTGGGGCAGGGCGACGAGGGCGCCATGGCCAGCTTCTACCCGCCGCTCATGATCCTGGCCCTGCCGTACCTGGTGCCGGACGAGAAGGTGGCGCAGCGCTTCTACGAGAGCCCCTTCTTCCAGAAGCTCAACGAGGGGCTGATCAAGCAGCACGGCGTGCGCATGCTCTCGGCCGCGTCCTTCGGCTTCCGCTGCTTCACGAACAACAAGAAGCCCATCAAGACGGCGTCCGACCTGGCGGGCATCAAGATGCGGGTGCAGCAGAATCCCCTCTACATGACCATGGTCCGCTCCATGGGCGGCTCGCCCACGCCGGTGTCCTGGGGCGAGCTGTACAGCGCCATGCAGCAGGGCGTGGTGGACGGGCAGGAGAACCCCCTGGGCGTGATCCTGGAGTTCAAGTTCTACGAGGTGCAGAAGTACGCGACGGTGGACGACCACGTGCTCGGGACCAACATGATCCTGGCCAACGAGAAGTGGTTCCAGGGCCTGCCCGCCGACCTGCGGGGCATCCTGCTGACCGGCGCGAAGATGGGGGCCATCGCGGAGCACGGCCGGCGCATGCTGGAGGCCCGCGTGACGGCCATCGGCGAGCTGCGGAAGAAGGGCATGGACGTCTACATCCCGACGCCGGCCGAGAAGGAGACCTTCCGCAAGGCCAGCCAGGGTCCCGTGATGGAGTGGCTGGTGAAGCAGCCGGGCGTGGGGAAGGAGCTGGTGGACCAGGCCCTCAAGGCGGTGAAGGATGCCGAGCAGTCTATCGCTCGTGAGGCGCAGGTGGTGAAGTAGCCGCATCGTTCGCCCGTGGCGGGCCGGACACCCCGGTGTCCGGCCCGCCGGCTTCCGAGGAGGTTCCCGTGGCGTCAGGCTTGCTCCAGCGCGCCAGCCGCCTGCTCTACTGGCTGATCGTCCTCCAGGTCGGCGCGATGGCGTTCGTGGTGAACCTGCAGATCTTCAACCGGTACGTGGTGAACTACGTCTTCGGCTGGGAGGAGGAGACCGCGCGCTACCTCATGGTCTGGTCGGCGTTCCTGGCCGCGGCCTACGCCCTGTGGGAGGGAGAGCAGCTGGGGATGGAGTTCGTCGTGAGCCGCCTGCCCCGGCGCCTCGAGCGGGCGGTGCGGGCCGTGTGCCACCTGGCCGTCATGGCGTTCCTTGTCATTGTGGCCTACCAGGCCTTCGTGCACATGCTGCCCCAGCAGCTCGACCAGGTCTCCCCGTCCCTCGGCATCACCATGGCGATTCCCTACGCCGCCATCCCCGTCTCCGCGGTCATGATGCTCGGGGTGGAGGCGGCGCTGCTCTGGCGCGATGTTCGCGGGGTCGACGCAGCGCCGGCGCCGTCGGCGCCGCTGGAGCTGTAGCAACCGGCGGCGGCGGCCATGGACCGTCAGGACGCTGCCTGCGGGAGCGCGACGATGGACCTGCGAGGAGCGGAGCGGCTGGATGCGGAACTCGGCGCCCTGCGCCTGCCGGGCCGGGGCGAGCAGATGCATCGATGGTACGGGAGGGCGGGATGGTTCTTGAGACAGTCGGCGCGCTGTTCGTCCTGACGATGATCTCCGGGATGCCGATCTCCTTCGCCATCGGCGTGACGGCCCTGGGCGGCCTCCTCGTCATGGAGGGCATCCCGCTGGTGGTCATCCCCCAGAAGATGTTCATCGGCACGGACGCCTTCCCGCTGCTGGCGATCCCGCTCTTCGTCCTGGGCGGCGACCTGATGCTGAAGGGGGAGATCACCAAGGGCCTGCTGCGCTTCGCCGACCTGATGGTGGGGCGGTTTCGCGGGGGGCTCGCGCACGCCACCATCTTCTCCTGCATGATCTTCGCCGGCATCACGGGCTCCGCGGTGGCCGACGCCTCCGCCATCGGCTCCGTCATGATCCCGGCCATGCACTCCGCCGGCTACCCGAAGAACTATGCGGCGGCGGTCACGGCCTCCGCCTCGATCATGGGGCCCATCATCCCGCCCAGCCTGGTCATGGTGTTCTTCTCCCTCGTGACCGGGGCGTCCGTGGGCGGCCTGTTCATGGGCGGGGTGGTCCCGGGTGTCCTGATCGCGGGCTCACTGATGACCATCAACTACATCATCAGCCGGCAGCGCGGCTATCAGCGGCGGGAAACCCGGTATTCCTGGAGCGAGGCGATCGCGATCTGCCGGCAGTCCATCCTGGTCCTGCTGATGCCGCTGATCATCGTGGGCGGCATCCTGGGCGGCATCTTCACCGCCACGGAGGCGGCCGGGGTGGGGGTGCTCTACGCGCTCATCGTGGGCTTTTTCCTCCTGCGCACGCTGAAGCTCTCCGACCTTCCGCCGATGTTCATGAACACGGCCAAGGTGACCTCCGTCGTGCTCCTGCTCCTGGCGACGACCAACGTCCTGAGCTGGATCGTCACCATGCAGAACGTGCCGCAGCGCACGCTGGCCCTGTTCACCAGCATCTCCAGGGACCCGGTGGTGTTCCTGATCCTGGTGAACTTCCTGTTGCTGGTCGTGGGCTGCATCATCGACACCGCCCCGGCGATCTTCCTGCTGGTGCCCATCTTCGCGCCGGTGGCCAAGGGCTACGGCATCGACCTCATCCACTTCGGGATCCTGGTGACGGTGAACCTGTGCATCGGCCTGCTCACGCCCCCGGTGGGCTCCTGCATCTTCATCGGGAGCAGCCTGGCCAAGATCTCCATCGAGGAGCTGCTGAAGCCGCTCTGGCCGTTCCTCATCGCCGAGGTGGTCATCCTGTTCCTCATCACCTACTTCCCGACGCTGGTGATGTTCTTGCCGCGCGCCCTGGGATACTAAAGACGACGGACCGGACCTCACGCCAAGACGCCAAGACGCAAAGAAAGAAAGACCGGCGGGGAGGGTCTCACGCGGAGACGCAGAGCCGCAGGGGGGGCAAGTCCGATACCTTTGCGGCTTTGCGTCTTGGCGTGAGACGGTTCTTTCAGGGCAGTTGTGGCAGGTGGGGTTGCCGAAAGGAGCGAGGAGCATGGGTGGGAACGCGAGTCAGAGCGATGCGCTGTTCGACTTTGCCAGCCGCTACCTGGTCGCCGGTGTCTCTGGCTCCGCGCGCCTGAATGCGGCCCTGGGCCGCCCGCTCTACCTGAGCCGCGGCGACGGCTGCCGGCTCTACGACGTGGACGGCCGGGCCTACATCGACTACAACCTGTCGCACGGCGCCACCTTCCTGGGCCACAACCATCCCGCGGTGCGCGAGGCCATCCAGCGCGCGCTCGACATGGGGGTGATCTGCGCGTACGAGACGGAGTACCACAGCCGGCTGGCCGAGCGGATCTCGCGCGCCGTGCCGTGCGCCGAGCAGCTCCGCTTCGCGAACTCGGGCTCGGAGGCGACCCTGGCCGCCATCCGCGTGGCCCGGGCGGTGACGGGCCGATCCAAGATCCTGAAGTTCGAGGGGCACTTTCACGGCCTGCACGACTACGTGGTCTGGAACGCCCACAGCGCCCCGCGGGATAGCTTCCCGGGCTACCCCTACGTGCCCCTGCAGGTGGAGTCGGCCGGCGTGCCGCCCGAGATCCGCCCGCTGGTCCTCGTCATCCCCTGGAACGACCCGGCCGCGCTCCAGCAGGCCATGCGCGAGCACGGCGCCGAGCTGGCCGCGGTGATCTGCGAGCCGGTGAACTACAACTCCGGCTGCATCCCGCCGCAGCCCGGCATGCTGGAGCTGCTGCGGGCCGAGACCACCCGCCACGGCGCGCTGCTCATCTTCGACGAGGTGCTGAGCGGGTTCCGCATGGCCGCCGGCGGCGCGGGCGCCTACTACCAGGTCACCCCCGACCTCTGCACCATGGCGAAGGCCGTGGCCAACGGCTTGCCGCTCGCGGTGGTGGCGGGGCGGCGCGAGTACATGCAGGTGCTCAGCCCGCTGGGCCCGGCCGCCCACTCCGGCACCTACTCCGGCCACCTGTTCGCCGTGCTGGCCGCCATCGCCTCCCTCGGCGTGATCGGCACCCCGGGGTTCTACGACGGCATCTTCGCCACCGGCGAGCGGCTGTACACGGGGCTGACGAAGCTCTTCGACGCCTACGGCGTCCCCGCCCGGGTGCAGGGGCTGGGCGCGCGGTTCGGCATCTACTTCGGGATCACCACGCCGGTGACCAACTACCAGGAGGCGTGTCGGATCGACGGCGAGCTGGGCTACCGGTTCATCCGCGGCTGCTTCGAGCGGGGCCTCTACTTCCACAACTACGGCCGCATGGCGCTCGGGCATCACGGCTTCTCCGCCAGCCACACCGCCGCGGACATCGACGAGACGCTGAACCGCGTGGAGAGCACCCTGCGGGCCATGCAGGGCCGGTGAGGACCCGCGTCGGCCGGCCGACGCCCCGCGACGCCCCGGAGGCGACCCCTCCGGGGCGCAGTTTTTCCGGCGGTCGCCTCGCCGAACGGGCACCCCGTGCCCGCAGGCCGTCGGGAAACCCATCAGTTCTGTTCGCCCCACCGCCGCACTCGCAGGCTCCGTCGGGACGGGCGTCCGGGGCCGGCGCCCGGGCCTTTCGGCCGGTTGGCGCCGCCTTCCGGTGTCGGAACGCATTGCGGAACTCGCCCGCCGTCCCTGCCCCGTCGGTCCCTCCGATTCCGACCAACTCGGACGCCGTGCAAGACCCGCCGACAGGGGCTGCGGGTACTGTCAATTTGTTGGCGGCCCCGCCGGGTGTCTCCGCGGCTGTCGCTTGCCGCCGAGTGTAAAGCGTCCTGGCCGATGTCGCAGCCCTTAGCCAGACGCCCGCCCGCCCGCCCTCTCCCGGACGGCGAGGCCTTGGCGGCCAGGGCGACGACCCGCTGAGTGCAGGCCTTGCATGCCCCAACCCCCCACCACCACGGGCCGCAGGGCCGCAGCGGGTTGCGCGGGAGGGACTGGCACAGGGCTGGCTATGCATGGCCCCGAACAGACAACGGAACGGCTCTGCCGGCCGGTGAGCCCGCGGGGAGTGACGCACGCGGACGGGGGCGCGGTCTCCGCCACGCCCCACCCCGGACCGGGCCGAGGCGACAGCGCGAGCATCTCTCCACGCCTCCGGCCCGGGC
>JBHGAX010000175.1:0-8369 GCA_041946635.1 Methylomirabilales bacterium (SeqCode)
TAGCGCTCGAGCCACACGTTGTAATATGGCATGAGGTAGGTGGGCCAGAGGCCCTTCACCTTGCCGCCCGCCACCGCCAGGCCGTTCAGGTCGCCCAGCTTCACGATGGGCAGGTCCTCCCACACGAGCTTCTGGATGTCCGCCCAGATGGCGTGGCGCTTGGCCGGGTCGGCCTCGGCGTCGAACTTGGCCAGGAGGTCGTCGCGCCGCGCGTTCTCCCACCAGCCCGGCCAGTCCTTGGCCAGCCAGGCCTGGTAGAGCGGCGGCTCCGGGCTCAGCGAGTTGAAGGTCACGAAGATGTCCCAGAGGTCGGGCTTGGTGCGCCGCTGGGCCACCGTGGACCACTCCAGGACCTGCAGGTCGATGTTGAAGCCGGCCTTCTCCAGCTGGGCCTTCGCCGTCAGGCCGGTGTTGTAGATGATGTCGTACTGCTTGGTGGACATCCACCGGATGGGCTGCCCGGTGTAGCCGGCCTCCTTCGCCAGCTTCCTGGCCAGCTCGAGGTTCTTGACGTTGTAGCGTTCCTTGCCCGCGGTGGTGTGCCAGGCCTTGATCTCCGGCTGGTAGATGCTGTTGCCCAGGCTGTAGAACTCCTTCCCGCCGCCGGCGGCGTGCAGGATGGGCTCCATGTCGAGGGCCACCGCGATGGCCTCGCGCAGCTTCTTGCTGGTGAACATGCCCTGCTTCTTGTTGAAGATGATGAAGGGCCAGGAGAGCGGCTTGATGATCACGGGCTGGAGGCCGGGGTTGCCCTTCACCCGCCCGTAGAAGTCGGGCGAGATGTCCTCGGCCACGTCGTACTCGCCCGTCTCCACGCCCGCCACGCGCACGGAGGCGTCCGGGACGGGGATGAAGCGGATGCGGTCCACGTGGGCCGTGCGCTTCCCGCCGTAGCCGTTCTGCGCCTCGCCGCGCGCCGCGTACTTCTCGAAGCGCTTCAGCTCGATGTGCCGGTCGGGCCGCCACTCCACGAACTCGAACGGGCCGGTGCCGATGAACTTCTTGATCCGCTCCTCCTTGAACTCGTCGATGACCTCCTTGGGGAACATCGGCGAGACGGCCGTGGACATCACGGGCAGCAGCATGGAGGAGGGCTTCTTCAGCAGGAACTCCACCGTGTAGCGATCGGGGGCGCGGACGTCCACCACGTTGGGGGCGATGAAGCTGCGGAAGTGGTACTCCAGCTTCATCAGCCGGCGCAGCGACGCCACGGCGTCCTCGGAGGTGAACTCCTTGCCGTTGTGGAAGGGCACGTTCTTGCGCAGCTTGATGATGACCCGCTTCCCGCCGTCCGCGGTGCTGTAGCTCTCGGCCAGCAGGGGCGTGGGGCGGAAGTCCTTGTCCAGCGTGAAGAGTCCCTCGAAGATGTGCTGGGCGATGGACATCGCCAGGATGCCGGTCGGGAAATGGGTGTCCAGGCTGGGGGGCTCGCCGATGGTGGCGACCCGCAGCGTGCCGCCGGGCCGCGGCTGCGCCGCCTCCGCCGCCAGCGCGCCCGCGGCCACCAGGCCGAGCAGGGCGGCGAGCGCCAGGAGCCGGCTGTGTCTCAGGAATCCGTTGGCCATGGCCGTTGCCTCCTTGCGAGAGTGTGGGACACGTGCATCCGCCAGGGCGCCGGTCGCGCCGATCACCTCCTTCCGCCCTCCGCGGTCGTATCGAAGGTCACCGGCAGGTGCCGGAGATCCCACCGGCTGAAGTCGGCGAGCAGGGCGGCCACCTCCGCCACGATGAGCTCCAGGAACCGCTCGCCCTTCTCGCGCGTCGCCAGGGTCGGGTCGCCCTGGAAGCCCGTGGGCGTGACGTCCGGGAAGTGGAAGGCCAGCTTCACCTGGCCCGACTCCAGGAGGTCGTCCTTGAGGAGCGGGTGCTGCCAGACCGTGATGCGCTTGGTGATGCGCTCGGGCTTCACCAGCTCGGGGCGGAGGTGCCACATGCAGGAGGTCTCCAGCTCGCAGGCGTGCGACATCCCGCCGCTGGGGGACTCGCGCACCCGCCCCAGCGCCTTGGCGGCGATGCTCCAGTAGGCCGCCGTCCCCAGCATCACGTCGTCGTGCGCATCGCGCAGCTCGCGGATGGCCATGCTGATCGGGTCGGAGTTCCCCCCGTGGCCGTTCAGGATGAAGATCCGCCGGAAGCCGTTCCGGATGAGCGACTCGCACAGCTCCACCAGGACGCGGGTGTAGGTGGGGCCGGAGAGCGTCATGGTGCCCGGGAAGGTGCGGTGGTGCGAGGAGTAGCCGAAGTAGAGGGGCGGCGCGACCAGCAGGTTCGCGCGGTCGGCCACCCGCGCGGCCGCCCGGGTGGCCACCTCCCAGACCAGGCGGCTGTCGGTCTCGACGGGCAAGTGCGGGCCGTGCTGCTCGATGGAGCCGGCGGGGAAGAGGATGGTGGCGTCCTGGGCGGCGCGCCCCTGGGCCTCCTCCCAGGTCAGCTCCTGCAGGAACATGCGTCGCGTGGCCTGGGTCACGTCGTGCCTCCTGGTTGCCTGCCGGGCGGCGCCCGGCAGAAGACGACGCGCCGACCCTCTCGGATCGGCGCTCGGAGTGCCTGGATTGCCCGCCGGGCTCCCGGGTGTGAGGTGATGCCGCGATTCTTACCACGGCCGTCGCCCCGCCCGCAAACCGCAACCGCGGCTTGCCACGCCGGCCAGGCAAATCAGACGGGCTGGACGCCCTGCGCCTCCAGGAGCGCCAGGCTCTGCTCGCGCAGCTTGTACTTCTGGATCTTCCCGCTGGCGGTCATGGGATAGCTCTCCACGAAGAAGACGTAGCGCGGGATCTTGAAGTGGGCGATCTGGCCGCGGCAGAAGTCGCGCACGTCCTCCTCGGTGAGGCTCGCACCCTGGGTGCGGATCACGAAGGCGCCCACCTCCTCGCCGTACTTCGGGCTGGCCACGCCGACCACCTGCACGTCCCGCACCCCCGGCATCCGCAGGAGGTACTCCTCGATCTCGCGCGGCGAGATGTTCTCGCCCCCGCGGATGATCATGTCCTTGATCCGGCCGGTGATCTTGAAGTACCCCTCGGCGTCCCGACTGCCGAGGTCGCCCGAGTGAAGCCAGCCGTCCGCGTCCACCGCCTGCGCGGTGGCCTCCGGCATGTTGTAGTAGCCCTTCATGACGTTGTAGCCCCGGCACACGATCTCGCCCTGCGTGCCGTGCGGGAGCTCGCGGTGCGTCTCCGGGTCCACGATGCGGACCTCGATGCCCGGGAGGGCCTTGCCGATGGTCGCCACGCGCGCCTCGATCGGGTCCTCGGTGGAGGTCTGGGTCATGACGGGCGAGCCCTCGGTCAGGCCGTAGGCGATCGTGATGTCCCGGCAGCCCATGTCGGCGATCACCCGCTTCATGATCTCCATGGGGCAGGGCGAGCCGGCCATGATCCCGGTGCGGAGGGAGGAGAGGTCGAACATGGGGAACATGGGGTGGTTCAGCTCGGCGATGAACATGGTCGGCACGCCGTACAGCGCGGTGCAGCGCTCCTTCTGCACCGAGGCGAGGGCCAGGAGCGGATCGAAGCTCTCCAGGACCACCAGCGTGGCGCCGTGGGTCAGGACGGCCATGACCGCCAGCACCAGCCCGAAGCAGTGGAACAGGGGCACGGTGAGGCAGAGGCGGTCGGCCTCGGTCAGCCGCTGGCGCTCCCCGATGTGGAAGCCGTTGTTCAGGATGTTGTGGTGCGTGAGCATCACGCCCTTGGGGAATCCCGTGGTGCCCGAGGTGTACTGCATGTTGATCACCTCGTGGCAGTCCAGGCTCTTCCCGGCGGCCTCCAGGTCCGCGTCGCTCTCGTGCCCGCCCAGCAGGAGCAGCTCGGGCGTGCTGTACATGCCCCGGTGCTTCTCCGGGCCGAGGAAGATGACGTGGCGCAGGCGGGGGAAGCGCGCGCTCTGCAGCCGGCCGCGCTCGCAGGCCTTCAGCTCCGGGATCAGCTCGTTCACGATGCCGAGGTAGTCGATGTCCCGGAAGCCCCCGATCAGGCAGAGGGCCTTCAGGTCGGACTGGCGCAGCAGGTACTCCAGCTCGTGGGCCCGGTAGGCGGTGTTGACCGTGACGCCGATCACCCCGATGCGCGCCGCGGCGAAGAGGACGGTCAGCCAGTCGGGCACGTTGGTGGCCCAGATGCCCAGGTGGTCGCCCTTCCGCAGGCCGATGGCCAGCAGGCCCTTGGCCACGCGGCTCACCCGCCGGTCGAACTCCGCATACGTGAAGCGGAGGCCGCGGTCGGGGTAGACCATGAACTCGCGATCCGGGTCCACGGCCGCGCGCCGCTCCAGCACCTGGCCGAGCGTCTCGGTGATGTAGTCCATGCGAACCTCCAGCGGTCAGCTATCAGCTGACCGCCGACCGCTGATGGCTGATGGCTGATCGCTATGACGGCGTGTACACCACCGCCAGGATCCGCGCGGGCCCGTCGCCCACGCAGTGAACGTGATGCGCCACGATGCTGTCGTAGTAGATGGAGTCGCCGACGCCCAGCCGGTGCGTCTCGCTGCCGTAGGTGATCTCCACCGCCCCGGCGAAGACGTAGAGGAACTCCTCGCCCTCGTGGGCCGAGGGCCTGGCGTCCCGGGCGGACGACGGGTAGATGTCGATGAGGAAGGGCTCCATGTGCCGGCCGGCCTTGTTCGCCGCCAGCGCGAAGAAGTCCAGGTCGCTCCGGGCCGGCTCCCGCTTGTCGGAGACGTGCATGACCGAGCGCGGCTCGCCCGCCCGGACCACCACGGGGCCGACGTTTTCCTGGTCGTCCAGGAACGTGCCCAGGCGCACGCCCAGGACGCGCGCCAGCCGCATGAGCGGCCCCAGCGAGGGGATCAGCGCCCCCGACTCGATGCGCGCCACCACGTCGGTGCGCAGCCCGGCCCGCTCGGCCAGCTCCTGCACGCCCAGCTTCCGGGACTCCCGCACCATCCGCACCTTGCCGCCGATATCGGTGGTCTCCGCCATGGGTTCCTCCGCTGAAAGGAAGGCGCATTCTTCGCACAAACCGCGCGGCAGATCAAGCGGTTCCGCGGGACGGGTGGGCGGACGTCCGGGGGAAAGCGCCGGCCCGGGCCGCCGCCCGGCGGTTGACAGGCGGCGGCCAAGGATGGCACGATTCCACGCTTTCGCGGCGGGAGCGCCGCCAGGGGGAACGGATGATCCGGTACGAGCACACCCAGCGGGCGGCCGGCCTGCAGGCCGGGCTGATCGCCGGCGCCGCCGCCTGCGGCCTGCTCTCGCAGGTCGCGGCGGTGCCGCCCGCGATTCCCGTGGCGGCGGCCGTGGTGCTCGTCCTGGCCGCGTACGTCTTCTCCTCGCTCACCGTGGTCGTGACCGAGGAGGCGCTGATCTGGGCGTTCGGGCCCGGCGTGATCCGGAAGCAGGTGCGCCTGGCGGACATCCAGGCCGCCGGCGTGACGCTGACCCGGTGGTACGAGGGCTGGGGCATCCACCGGACGCGGCGGGGCTGGCTCTACAACGTCTCGGGGTTCCAGGCGGTGGCCATCACGCTGAAGGATGGCCGCCGGATCCTGCTGGGGACGGACGAGCCCGCGCGGCTGCAGGCCGCCATCACGCGCGCGGCCGGCCTACCGGGCGGGGTGTAGGGGCGGGGATTCATCCCGCCCGTTCTGCGTCCGGCCCCATGGGCGCCATGAGTGGCGCCCCTGCATCGGCGATGGGGCTGCGCCCGTGCGCTTTCACCGTCCCAGGGTGGCGCGCGCGGCGCCAAGGAGGAAGCGGGACGTGCCGATCTGGACGCTGGTGACCCGGGTGCCGTGGAGGCAGGTGCTGCGCTACGCGCCGCAGATCCTGGACGGCACGGAGCGGCTGGTGGATCTCGTGCGGTCGAACCGCGCCACCCGGGTGGACCCGGGCGCCGGCCCGCTGCCCCCCGAGTCCGAGCTGGCGGAGCGGCTGGCCGCACTGGAGCGGGACCAGGCGGCGCAGGCGGAGCTGCTGTCGCAGCTCGCCGAGCAGCAGGCCAGGCTGTCCGAGGCGCTCCGGGTGCTCGCGACCCGCGTCACGGCCGCCCTCTGGCTCGCCGCCGCCGGGGTCCTCGCGGCGGCGCTCCTCCTCCTGTCCCGGTACCTCTGAGCCGCTCGCTTGCCGTCCAGGCCACCGGACATTGCCGCGGGCACGCTGGACGGCGCGTGGCAGGCGTGCGAGCATCTGCGCCCACAAAACTCGCCAGAGGGGAGGAGCCCGATGACCACACCCACCATCGAGTTGCTGAGCCGCCACGGATCGGTCCGGAAACACACGCCGGATCCCGTGCCGCCCGAGCTGATCGAGGCGATGGTCCAGGCGGCCCAGCGAGCCTCCACCTCCTCCAACCTGCAGATGGTGAGCGTCGTGGCGGTGACGGCGCGCGAGCGGCGTGCGGCGCTCGCGAAGATCTGCGGGCAGGAGCACGTGGAACGGGCGCCGGTGGTGCTCGTCTGGTGCGCGGATCTCCGGCGGCTCGACCGCGCCTGCGAGCTGCGCGGCTACACCCAGGTCACGCGGTACGTGGAGAACCTCCTCGTGGCCGTCCTGGACGTCGGCATCGCGGCCCAGAACGCGGCGGTGGCGGCGGAGTCGCTGGGGCTGGGCATCTGCTACCTGGGGAGCGTGCGGAACGACGCCCGGGCCGTGATCGACCTGCTCGCCCTGCCGGCCCACGTCTTCCCCGTGGTCGGCATGACGGTCGGCTGGCCCGCGGCGGCGCCTCTCGTCCGGCCGCGCCTCCCCGCCTCGGCCGTCCTCTACTGGGAGACATATGACCCGGCGCCGAGGGACGAGGCCCTGCGGGCATACGATCGGGCCATGGTGGCCACGGGCATCTACCAGGGACGCCAGGTGCCCGTGCCGGGCAAGCCGGACGAGGTCGAGGACTACGGCTGGCTCGAGCACTCCGCGCGCCGGGTGGCCCAGCCGGCCCGCACCGACCTGCGCGCCGTCCTGGCGCGGCAGGGCTTCCTGCTCGAGTGACGACCATGCGGGGCGCCCGGGCGCACGCCGCCTGCGAGGACCTCGCCGTCCCGCGGCTGGCGGCCTGCGGCCTGGCTCCGGAGATGATCCCGGCCGTCGTCGCCGAGGCGCAGCGGGCCAGCAGCACGAAGGGGAATCCCATTGCGCTGACGGATGAGGAGCTGGCGGCGGCGCTCGGAGAGGCGATGTAGCCGCGTCCTACCGGCGGCTGCCGCGCCGATCCAGGACTTCTGCGAGAATGGGCAGCAGGAGCAGGCCCCCGGGCAGCAGGAACACGATCAGGATGGGCACCAGCCTGGCCATGGCCTTGAGGTGGGCGCGGATGAGGAGCAGCTCCTCGCGCGTCCAGCCCGCGGGGCCGTTTCGGCCCTTCATGAGGAGCTGCATCAGGCCGTTGACGGCCAGCACCTGCCCCAGGAGCACCTTGCGGTGCTTCGCGATCATCTGCTTGAGCAGGCGCTTCATGGGCCCCCCGCCCGGCGTGCGGCGCGCTCCGGCCTGACGGGCGGCAACAGTATCACATCGGGGGCGCGGCGCAAGGTCCCCGTGTGGACCGCCGTCGGCCCCGGGCGACGGGAGCCGCGAGGAGGAGCCAGATGGCGAGTCGGGCGACCGTGGTGTGGATGGACGGCGAGTACGTCCCCTGGAGCGAGGCCCGGGTCCACGTCTCCACGGACACCGTGCTCCGCGGCGCGAACGTCTTCGAGGGGCTGCGCGGCTACGCCAGCCCGGATGGGCGGCAGGTCTACGTCTTCCGCCTGCGGGAGCACCTGGAGCGGCTCTGGCTCTCGATGAAGGTGCTCCGCATGTCGCTCCGCCACAGCCGCGCGGAACTGGCCGGCGCCTGCACCGGCATCGTGGCGAGGAACGGCTTCCGGGAGGACGTCCACATCCGCCCCACCGCCTACTTCGGCGAGGGGCCGCTGAATGCGTACAGGCCGGAGGAGATCGCCACCGGCGCGTTTGTCCTGGCCCATCCGCGGGCGAGCGCGCTGAGCGACTCCGCGGGGATCGCCTGCTGCGTGAGCGCGTGGCGGCGCATCGGGGACAACGTGCTGCCCCCGCGGGTGAAGGCGGGCGGCAACTACCTGCAGAGCCGCTACGCCGCGGTGCAGGCCGTGGTGGACGGCTACAAGAGCGCCATCCTGCTGAATGACCGGGACAAGGTGGCCGAGGGGCCGGGCGCCTGCGTCCTGCTCGTGCGCGAGGGGCGGGTCATCGCGCCCCCCGTGACCGCCGGCATCCTGGAGAGCATCACGCGCGCCACCATCGCCGAGTTCTGCCGGAGCGACCTGGGGCTCGAGTTCGTCGAGCGCGAGGTGGATCGCACGGAGCTCTACGTCGCGGAGGAGGCGTTCTTCTGCGGCTCGGCCTGGGAGATCACGCCCGTCACCTCCGTGGACCGCTATCCCGTGGG
>JBHGAX010000176.1:0-8344 GCA_041946635.1 Methylomirabilales bacterium (SeqCode)
TCCCCGGCCCCCGCTCCCCGACCCCTGCTCGTGTTCCATCCCTCAAGCGGACGCCGCGGTGTGCCGATGATGTAGCTGAAGCGGCCGCCGGCAGACGCATGCCGGTCGGGCGAAGGCGCGGGAGCGAGGCGCGGGAATGACCCCGGACACGGCGGACATGGGCGGGCCGCCCATTCTGGTGGTGGACGACTCGCCGACGATGCGAGGCATGCTACAGCGGGCGCTCGGCGGCGCCGGGTACGAGGTGATCCTGGCCAGCGACGGCTGCGAGGCCCTGCAGCGCCTGGCGCACACCCCGGTGCGGCTGATCCTGACGGACATCAACATGCCCCGGATGGACGGGGTGGCGTTCATTGCCGCGGTGCGCCGGGATCCGCGGCACGCTCGGACCCCGATCCTGGCGCTGACCACCGAGGCGGAGGCGGACGCCAAGGCGGCCGGCAAGGCGGCCGGGGCGACGGGCTGGATGGTGAAGCCCTTCGAGCCCGGCCGGCTCTGCGAGGTCGTGCAGGCGGTGCTGGGGCCGCGGACCCGTGATGCCGCCGGGCCACCGGAGACGTGAGGACATCATGAGCGAGGACCGCGAGCTGATCCAGGCGTTCATGGAAGAAGCCGGCGAGCTGGTGGAGGCCTTCGAGCAGGGGCTGCTGGAGCTGGAGGCCAGCCCGGGCGATCCGGAGGTGCTCAACCGGATCTTCCGCGCGGCCCACACCATCAAGGGAAACAGCGGCATGCTCGGGTTCACCGAGATCGCGCACTTCACCCACGCCCTGGAGGATGTCCTCGACCGGCTGCGGAAAGGCCGCCTGCAGGTCACCGCCGAGGGCATGACGCTGCTGCTCCGCTCGCTGGACATGTTGAAGCTCAGCCTGCACGCCCTAGTCCACCCCGGCGAGCCCGCCCCCGACCACGCCACGCTCATCGCGGACCTCGCACGCTATGCCGGCGGGGGAAGTGCCGAGGGCCGAGGGCCGAGGGCCGAGCCGGAGCCTCGAACACCCGCGCCGAGCGGCGAGTGCCGGGTGGCGAGCGACGCGGGCTCCAGGCCGCACACCGCACTGCCCACTGCGCACCCGGACGGCGAGGACCGTCCGCGGCTGGGCGAGATCCTGGTGGCGGAGCAGGTCGTCACCACGGAGCAGGTGGCGCAGGCGCTGGCGAAGCAGCGGCGCCTGGGCGAGATCCTGGTGGACGAGCAGGGCGTCGCGCCGGACCAGATCGCGCGCGCGCTGGGCAAGCAGGCGGCGGCCGCCCCGCGGGACACGGCCAGCATCCGCGTGCACACCGACAAGGTGGACAAGCTGGTGAACCTGGTCGGGGAGATGGTCATCACGCAGTCCATGCTGACCCAGGCCGTGGCCCACTTTACGCCGGAGATGCTGCCGCGGCTCACGGAGGCCGTGGCGGCGATGGAGCGCCACTCGCGGGAGCTGCAGGAGCGGGTGATGGCCGTCCGGATGCAGCCCATGAAGGCGGTCTTCGGCCGGTTCTCCCGGTTCGTCCGCGACCTGGCCCAGTCGCTCGGGAAGCAGGTCCGGCTGGAGGTCAGCGGCGAGGAGACCGAGCTGGACAAGACGGTGATCGATCGGATCGGCGACCCGCTGACCCACCTGGTGCGGAACGCCGTGGACCACGGCGTGGAGGCGCCCGCGGCCCGCCTGGCCGCCGGCAAGCCGGAGCAGGGCGTGGTGCGGCTGCACGCCTACCACCAGGGTGGGAGCATCTTCATCGAGGTCGAGGACGACGGGAAGGGGCTGGACCGGACCCGCATCCGCCGGAAGGCCCTGGAGGCCGGCCTGCTGAGGGAGGAGGACCTGCTCAGCGAGGAAGAGACCTGCGCGCTGATCTTCCGGCCGGGCTTCTCCACGGCGGAGACCATCACGGACGTGTCGGGCCGGGGGGTCGGCATGGACGTGGTCCGGCGCACCATCGAGGCGCTGGGGGGCCACGTGGGCATCCGGAGCCAGCCGGGTCGCGGCAGCCGCTTCACCATCAAGCTGCCCCTCACCCTGGCCATCCTGGACGGCCTCTCGATCCGGGTGGGCACGGGGCTGTACATCCTGCCGCTCGTCGCCGTGGCCGAGTCCATCCGGCCGCGGCCCGGCCAGGTCCGCACGGTGGCCGGACGCGGCGAGGTGCTGGACGCCCGCGGCCGGGTCCTGCCGGTGATCCGCCTGTACCAGCTGCTGGGCGTCGCCCCGCAGGTCACCGAGCCGACGGACAGCCTGCTGGTGATCGTGGACCACAACGACGGGCAGGTGGGCTTCCTGGTGGACGAGGTGGTCGGGCAGCAGCAGGTGGTGATCAAGAGCCTGGAGGCGAACTACCGGCGGGTGGAGGGGGTCTCGGGCGCCACCATCACGGGCGACGGCCAGGTGGCCCTGATCCTGGACATCCCCGAGCTGGTGCGTATGGCGTCCCGGCCGGCCCTCGGCCGGGCGGCGTGATCGTCGCCGGCGGCCCTGCGCTGCCGGCGGCCCTGGACGACACGCCCGGAGGATGCAGCGCTGCCGGGCAGGGCGCGGCGAGGCGGCATGGCGAGACGCCAGGGCCGCGGAGGAGGAGTGGGATGCGACGAGCGATGTGGATCGGCATGCTGGCGGCTCTGGCCCTGGCCCTGGCAGGCGGGGCGTGGGCGGCGGAGATCGCCCCGGCGGTGCAGAAGGAGATCGACCGCCAGGTCGAGGTGATCAAGGGCTGGGCCGCGGACGGGGCCGTGGTGCAGGCCGTGCTGGCGCAGAACGGCAAGGGGCCCATCCCCGGCATGGACAACGTCAAGTGGAAGAGCCTCCGCCGCAGCGACGCGCTGGTGAAGGAGTTCCAGTCGAATGCCGCCGGCCAGTACCTCAAGCGGAAGCTGGCCGATTCCGGCGAGAGCCTCTCAGAGGCCTTTCTGAGCGGGGCGCGCGGCGAGAAGGTGGCCTTTGTGGAGAAGACCAGCAGCTACATCCACAAGGGGCAGCCGAAGTTCGACGTCCCGTTCGACAGCGGCAAGGTCTGGCAGGGCAAGCCCGAGTTCGACGAGAGCAGCCAGACCCACCAGGTCCAGGTCGCGGTCCCCGTCCAGTCCGGCGGCAAGCCGGTGGGCGTGCTCGTCGTCGGCATCAACGTGACCAAGCTGGAGAAGCTGGCCAAGCGGTAGGCGGCGCGCCCGGGCCCGGGATCCCGAGCCCGGGCGGCCTTGCCGCCTGCCAACGGGGGGTGCGATGCGTCTCGTGCGCGGGTGGTCGCTACGGGCGAAGCTCCTGCTGGGATTCGCCTTCGTCGTCGTCCTGGGGGCGGGCGCCGGGATCTGGAACCTCACCAACTTCCGCTGGGCGGCCGACGCCTTCCGGGTCGCCATCCGGGAGCAGATGCCGGCTCTCGACTACATCGTCGAGGCGGACCGGGACATGCAGCAGGCGCTGGTGGCGGAGCGCAGCCTGATGTTCCTCCGGCAGGCGTCCGAGGAAGCCGCCGCCATGCGCAAGGACCACGCGGAGAACCTGGCCCAGGTCCGGACGCGGTTTGGCAAGTACGCCGCCCTCCCCGCCCCTCCGGCGGAGCGGACCCTGCAGGCCCAGTTCACCGCGGCGCTGGGGGAGTGGGAGAAGCTCTCGACGGAGATCGTCGGGCTGCTGACCCAGGACGAGGCGAGCGCCCGGAAGGACGCGATGGACCTGTCGCTGAGCGAGGGCACGGTGAAGTTCGAGAAGGCGCGCAACGTGCTCAACGCGCTCACCGAATCCCGCCTGAAGGAGGCGGGCGCCTTCGCCGACGCGGTGCAGACGGCCGTCCGCCGCACCACCGGGCTCACCGTCGCGGTCCTGCTGCTCCTGGCCGCGGCGAGCGCCGCCGCCGGCCTGGTCCTCGCACGGCAGATCGTGCGGTCGCTCTCTCACGTGGTGGAGCGGGCCAGCCAGGCGGCCACGGGGGATCTCACCGTGCGGGTGGGGCTGGCGACCGGCGACGAGCTGGGGCGGATGGGGCGGGCGCTGGACGGCATGCTGGCGCGCTTCGAGGCCTCCATGACCGAGGTCCAGCGGGCGGCCGCGCAGACCGCCGCCGCGGCGGAGCAGCTTTCGGCGGGCAGCCGGCAGCTCTCCTCCGGCGCGCAGGAGCAGGCCAGCAGCCTGGAGGAGACGGCAGCCTCCCTGGAGGAGATGACGGGCACGGTGCGGCAGAACGCCGAGAACGCCCGGCAGGCCGATCAGGTGGCGCGGGCGGCGCGGCAGGGCGCGGAGGGCGGCGGAGGCATCGTGCGGGACGCCGTGGCGTCCATGGACGAGATCACGCAGGCCAGCAAGCAAATCGCGGCCATCATCGGAACCATCGACGAGATCGCCTTCCAGACCAACCTGCTGGCCCTGAACGCCGCCGTGGAGGCGGCCCGGGCGGGCGAGCAGGGGCGGGGCTTCGCCGTGGTGGCCGCCGAGGTGCGGGCCCTGGCGCAGCGCTCGGCCGCCGCCTCCAAGGAGATCAAGGGGCTCATCGCCAACTCGGTGGAGAAGATCCAGGCGGGGAGCCGGTTGGTGGGCCAGGCGGGCACGGCGCTGACGGAGATCGTGGCCGGTGTCAAGCGGGTCTCGGACCTGGTGGCCGAGATCGCGGCGGCCTCGCAGGAGCAGGCCCAGGGCATCGAGCAGGTCAACAAGGCCGTGACCCAGATGGACGGCGTCACCCAGCAGAACGCCGCGCAGACCGAGGAGCTGTCCTCCACCGCCGAAGTCCTCAGCCGGCAGGCGGCCCAGCTGCAGGCCCTGGTCGGGCAGTTCCGCCTGAAGGACGGCGGCGAGGCGCCGGGCGCCGGGGAGGATCGCCTGACCGACCCCGGGGCGCCGCCGGCATCCCCCACTCGCCAGCCAGGCGCGAACGTGGTGCCCCTGGCGGCCAGGCGCTCGCCCGGCCGCCGGCGCGACGCCGCGACCGGCACGGACGGCGGGAAGCGGGATTTCGAGGAGTTCTAGCCCGCAGGAGGTAGGGGCGACCGCGCGCCTGTCGAACGTCCGCTCGCCTCGCTCCCGGCCGCAGGGGTGCCCGCCCCGGACGCCGGGCCAGGGCACCAGCTTCCGGCTGCGCTTCCGCGCGGCCGGCCCGGCCCGTCCGTAACGGAACACGTGATCTTCGGCGGAAGCGTTGGGGTGTCATGAGTCACGCGTTACGGGGTGCGGGCGGAGGATCTCCCGATCGCGGAAAGGAGCACGGACATGACGAGGGCAGCGGCCGAGCCGACCAGCGCCAGCAGCGCCCCCCAGCAGTTCCTGACCTTCGCCCTGGGGGGGGAGGAGTATGGGGTGGAGATCCTGAAGATCCAGGAGATCAAGGGCTTCAGCGCCATCACCCCCCTGCCCAACGCCCCGGCCTACGTGAAGGGGGTGCTGAACCTGCGGGGCACCATCGTGCCCATCCTGGACCTCCGCAAGAAGTTCGGCCTCCCGGACGTGGAGTACACCCAGTTCACGGTGATCGTGGTGGTCCAGGTCCAGGGCAAGGTCACGGGCTTCGTGGTGGACGCCGTCTCCGACGTGCTCACCGTCCAGGGGAGCGACATCCAGGCCACGCCGGACCTCCACGGCCAGGTGGACACCAGCTGCCTCACCGGCCTGGCGAAGGCGGGCGAGAAGCTGGTGATCCTGCTGGACATCGACAGGATGCTGGCAAGCGGCGAGATGGCGGCCGTCGCCGCGGCGGCCGTGGAGCCGACTGCCTAACCCGTAACGCGTGACCGGCCGCCGGCCGGCAGTCCGATCCTGGCCGGTTCCGAGTTCCGCGTCACGCGTGCGCTCTCGCGAGGATCCCCATGGCCGCGCACCCGCCTGCGGCCCCGGAGGCCGGCGAGCACCTCTGGGGGTACGTGATGTCGCGCCAGGAGTTCGCCGCGCTGCGGGACCTGGTCAAGGCGCACACGGGGATCGCCCTGTCCGAGCACAAGCGCAGCCTGGTGGCCTCGCGGCTGGGGAAGCGGCTCCGCGCGCTCGGGCTCACGTCGTTTCGCGACTACTGCGCCTACCTGACCGGCGAGGAGGGCGTGGCCGAGCGGGAGAACTTCGTCAACGCCATCACCACCAACAAGACGGACTTCTTCCGCGAGCCCCTCCACTTCGAGTTCCTCCGGTCCCGGGTGCTGCCGGACATGCGGGCGGCCGCAGCGCGCACCGGCAGTAGGCGCCTCCGCATCTGGAGCGCCGCCTGCAGCACCGGCGAGGAGCCGTACACGATCGCCATCACGGTTCGGGAAGCGCTGGAGAGCCTGGCCGCCTGGGACGTCCGCATCCTGGCCTCGGACATAGATACCCAGGTGCTGGCGCAGGCGGAGGCCGGCATCTACGCCGCGGAGCGGACCAGCGGCCTGCGGCCGGACCTCCTGGCCCGCCACTTCCTGCGCGGCACCGGTCCCCGGGCCGGCCAGGTCCGCATCCGGCCGGAGACCGGGAGCCTGGTGACGTTCCGGCGCATCAACCTGCTGGACTCGCCCTGGCCGATCCGCACGGTATTCGACTGCATCTTCTGCCGCAACGTGCTGATCTACTTCGACAAGCCCACGCAGCGCCGCCTGATCGGCCGCTTCGCGGACTACCTGACGGAGGACGGCTACCTGTTTCTCGGGCACTCGGAGTCGCTGTACGGGCTGAGCGATCGCTTCACGTACCTGCGCAACACCATCTACCGGAAGGCCTCCGCGACGCGGCCGGCCGAGGCCCCCGGGGCGGGACGCCCGCGGTGAGGCCGGAGGTGATCATCTACGTCGGGGACGTCTGGGCCAGCCGCGAGCCCGTGGTCATCGGGACGCTGCTCGGGTCGTGCATCGCCGCCTGCCTCCGGGACCCGGTCAGCGGCGTGGGCGGCATGAACCACTTCATGCTGCCCGAGGCCACGGACGGCATCGGCGCGGAGCACGTGGCGCGCTTCGGGGTCCAGGCCATGGAGCTGCTCATCGGGCGGATGCAGAAGCTGGGCGCCCAGCGGGCGCGGCTGGAGGCGAAGGCGTTCGGCGGCGGCCACGTGCTGCAGATCCCCGCGTCGGCCACCGGCGTGCCGGAGCGGAACATCCAGTTCATCCGCACGTTCCTCCGGGAGGAGGGCATCCCGCTGCTGGCCCAGGACCTGGGCGGCCACGCGGCGCGGCAGGTGCTGTTCCACACCGGCAGCGGGCGTGTGCGGCTCCGGCGACTGCCGGGGCTCGCGCCGCCGTCGGTGCGGCCGCCCGCCCCGCCGGCGTGGGGCGAGGTGACGCTGTTCGAGGCCGGGAGCGTGTAGCGGCGAACGTGGAGCGTGGCCCAGGTGGCCCGCGGCCGCTCGGCGCTCCGCGCTCCATCGTCCACGTCGGTGCGGGCCGAGAGTCCGAGGCCCGGGGGGCGCCGTGGAAAAGATTCGCGTGCTGGTCGTGGACGATTCGGCGCTCATGCGCCAGGCGCTGACCGTCCTCCTGCGGCGCGATCGCCAGATCGAGGTGGTCGGCACCGCCCCGGATCCTTACATCGCCCAGGAAAAGATCGAGGCCCTGCAGCCCGACGTGCTGACGCTGGACGTCGAGATGCCCCGGATGGACGGGCTCGCCTTCCTCGAGGAGCTGATGCGTGCGCGCCCCATGCCCGTGGTCATGGTCTCCTCGCTGACCCGGGCGGGGTGCGAGACGGCGCTGCGCGCGCTGGAGCTTGGCGCGGTGGACGTGGTCGCCAAGCCGCAGGTGGACCTGCGCGAGCACCTGGAAGAGATCGGGCAGGAGGTGGCGGGCAAGGTGCGCGCGGCGGCGGCGGCGCGGGTGTCGCGCCGCACCGCGCCCCCCCCGCCGTCCGGGGAGAGGGTGCGCGCGGCCCCGCCCCCCGCCAGGCTGCGGACCACCGGCCGGGTGCTGGCGGTCGGCGCCTCGACCGGCGGCACGGAGGCGCTGCGGGAGTTCCTGGCCATGCTGCCCGCGGACGCCCCGGGGGCGGTCATCGTGCAGCACATGCCGGAGAAGTTCACGCGGTCCTTCGCCGCGCGCTGCGACGAGCTGTGCACCATCCGCGTCCGCGAGGCGGAGGACGGGGACCGGGTCCTGGTGGGCCACGCGCTGATCGCGCCGGGCAACTACCACATGGCGCTGTGCCGCAAGGGTGCCCAGTACTGCGTCCGAATCCGATCGGGGCCGCCGGTGAACCGCCACCGGCCGTCGGTGGACGTGCTGTTCGAATCCGTGGCGGCCTGCGCGGGGCGGAACGCCGTGGGGGTCATCATGACGGGCATGGGCGCCGACGGCGCCCGCGGCCTGCTGGCCATGCGCGAGGCCGGGGCCCGGACCATCGCCCAGGACGAGGCCACCTGCGTGGTCTTCGGCATGCCGCGGGAAGCCATCGCGCTCGGGGCGGCGGAGGCGGTGCTGCCC
>JBHGAX010000177.1:0-8302 GCA_041946635.1 Methylomirabilales bacterium (SeqCode)
CGCGCGAGGGCAAAAAGCTCGAAGCCGCCCCGTGGGGGGCGGCTTCGCTCGTCCCTCGCCCGCGCCGCGGCTACCCCGTGAGATCCTCGCCCCCGTCCACGCCGATGACGTTCCCCGTGATCCAGTGGGTCCCCTGGCCGCAGAGGGCGGCGATGGCCTCGGCCACGTCCTCGGGGGTGGTGAGGCGGCCGTGCGGGTTCTTGGCCAGGCCGCCCTTCACCAGGTTCTCGTGCCCCGGGATCTTGCGGAGCGCGGGCGTGTCCGTCACGCCCGCCCGCACGGCGTTGGCGGTGATGCCGAGGGGGGCCAGCTCGAACGCGAGCTGGCGGACGTGGGCCTCCAGGGCCGCCTTCGCGGCGGAGACCGCGCCGTACGTGGGCCAGACGTGGTTGCCGCCGGAGCTGGTCATGGCGAAGATCCTGGCGCCGCGCTCCATCATCTTGCGCTGGACCAGGTCCTGCGTCCAGTAGACGAGGCTGTTCGCCATCACGTCCAGCGTCATCTCGAGCTGCGACTGGCTGAGCGCGTCCTTCGGATCGTCCGTGATGAAGGGCCGCAGCGCCCCGAAGGCCAGGGAGTGGAGCAGGACCACCACGGAGCCCGGCTCGCCGCGCTCGGCGAGCAGCGTGCCCGCCTGATCCAGGACCTCCTGCCGCTTCTCGGGGTCCGCCGCGTTCACGTTGAAGAAGACCGCCTCGCGCCCCAGCTCCTTGATCTCGCGGACGATCCGCTCCACGTTGGCCAGGCCGGCCTTCCGGTCGAGGTGCACTCCGAAGATGTGCAGGCCGCGGCGCGCCAGCGCCAGGCTGGTCGCCTCCCCGAAGCCGCTGGAGGCTCCCAGGATCACGGCCCATCCGTGCAAGCTCGGCTGCTCTGCCACTCCGCCCTCCGCGACACGCGAGGCGGATTGTACCCGGCGACGGAACCCGAGCGCAACCGGAATACCGCCCGCCGGCCGCGGCGGCACCGCCGGTCCCGGTCGTGACCTCGAGCAACTGCGTTGGCAAGCCGGCTTTGCGATCGCGAGTTCGTCCGGTATAATGGCGCCCGCTTCGCTCCCATTTGGAGAGTTCGTTCATCGACTTCATCACGAGAAGAGGCGTGCATGTCCGCAGCGCTGGTCCGGGCCGCCCTGAAGGAGTGGGCGGTCGTCTGCCGCGCGCTCCGCGACGGCCGCCAGACGCTGCTCATTCGCAAGGGCGGCATCCTGGAGGTCAAGCGCGGGTTCGAGGTCGTCCACCGGGAGTTCTGGCTGGTCCCGACGTACGTGCACCAGTCGGCGCGGGACCTGGTGCCGGAAGTCGAGGCGGAGTTCGGCGAGGCGCAGGCCAGCCAGCCGACCGACGGCTTCCTGGACCTCGACCTCTACGCGCAGGTGACGGACGAGGTGAAGGTCACCGACCTCGATCGGCTGCAGGCCCTGGCCGGGCTGCACGTCCTGTCGGCGAACTGCGTGGCGAGCCGGTTTCACTACCGGAGCCGACCCGGCGCGCACGTGCTCGTCCTGCGCGTCTTCCGGCGCCCCGCCCCCGTGCGCGTGCCGAACACGCCCGGCTACGACGGCTGCATCTCGTGGGTGGAGCTGGACCAGCCGCTCGACACCGAAGGCCTCACGCCCGTCCTGCCCGCCGCCGCGTTCGAGGCGCGGCGCCGGGAGGTCCTGGATCGGCTGGCGGCGGCGCCCGCCCCTTCGGCGCCGCGCTGAGGCGCGCATGGAGAGTTCCGCGAGCCGCACGGCGCTGGTCCTGGTGGATCACGGCAGCCGGTTCCCGGAGGCCAACGACATGCTGGCCGACGTGGCGGCCATGGTGAAGCGGCTGGGCGCCGTGGAGGACGTCTTCTACGCCCACATGGAGCTGGCCGAGCCGACCATCGCGCAGGCCTTTGCGGACGCGGTCCGCGCGGGCGCGACGGCCGTGGTCGTGCATCCCTATTTCCTGTCGCCCGGGCGGCACTCCATGGACGACATCCCGCGCATGGTGGCCGAGGCGGCCCAGGCATTCCCGGGCGTGGCGTACTGCGTGACGGCGCCGCTCGGGCTGCACGAGAAAATCGGTGAAGTGGTGCTGGAGCGGGCGGGCCTGCTCGCCCCGGCAAGGAGTGCATGAATGGAGCAGCCGACCCCCGTGGAGCTGCCCCCGCCCCAGCGGCGCGGCGGCAAGGTGTGGGAGTGGACCAAGAGCCTGGCCATCGCCCTGATCCTGGCGTTCGGCATCCGGACGGCGGTGGTGGAGGCCTTCTTCATCCCCTCGGGCTCCATGGAGCCGACGCTGCAGGTGGGTGACCGGATCCTCGGCAACAAGTTCTGGTTCTGGTTCGCCGACCCGCACCGCCAGGACATCGTGATCTTCGCGCCGCCGGACACCGCCCACCTGGCCGCGGGCGCCATGATCAAGCGCATCATCGCGGTCGAGGGCGACATCGTGGAGGTGCGGGGCGGGGAGGTCTTCGTGAACGGCGAGGCCGTGCCCGAGCCCTACCTGAAGGAGCGCCCGCAGTACCACCTCCCGCCCACCCCGGTGCCGCCCGGCATGCTGTTCGTCCTGGGCGACAACCGCAACGCCAGCTACGACTCGCACGCCTGGGGCTTCGTGCCCCGCAGCCACCTCAGGGCCAAGGCCTTCGCGCGCTACTGGCCGCTCAACCGGCTCGGCCTGCTGGAGTAGTGAGCCGCCTGGTGAAGGCGAGCCTTTCCGCAGCTCAGGAGGTGCGCCGTGGAATGGATCGGGACGGTCTACAACGCGGTGAAGGAGCCGACGGACGAGGGCTGGGGCGGGGTGGTGTCCGAGGTCGTGCTGGACGAGACGCTGGCGGACGGCCTGGACGGCATCGAGGACTTCTCGCACGTCCTCGTGCTCTACTGGATGCACCGGGCGGCCGAGGCGGAGCCGGTCCGCATGCGGCGGCGGCCCCGCGGCCGCGCGGACATGCCGGAGCTGGGCATCTTCGCGCAGCGGGCGCGCCACCGGCCGAATCCCATCGGCGTCACGGCCGTGCGGCTCCTGCGGCGCGAGAAGAACCGGCTGGTGGTGCAGGGACTGGACGCGATCGACGGCACGCCCGTCCTCGACGTGAAGCCCTACGTGCCCGCCTACGACACCGTGGAGTCCCCGCGCGTGCCCGCCTGGATGGGCGCGATCATGCAGGGCTACTTCTGACGCACAGGTTCCCGGTTCGAGGCTCGAGGTCGGTCCTGTTCGTCCAGTGGTTCTGCAGTCCCGTGGTCCTGTGGTCCGCCTACACCACCGTGCTCCGGTCCACATCCTGCCCCTGATAGAACCGCACGATCGCCCGCACCACCTCGACCGGATCGTCCGTGATGGTGAAGAGGTCGAGGTCCTCCGGCGAGATGTAGCCGTGCCGGAGGCACTCCTCCCGCATCCAGTCCACCAGCTTGCGCCAGTACTCCACGCCCACCAGGACCACCGGGAATGGCCGGATCTTGCTGGTCTGCACCAGCGTGAGCGTCTCCGTCATCTCGTCCAGCGTGCCGAACCCCCCCGGCAGCAGCACGAAGCCCGTGGCGTACTTGACCAGCATGACTTTCCGCACGAAGAAATAGTGGAAGTGCAGGGAGATGGTGGCGTAGGGGTTCGCCTTCTGCTCCATGGGCAGCTCGATGTTCAGGCCCACGGCCTTGCCGCCCGCCTCCACCGCGCCCTTGCTCGCGGCCTCCATGACGCCCAGGCCGCCGCCCGTGACCACCGTGAAGTTCGCCTTGGCGATCTCGCGCCCGATGGCTTCGGCCTTGTCGTAGGCGAAGTCGCCGGGCCGCGCCCGCGCGCTGCCGAACACCGTCACCGCCGGGGTGATCTGCGACAGGGCGTCGAAGCCCTCCACGAACTCCCCGATGATGCGGAACATCCGCCAGGACTCCTCCTTCTCCAGCTTGTTGATCTCGTAGCGGCCGGGCATGCGCTCCTCCTTCCGGGACGGCGGGTGGCCGTGGCGCCCGTAGAGTAGACCGGCCTCGCCGCGGCCGCAAGCCCGTGCGGCTCGACGGGCGCCCGACGGCGTGGTATAGATGCAGATGGCCTGGATGCACGGGCGGCCCGGGAGGCGCGTATGGCAAGCGGCGGGCGGCGCGACGAGGTGGATACCCGGCTGAAGGCGTGGGAGGAGGAGCTGGAGCTGTTGCGGGTCCGGCTCGCCGCCGGCGCCGAGGCCCTGCACGCCAAGCACGGGGCCACGTTCCAGGAGCTGTACCGGCGAAAGGAGACGCTCCGCTCCCGCTGGGAGGCCATCCGCGGCGTGTACCGGCCGGAGCCCGAGGCGGTCCGGCGCTTCGAGGAGGCGCTGGCCGCCATGGAGGCCGCCTGGTCCACGGCCGAGCCGATGGTCGGGGAGGTGCTCGGCATGCAGCCCCGGCCGAGGTAGGGTTCGAGTTCAAGGTTCGAGGTTCAAGGGTCAGCAACACCGGGGACACCGGAAGGGTGAAAGCTTCTCATGCGATACCGTTGGATGCCCGCGGCGGCAGCGCTCCTGACGGCGACCCTCTGGGCGGCCCCGCCCGCGGCGGCGGACGTCCTCTACCTGCAGGACGGACGGACGGTGCAGGTGGAGCGGGTGGAGGTCCAGGGCGACCTGGTGCGGGTCGTCACGCGCGCCGGCGAGCGGCTCGACCTCCCGCGCCGGGAGGTCCTCTCCATCCACGTCTTGTCCCCCACGCCCGCGCCGTCCCGCACGCCGCCCGCCGCCGCCTACCCGGACTTCGTCCAGCAGATGACGGACCGCGTCCGGAACGAGATCGGCAGCAACACCTCCGCGGGGCCCAGTCCCCGGTGACCGGCTGCCGGCGCCCGACGTAACGCTCCGCCCCGCCGTTCCGGCGGCTCCCGCCCGGTCGGCCGCCGGAATCGCCCGCCTCGCCGACCCTCCGCCGGATCCCGAGCGTCCGGTTGAGCGTTCTTCCACACCGGCACCCGGCAGATCGCCATTTTTGCCGCTGCCCCGCGCGTTTAGCCGCGGTATAGTAAGGGCCGGTTTCGGAGACAGGAGAACATGCGTCGAATACTCATCGCCGACGACGAGGAGGCGTCCCGGAGAGGCCTGCGCGAATTGCTGGCCTCCTGGGGCTACGAGGTGCAGGAGGCCGCGGACGGCCAGGAGGCCCTGGAGCGGGCGGCCAGCTTCCTGCCGGCCGTGGTGGTCACCGACCTGGTCATGCCGCGGCTGGACGGCCTGGGCCTGCTCAAGGCCCTGCAGGCCGAGCTGCCGTTCGCCATCGTGATCATGCTCACGGGCCACGCGACCATCGAGACGGCGGTGGCCGCCATGAAGCAGGGGGGCTACGACTACCTGACGAAGCCAGTGGACGTGCCCCGGCTGCGCATCCTGATCGAGAAGGCCCTGGAGAAGGGCGAGGCGCTGCGCGAGGTCGCGCTGCTCCGCCGCCGGCTGCAGGCGGTGTGGGGCTCCGGCAACCTGGTGGGGCGCAGCCGCGCCATGCAGGAGGTCTACCGGCTCATCGACCTCGCGGCGCCCACGACCGCCCCGGTGCTCATCACCGGGGAGAGCGGCACCGGCAAGGAGCTGGTGGCGCGGAGCCTCCACCAGCTGTCGCAGTCCAAGGGCCCCTTCGTGGCCGTGAACTGCTCCGCCATCCCGGAGACCCTGCTGGAGAGCGAGATCTTCGGGCACGAGCGGGGCGCCTTCACCGGCGCCACGGAGCGGCGCCCGGGCTGCTTCGAGCTGGCCCACGGCGGCACGCTGTTCCTGGACGAGATCGCCGAGATGGGCATGGCCATCCAGGCCAAGTTCCTGCGCATCCTGCAGGACGGCGCGGTGCGGCGGCTGGGCGGGAAGGCGGAGCTGAAGGTGGACGTCCGCGTGCTGGCGGCCACGAACAAGGACCCCCTGCAGGCCATCAAGGACGGCACGTTCCGCGAGGACCTCTACTACCGGCTGAACGTCATCCACATCCCGCTGCCGCCGCTCAGGGAGCGGCGGGAGGACATCCCGCTCCTCGTGCAGGCGTTCCTGGAGGACTTCAACAAGAAGTACGACAAGCAGGTGCGCTCCGTGGACGAGGCGACCCAGCGCATCCTGTCCGAGCACGCCTGGCCCGGGAACGTCCGGGAGCTGCGCAACGCGGTGGAGCGGGCGGTGATCCTCTGCGACGAGGATCTCATCGCCCCGCACCACCTGCCGCCCGGCTTCACCGCGCCGCCGGCGCCCGAGGCGCCGACCAACAGCGTGCTCTTCCCGCTGGGCACCACGGTCGAGGAGGCGGAGAAGCAGCTCATCTTGAAGACGCTCGCCTCGGTGGGCCACAACAAGGCCAAGGCGGCCTCCATCCTGGGGATCAGCATCAAGACCTTGCACAACAAGCTGCATCGCTACGGGAGGTAGGGTGGCCCTCGGCCTCAAGACCCGAGAAGTCCTGGCCATCACCGCCCTGACGTTCGTGGTCGTGGCGGCGACCAGCCTGGTGCACATCACGCAGCTCACCCGGGTGACGGTCCAGACCGGCATCACCCAGGCGGAGCTGGTCAGCCGGCAGATCTACGCCCAGGCGCGGCGGAGCCTGGGCGCCGCCGCGGGGGACGCCTGGGAGGTGCTGCGCGGCGACCGCGAGCTGCGGAGCCTGCTGGAGTCCAGCGTGGCCTTCTCACCCGATCTCCTCTACGTCGTCCTCACGGACGCGGACGGGGCCGTGCGCCTGCACAGCCAGCCCGAGCAGGAGGGCCGGCCGCTCGAGGCCAAGCGGGACCTCCGGGTGCTCCTGTCCCGCAACCCGGTGAACCGCCTGGTGGCCCTCTACACGAATCGCACCTACGAGGTGCCGCTGCCGCTCATGCTCAACGACCGGCCGTTCGGCACGCTGCGTATCGGCATCTCCACCAGCCTGCTGCGGCGCGAGCTGACCGCCTCGCTCCGGCAGTCGCTGGCGCTGGCCGGCCTGGCCCTGGTGAGCGCCTGGCTGGTGGCGCTGGCGCTCGCCAACCTCGTGATCCGGCCGCTGCGCGGCCTCTCCCGCGAGATGTTGCGGCTGCGCCGCGGGGAGGCCGAGGAGCCGGCGGGGCTGGAGCAGGGCGACGAGTTCGGGGCGCTGGCCTCGCAGCTCACCCTCCTCGGGCAGCAGCTGGAGACGGATCGGCTGAAGGTCCTCTCGGAGAAGGCCCACCTGCAGCAGGTGGTGGACCAGCTGGAAGACCCGCTGATCTTCTGCGGCGCCGGCGGGGACGTGCTCTTCCTGAACAAGGCGGCGGAGGGCGTCCTGGGCACCTCGCTGGCCGAGGCCGCCGGCCAGCCCCTGGACGTGGTGCTGCCCGCCTCGCACCCGCTGGCACCCATCCTGGCCGAGGCCACCCGGCCGGGCGGCCTGCGCGCCACCACGGTGACGCTGCCCCTGGACGGGAAGACGAAGGAGTACCTCATCTCCGGCTTCACGGTGGGGAGCTCCCAGGATTCCATGGGCACCATGGTTGTGCTGAAGGACCTGGATTCCATCCGGACCCTCCGCTCGCTGGTGACCTATTCCGCGAAGCTCACGGCCCTCGGGCGGCTCACCTCGGGCGTGGCCCACGAGGTGAAGAATCCGCTGAACGCCATGATGATCCACCTGGAGCTGCTCAAGGAGAAGCTGCAAGATCCGCCCGAGGGCGTGCGGGACAGCCTCCAGGTGATCGGCACGGAGATCCGGCGGCTGGATCGGGCGGTGCAGGGCTTCCTGAAGTTCGTGCGGCCGCAGGAGCTGGCGCTCCGTCCCGTGGACCTGAACGCCCTGCTCGGCGACGCGGTGGCCTTCCTCCAGCCGGAATGGGAAGCCGCCGGCGTCCGCTTCGCGCTGGCGCTGGACGGCGGGCTCCCGCTCGTCACGGCCGACCCGGAGCTGCTCCGCCAGGCGGTCCTCAACGTCCTGCTGAACGCCTGCCAGGCCATGCCCGGCGGCGGGACGGTGCGGGTGCAGACCGAGATGGAGGACCGCGAGACGGTGCGGATCGCCATCGCCGACGAGGGCGTGGGGATCGGCCCCGAGGAGCTGGAGAAGATCTTCACCCTCTACTACACGACCAAGCCGGAGGGGAGCGGCATCGGCCTCTCGCTGGTGTACCGGATCATCCAGCTCCACGACGGCACCATCCAGGTCAGCTCGGAGAAGGGGCGGGGCACCACCATGACCCTCCGGCTGCCGGTCGCATGACGACGCGGCCCGTCCTGCTCCTCCTGGTCGCAGGCCTCCTCGCCGGCTGTGCGCCGCGCCCGGCGCCGCCCGGCCCGCCCGTGGTCCCCACGCCCCGCGTGGTGATCCCCGCGCCGTCCCCGCGCCCCGCCCCGCCCCCGGCGGTCGCGCCCCCGC
>JBHGAX010000178.1:0-8270 GCA_041946635.1 Methylomirabilales bacterium (SeqCode)
CGCCAGTGGTGCGCCCGGTGCGCGGCGACATAGTCCGGGCGTGCGAAGAGCTTGATCAGGACCAGGCCGGCCACGAAGCCGCCGACGTGCGCCGCGAAGGCCACCCCGCCGCCCGTGTCGCGGCCCAGCACGGTGAGGCCGCTCACCAGCTGGAGGACGAACCAGTAGCCGAGCATGGTCCAGGCGGGGAGGGCGATGGAGGTCAGGATGAAGCCGAGCGGCACCATGGCGAACACGCGGACCCGGGGGTACAGGACGAGGTACGCGCCCATGACGCCGCTGATGGCGCCCGATGCACCCACCATCGGGATCTCCGAGGCGGGGTTGAGGACGACCTGCGCCATCGCGGCCGCCAGGCCGCACACCAGGTAGAACACGACGAACCGCAGCCGGCCCATCGAATCCTCGATGTTGTTTCCGAAGATCCAGAGAAACCACATGTTGCCGAGCAGGTGCATCCACGAGCCGTGCAGGAACATGGACGTGACCAGGTTCGAGACCTGGCGTCCGGGGTCGGTCAGGCACACGAGGCCCTCGCCCATCGGGAAGCGGGTTCCGGCCGGCAGGGCGCCGGTCAGCTCCCCGGGGATGAGTCCCAGGTTGCAGACCGAGGCCGCGAGCGGCAGCGGCGTGCCGGCGCCCTGGACGACCAGCCAGGCGAGGGCGTTCAGCGCAATGACCGTCAGGGTGACCAGCGGCGACCGCTGGGTCTCGTTCTCGTCGCGGTAGGGAAACATGGCCACCACGCGGGGTTCTGGCGGGCCGGCTCGGCCTCACCGCCTCGGTCTTTCTCCCTTGTCCCATGCTATCTCGGGGGCCGCAACGGAAATGACGGGCCATTACTCGGCGCGCTGCTTCTTCTCCCGCGCCAGGCGGAACGCCCGCGCCATCGCGCCCTCCGGCCCCCGGGCCGCCGCCTGGGGCGTCTGCCGCTCCCCGGGGGGCGTCCGGGGCGGTCTCGCGGCCTCCGGCAGGCTGCCTCGCCCCGGCCCGGCGGCCCCCGCCTGGGGGCCCTCGATCTCCTGGCGCCGGGCGCGGGCCTCCGCCTTGCGGAGGGCGGCCTCCGCCTCGCGCCGGGCCAGCTCGGCGGCCACGCGGGCCTGGCGCGCCGCCTCCTGTTCCCGGGCCTCCCGCTCGGCGGCCGCATCGCGCTCCGCCTGCTCGGGATGGGCCTCCGCCACGTGCACGGCGAGGTAGATCACGTCGAAGCCGCAGTGCGGACACCGGGCCGGCTCGGGCGGGCCCATGGGGCGGGCCTCGGGCGCCGGACCGGGCCGGACGGAGAGGCGCCGCCGCACCGCCGCCGGACCGGCCATGATCGGCCGAACGCCCGCGACTTCCCTGGCTGCATGCGTCCCGCACTGCGGGCAGTTCGGATCCGCGCCCCCGCAGCTACAGCGCCGGTGTGTCCGATCGTCGGGGTTGTGTGCCATCGTCTCTCCGAGTGCCGACTCCCGGCGCTGCCCGGGGGCCGGCGCCACGCGGCCTGGACGACGCCGCGCCGCGTAATCTACAGGGCATTCGCCCGGACTTCCACCCCGATTCGATGCCGGTCGTGCGGAACTCTGCACCAACGAGCCGGAGGGCGCGGCACGGCGGCGATCCCGGCAGGCGGCCGCTGGGGCGGCGCTTCCCCCGAGGGATCGCCCTTGCCGCACGCATTCTGGTATATTCTCCGGCGCCGCGGCGCGCGCAGGCGCGTGCGGCAGGATCGGGGACGGGCGAAGGGGGGTCCGGATGGGACGCCGGCTGGGGATTGGACTCGGGGTGCTGGTCGTCTGGGCGGCGCTGACCGCGGCGGCGCAATCGCAGGAGCCGATCAAGATCGGCTTCTTCGGCCCGCTCACCGGGCCGGTGGCGGCCGACGGGGTGAGCGCCAGGCACGCGGTGGAGCTGGCCCTCACGGAAGTGAATGCCGCGGGCGGGATCCTGGGGAGGCCGGTCCAGCTCGTCGTCTACGACGATCGGCTCAACACCCAGGAGGCGGTGGCGATCGCCCACAAGCTGATCGAGAAGGACCAGGTGGTGGGGGTGGTGAGCGGCGCCTTCAGCGGCCCGTCCCGGGTGGCGGCCCCGCTGTTCGCCCGGGCCCGCATTCCCATGGTGGCGGGCTACGCCGTCCATCCGGACGTGACGCGGGGAAGCGACTCGAATTTCCGCATCGGCTTCCTGGGGGTGGTGGACGGCGGGGCGGCGGGGGAGTACGCGGTGACGGTCCTGAAGAGCCGTCGGCCCGCCATGCTGAGCATCGACAACGACTTCGGCCGCGAGATCGCCGCCGGCTTCGCCGCACGCGTGGAGGCGCGGGGGGTGCAGGTGCTCGTCCAGCAATTCTACGCGTATCCGGGCGAGAAGGACTTCCGCCCGCTCCTCACGCGCATCAAGGCGGCCGGGCCCGACCTGCTCTTCGCCGCCAGCTACCACGACGTGGCGGCCCTCATGACCCTGCAGGCCCGGGACCTGGGCTTCACCACGCCCATCCTCGCCAAGGGCGGGTTCGACTCGCCGAAGTTCATCGAGCTCGCCAGGGGCACGGCCGAGGGGGTGATCGTGGCGACGAACCTGGACCGGGACGACCCGCGGCCGGCGGTCCAGGCGCGCCTGAAGAGCTACGAGGCCGCCTACCACACGCCGCTCGACATGGTGGGCGCCTCGAGCTTCGATGCCGCCATGGTGCTGCTCAACGCCATCACGCGCGCCGGCACCACGGCGCGGCACGAGGTGATCCGGGCCTTGAACGCGACGGCCGACTACCAGGGCCTCACCGGCACGATCCGCCGGTTCGTGAGGGGGGAAGTGGTGAAACCGGTGCAGTTCCAGATCGTGAAGGACGGGAGGTTCCGCCGCCACGGCGTCGTGGACGCTCCCGAGGTGATCACCCCGCCGGTCCACTGACGGGCGCGCCTCCCGGGAGCCGCGACACGCCGCGGCGCTCCCGCCTTGACGCGGCGCCGAGGTCCGGGGTAGTGTACGCCGCCATACTCTCGGCGGCTCTTCCGGTCGTGCGTCAGGTCAGCGCTGACATCTGTACCGCTTGCGTCTGAGGTCGTCATCCCCTCCCGGTGGAGGCGGCTGCAAGTGGATCAGGGCGTTCGGCCACATCGACCCGGCCTGGCGGCGCGCTCACCTCGGCGTCCGCTCCCCGTTTGCCTCCCAACCGCGACAACCCGTCGGACGAGACAGATCCGCCTGCTCAGGCTCGGGCGTGCGCATCGCGGCACGTCCCGGGGGAGCGCGGAGCGCTCCTGTCGGACCGGGGGGTCGGGCATATGACGATCTTCGGGCGGCTGACCAGCTTTCTCCGGGCGCAGGGGCTGATCGGCGAAGGCCTGGGCGAGCGTGGTGCTCCTCGCCTACGCCTACTTCGGTCCCTATTTTCCGCTGGGGCTCGGGCACGCGGGCTTCTCGCTGCCGCGGATCGCGGAGAGCCTCTTTCTCTCGGGCGACGGCATCCTGGGCAGCCTGACGAACATCTTCGCGTCCTACATCCTGATCTTCGTGATCCTCGGCTCGTTCATGGAGGTCTCGGGATGCGGGAGATGGGAATCCCGATACATCCCGGCGCGGCGAGGTACTGGAGGGAGAAGGGCGTCGCGCTTCCGGCGGAGCTGGTGAAGTAGAGGGGCTCGGCATACGGCGCCGAGACGACCGCGGCAAACCGAAAGGACGGGCAATGGAGAAGAGATACGTGGTCGCGCTGAAGGATGCGGTGACGGGCGTGCTGCACGGCGGGGGAGGGACGTTCCGGGTTCTCATCGACAAGGACAACAGCGACGCCAAGCACTTCTCCTGCCTCGTGAACACGATGAACCGCGGGGTGAAGGGGGGCGAGCACACGCACGACGTCGAGCACCTCTGGTACATCCTGTCCGGCACGGGCACCATGTACATCGGCGGGAAGGCGTACGAGGTGGGTCCCGAGATGGCGGTCTTCGCGCCCGCGGGCGTCATGCACCGGATCGACGTGGGCCCCGATCAGGATCTGACGTACGTGGTGGTGTATGCGCCGCCGGGCCCCGAGCAGCAGCTGAAGCAATTCGGCGCCAAGGCGTTCGACCAGCGGTGACAGGAGGCCCTTCGGAAAATAAATACCGTCTCACGCAGAGCCGCGCCAAGGGCCCCCGAGCCCTTCGACGGCTCGGGGCGAGGGGCGTATACGTGCGGCGCGGGCGGGGCGCACGGCGTCCATGGCGACTTCGTGGTGACCGGTCCGGCTCGGGAGGAAACCGTGGGGAAGGGCATCGGGTACGGCAAGACGATCCTGTTCGGCGAGATGTTTGCGGTCTTCGGCGTGCCGGTGATCGCCTCGGCCCTGTCCATGACGGCCGAGGCGGAGGTCGTGCAGACCCGCGCGGGCGGGTGGGACATCCGGGACGAGCGCCGCGAGGCGAAGGGGTACAAGGCCGAGAAGCGGGCGATGCAGCTCGAATCGCTGGAGCGGATCTTCAAGCACCTGGGGCTCCGGCCGGAGCACCTGCGCATCGTCCTCGGCGGGGATCTGCCGGCCATGAGCGGCATCGGGGCCACCGGGGCCAGCTCGGTGGCGATCGTGCGCGCCCTGTCCGAGGAGTTCGGCCTCCGCCTTTCCGAGGACGAGGTCAACGCCGGCGGCTACCAGGGCGAGATCGCCTACCACGGGCCCACCACCAGCGGGATCGACAACATGATCTCGACCTACGGCGGCGTGATCTGCCTGACCCGGGGAGAGCCGAACGTGGTCCGGAAGCTGCGGTTCAAGGCCCCCGTGGAGGTGGTGATCGGCGACACGGGGATCGTCGCCAACACCAAGAGCATGCTGGCCGGCATGGCGGAGCGCAGGCAGCGGTTCCCGGAGCGCTACGAGCGCCTCATGCGGGCCGCCCGGGAGATCGCCGGCGAGGCCATGGCGGCGATCGAGGCCGCCGACCTCGCGCGGATCGGCCGGCTCATGGACCGGAACCAGTCGCTCCTGCAGGACGCGGAGCTGTCGTGCCCCGAGCTGGAAGAGCTGATCCAGGCATCCCGGGCGGCGGGCGCGCTGGGGGCCAAGCTCACGGGGTCGGGCGGCGGGGGCTGCATGCTGGCCCTCACGCCCGGGAAGGAGCTGCAGGAGGCGGTCGCCCGCGCCATCGAAGCCAGGGGCTTCCAGGCCCTGCGGTCGCGCGTCGGCGTCTATTGACCGCAGGCTGTCCCGATGACCGTTCGCCCCGGGCGCAGCGCAGCGGAGTCGCGGGGCGACCCGCCCCGGAGGGAGGAGCGAGGTGCAGCGCCTTCTGGATCGGAACGCGATCGTCACGGGCGCCGGGCAGGGGATGGGCCTGGCCATCGCCCGGGCCCTCCACCGCGAGGGCGCCCGCGTGATGCTGGTGGACGTCAACCCGGATGCCGTCGCCGCCGCCGCACGGGCGATCGACCCGACCGGCGCGCGCGCCGTGGGGCGACGCGGGGACGTCACCCGGCTGGAGGACGTGCAGGCGGCGGTCGCAGCGGTGCAAGCGCTGTGGGGCAGCCTGGACATCCTGGTCAACAACGCGGGCGGCGCGCTCCACACCCCGCACGTCCTCGAGCAGATCCAGGAGAAGGACTGGAATCTCGTGGTGGACGTGAACTTGAAAGGCGCCTTCTTCTGCTGCCAGGCGGCCATCCCGGCGATGGCCCGGCAGGGGAAGGGGGCCATCGTCAACATGTCGGCGCTGGCGGGACACTGGCGGGCGTCGCTGGCCGGAGTGCAGTACGTGGCGGCGAAGGCCGGCGTGGAGGGATTGACGCGCCAGCTGGCCTATGACTGGGGACGCGCCGGGATCCGGGTGAACGCCGTGGCGCCCACGGTCACCTTGACCGGCGAGCGGGTTCAAGGCCTCTGGGATGCGAAGAGCGAGGAGGAGAAGACGAAGGTGCTCTCCGCGATTCCCCTCGGCCGCCTGGGCACTCCCGAGGAGGTCGCCGCCGCGGTCGTCTTCCTCGCCTCGGATGAATCCAGCTTCATCACCGGCGTGACGCTGGACGTGAACGGCGGCCGCTACCTGCGCTAGCGTTGATAGTTTGTCTTCAACAGGCCGGTCAAAAAGGCCCAGATGCAAGGCGGCGGGCCGGAGACCGAGCGAGGCGTAGCAGCGCTACGCCGCAGCCCCTCGACGCTGCTCGGGGCCGTGAGTCTGTCGAACGGCGAGTGTCGAGGCCCGACAACGCAGCAGATGGGCCTTTTTCACCGGCCTGTTCAGCGCTTCAGGAGCTTGCTGCCGTACAGCCCGGTGGGCTTGACGAGCAGGATCAGGAGCATGATGGCGAAGGGCGCCATCTGCGCGAGGGGCGCGTAGATCAGGGATCCGATGGAGGTGACCTGCCCGACCAGGAAGGCCGAGACCAGCGTCCCCTTGATGCTGCCCAGGCCGCCGATGATGACCACCATGAAGACCAGCGCCACGAGGTGCAGCCCCATGTGGGGGTCCACCATGATGAGCGGGGCGTGCAGGGCCCCGGCCAGGCCCGACAGGGCCCCCGCCACGATGAACGTCGTGGTGAAGAGCCGGTAGACGTCGATCCCCAGGCCCTCCACGTGCTCCACGTCCTCGATCCCCGCCCGGATGGCCTTGCCCGTGATCGTCCGGTTCAGGAAGAGCCAGATGCCGACATACACCAGCAGCGAGACGGCGATGACCATCAGCCGGTAGACCGGGATGTCGGTGCCGAGGATCCGGATCTGCGCCTCGATGGGGATGGCCGCCGGCCGGGGAACCAGCCCCCAGACGTACTTGATCACGCCCACGCCGCCGATCAGGATCCCGAAGGACGTGATCATGGTGAAGGCGATGTCCCGCTCGTAGATGCGAAAGAACACGCAGCGCTCGACGCCGAAGCTGGCCAGGCCGGCCACCAGGACCCCGCCGGCCAGGCCCAGCCAGGTGTTCCCCGTGGCGGCGTGGACGGTGTACGAGATGAAGGCGCCCAGCGAATAGTAGAGCAGCTGGTCCAGGCTGATGATGCGCATCAGGCCGAAGCAGAGGGACAGGCCGATGGCCAGCAGGAAGAAGATGCTGCCGATGCTCAGGCCGAAGATGATCCCGGAAATCAGGAGCTGTGCGTCCATCACTTGGCTCCCGGCCCGCCCCCCCGCCCCCGCGGCAGCAGCGCCCTCTTCAGCACCGGCTCCAGCGTCCCCCAGATGCCCTTCTCGCCCGCCAGCATGATGGAGATGAGCAGGAAGCCGATGATCAGCTCCCAGTTGGCGATGTAGCCGGCCACCAGGTCCTTCATCCCGGTGTAGGCGATGGCGCCCACGATCGGCCCGTAGAGCGTGCCGACCCCTCCCAGGATGGTGACCACGACGGGGTCCGCGGCCCGGGCCGGGCTGCTCACCTCCGGACTCACGAAGCCGAAGTAGACCGCATACAGGGAGCCGGCCAGCGCCGTGGTCGTATTCGCGATGACGAACGCGAGCCAGCGAATGCGGAAGTTGCTGTAGCCCAGGAACTGGAGCTTGTCCTCGTTGATCTTGGTGGCCAGGCAGCAGGCGCCGTAGATGGAGTCGTCGAGGTACTTGTAGAAGGCCCAGATGGCCAGGCTCAGCAGCAGCGTGAAGATGAAGAATTCGCCGGGCTTGCCGAGGTCGAGCACGGGCGTGGGCGCCATGTTGGCCAGGAACCACAGGCCGTTGTCGCCGTGGGTGATGGGGGCCAGCACCTTCTCCATGAGATAGAAGACGATCACCGCCAGGGCCAGGTTCACCAGGGCGAAGTAGTCGCTGCGGAGCCTGACGAAGAACGGCCCCACGAGCATGGCCACGAGCAGGCCGGCCGCGATCCCGAGGAGCAGGCCGACGTAGGGATTGCTGCCGAAGTAGTAGAGATAGAAGGCCGTGGCATAGGCGCCGACCGCCAGATAGGCGGGCTGCCCGAAGGAGATGAAGCCGACCCGGCCGAGCAGGAAGTTGCAGCCCAGGGTGTAGATCGAGAAGATGAGGATCTCGTTGGCGAAGGGCAGCGGCAGGACCAGCCGCAGCACGAGAAGCAGCCCGAACGCCAGCAGGAGGCCGGACCACCATCGCAGCGCGTTGGCCATGGGCTCTCTCGAGGAGCGGTCAGCGGTCAGCTGAGTCCTCTGGAACGAAACGACGGTGGCATATGCCGGTCCCCCGGCCCGCCCCTCCGACGCCTCGCCTCGTCGATGCCGGGTCGCCCTTACCCCGGGTCGGCCGCCACAAAACGGCGGCCTCCGTGCCGGGGACGGGCTCGCCCGCGGGCTCGGCGTTACGGGGCGGGCCGGGGGACCTCGAGGTCATGCATGCGGCATCG
>JBHGAX010000179.1:0-8247 GCA_041946635.1 Methylomirabilales bacterium (SeqCode)
CACCTTCTCCATGGCGTCCGCGATCAGGTCGCCGATGGTCTTGTCGTTGTTGGCCGAGATGGTCGCGACCTGGGCGATCTCCTTCTTGCCCTTGGTCGGCTTGGACATCTTCTTGACTTCCTCGACCACCGCCTCCACCGCCCGGTCGATGCCGCGCTTCAGGGCCATGGGGTTGCTCCCGGCGGTGACGTTCTTCATGCCCTCGCGCACGATGGCCTGGGCCAGCACGGTGGCCGTGGTGGTCCCGTCGCCCGCGATGTCGGACGTCTTGGAGGCGACCTCCTTCACCATCTGGGCACCCATGTTCTCGAAGGGATCCTCCAGCTCGACCTCCTTCGCCACGGTCACGCCGTCCTTCGTGATGTTCGGAGCGCCGAACTTCTTGTCCAGCACCACGTTCCGGCCCTTGGGGCCCAGCGTGGCCTTCACGGCGTTGGACAGCTTGTCCACGCCGCGCAGAATCTGCCGGCGGGCCTCCTCGTCAAACATCAGTTGCTTGGCAGGCATCCTGTCTCCTCCTTCGGAAGTTGTGATGGTCGCGATCCGCGATGGGGCCAGCGCCTACTGGAGGATCCCCAGCACATCCTCCTCGCGCATGATCAGGTACTCCTCGTCGCCCAGCTTGACCTCGCTGCCGGAGTACTTCCCGAACAGGATCTTGTCGCCGGCCTTCACCTCCATGGGCTGCCGCTTGCCGTCGTCCGTCACCTTCCCGGGACCCACGGCGATGACCTCGCCCTCCTGGGGCTTCTCCTTGGCGGTGTCCGGGATGATGATCCCGCCCTTCTTGATCTCCTTCTCCTCGAGCCGCTTCACGAGGATCCGGTCCTGCAATGGCCTGATCTTCTTCATCGCATCCACTCCTTTCGCTTACGTTGTTGAAGAACGTCGCCAGAAAAGCGAAGCCCTCACGCCCGCCGAGAGCGTGTGACGCTCGCCGGTTCCTCGGCCGCTGCGTTCGGTGATTGCGGTAGAGGTCTTCGGATGGAGGTCCTGCCGCGCCTCTGCAATCGTTAGCACTCACTTCAGGCGAGTGCTGACAGGCGGGGAATTTACCCACGAGGGGGAGGCAATTGCAAGAAGAAAAACACGACAGGACGGGTGTACGCAGCGCTCCAACGCGCGAGACCGGCAGATATGTATGTTTTTTGCCGTTTTTTTCCCACTCTTCCCGATCCCGCGGTGCTTGCTGCGGCCGGGGATTCTTGCTAAGGTGGCGCCGATACGGAGGGCGCCGTGCGAGAAACGCGTGCGGAGATCGACCTGCCGGCGCTTGCAGCCAACGTGGAGACCGCCAAGCGGCTTGCCGGCACCGCGGCGGTCATGGCGGTCGTGAAGGCCGACGCCTACGGCCACGGGGCCGTGCCGGTCGCGCGCACCGCGCTGGGCGCCGGGGCGACCTGGCTCGGCGTCGCCATCCCCGAGGAGGGCGCGGCCCTGCGCCAGGCGGGGATCACGGCCCCCATCCTGGTGCTGGGCCCGCTGGCCCCGGCGGAGGCGGCGCTGCCCCTCGCGCACGATCTCGATCAGTGCGTGTCGGACCTCGGGCAGATCGAGGCCCTGCGTGCGGCCGCGCGGGCGGCGGGGCGGACGGCACACGTGCACCTCAAGGTGGACACGGGCATGGGCCGCGTGGGCTTCCAGCCGGGGGAGGTCGCGCGGGCCGCCGCGGTGCTGCGCGCGGCGGCCGGCGTCCGCGTGCGCGGCTTGATGACGCACTTCGCGGAGGCCGAGGCCGAGGACCCGGCGCACACCCGCGCGCAGCTCGCGTGCTTCGACGCGGCCTGGCAGGCCTGCCGCGCGGCCGGCCTCCCGGTCGGGCTGCGCCACGCGGCCAACAGCGCGGGCCTGCTCCTCGTGCCCGAGGCGCGGCTGGACCTGGTGCGCCCCGGCATCCTGCTCTATGGCTACCATCCCCGGGGCGCGGGCGGCCGCGGGCCGGCGCTCCAGCCCGTCCTCCGGCTGCGCACCGCCATCCGGCAGCTCAAGGACCTCCCGCGGGGCGCCGCGGTGAGCTACGGCCGCACCTTCGTCGCCCCGCGCGACGTGCGCATCGCGCTCCTGCCCATCGGCTACGCCGACGGCTGGAGCCGCCGGCTCTCCAACCGCGGCCACGTCCTGGTGCGCGGCCGGCGCGCCCCCGTGGTGGGCCGGGTCTGCATGGACCTCACGCTGGTGGACGTGACCGACGTCCCGGGGGCCGCCGTGGGCGACGAGGTGGTGCTGATCGGCCGCCAGGGGGGCGAGGCCATCACGGCGGACGAGGTGGCCGCCCTCCAGGGCACCATCAGCTACGAGGTGCTCTGCGGCCTGGGCCCCCGCGTCCCGCGCACGTACCTTCCCGCCGCGCCCGCCTGACGCCGCGCTCACCTTTAATATCAAGAGGATTGGGCCGGATCGGCCTTGACAAGCCTCGGCGCGCCCACCTATAGTTCACCACGGATTTCGCCTGCGCCTCCGACATCGCGACCGCCGAGGAAAGACACCCATGAAAGCCGTCATCATGGCCGGAGGCTTCGGAACCCGCCTGCGCCCGCTCACCAACAACGTCCCCAAGCCGATGATCCCGATGGCGAACAAGCCCATGATGGAGCACATCGTGGACCTGCTCCGCCGCCACGGCATCACGGAGCTGGTGACCCTGCTCCACTTCCAGCCCGAGCTGATCGAGAGCTACTTCGGCGACGGGAGCAAGGTCGGCGTGCGCATGCGCTACGTCGCCCCCACGGAGGACTACGGCACCGCCGGGGCGGTGAAGAACGCCGAAGCGCAGCTCGACGACACCTTCCTGGTGATCAGCGGGGACGTGCTCACCGACTTCGACCTGGGCGCGGCCGTGGCGTTCCACCGGGCCAAGCAGGCGGACCTCACCATCCTGCTCACCCGCGTGGAGAACCCGCTCCAGTACGGCGTGGTGATCACCGAGCCGGACGGCCGGATCACCCGCTTCCTGGAGAAGCCGACCTGGAGCGAGGTGTTCAGCGACACGGTGAACACGGGCATCTACGTCCTGGAGCCCCCGGTCCTGGACCTGATTCCCGCCCGCCGGGAGTTCGACTTCAGCAAGGACCTCTTCCCCGTGATGATGCGGGAGGGCAAGCGGCTCTTCGGCCACGTGGCCGGGGGCTACTGGCGCGACGTGGGCGACCTGCTGGAGTACCGGCTGGCGCACCAGGACGTCCTGAACGGGGTGATCCGGGTGGACCTCCCCGGGCGCCGCGTGGAGGGGCTGGACCGGGCGGTGTGGCTGGGCGACGACACGCGCGTGGACTTCACGGCCAGCTTCCGGGGCTCCGTGATCGTGGGCCGCGGCAGCCGGGTGGAGGCCAACGCGCGCATCGCCAACAGCGTCATCGGGGATCACTGCGTCATCGAGGAGGGGGCGTCCATCTCCGACTCGGTGGTCTGGAACCACGTCACGGTGGGCCGGGGCGCGGTGCTGAACGAGAACGTGGTCGGCCGCGGCAGCGAGATCAAGGCCCGCGCGCGCCTGTTCGAGGGCGCGCTGGTGAGCGACGACTGCCGGATCGGCGAAGGCTCGGTGGTGAAGGCCGACGTGAAGATCTGGCCGCAGAAGGTGGTGGAGGACGAGGCCACCCTCACCACCAGCCTGGTGTGGGGCGAGCGCTGGGCCAAGTCCCTCTTCACGGCCTACGGGGTCACGGGGCTCGGCAACATCGAGATCTCGCCCGAGTTCGGGGCCAAGCTGGGCGCGGCCTTCGGCGCGACGCTCCGCGAGCACGCCATCGTGTGCACGAGCCGCGACGCCCACCGCACCTCGCGGCTCATCAACCGCGCCATCATCAGCGGCCTGCTCTCCGCCGGCGTGGACGTGCACGATCTGCGGGTCACGCCCGTGCCCGTGGTGCGCTTCCAGATCCGCGGCCGGACCGCGGTGGCGGGCGTGCACGTGCGCCGCTCGCCCTACGACCCCGAGCTCCTGGACATCAAGTTCCTGGACGAGCGGGGCATGGACATCTCCGCCAACCGGGAGAAGGGCATCGAGCGGCTGTTCTTCCGGGAGGACTTCCGGCGCGCCCCCATGGAGCAGACCGGGGCGCTGTCCTTCCCCGAGTACGACGTCGAGTACTACCAGTCGGGCGTCCTGAACTTCGTGAACCGGGACGCCATCCGGAGCCGCGCCCCCAAGATCGTCATCGACTACGCCTACGGCAGCGCGGCCACCATCTTCCCCGCCATCCTGGGCCGGCTGGGCTGCGAGGTCATCGCCCTGAACGCCTACATGGACGAGACCCGCATCACCAAGACGGCGGAGGAGTTCCAGCGGTCGCGGCAGCAGCTCTGCGAGATCGTGCGCATCCTGGGGGCCGACCTGGGGGTGCTCTTCGACACGGGGGCCGAGAAGCTGTTCCTGGTGGACAACAAGGGGGACGTGCTGCCGGACGACCTGGCCCTCTCCGTGGCGGCCCTCCTGGTGGCCCGCACCCAGCCGCCGGGCATCATCGGCGTGCCCATCACCGCCAGCGGCATCCTGGAGGAGCTGGTGGCCCCGCACGGCTTCCGGGTGGTGCGGACCAAGATCGCGCCCCGCGCGCAGATGGAGGCCGCGGCCCAGGAGGGCGTGGTCTTCGTGGGCGACGCCTTCGGCGGCTTCATCTTCCCCCGCTTCCAGCCCGCCTTCGACGCCATGGCCGCCAGCCTGAAGCTGCTGGAGATGCTGATCCAGAGCGGGCTCACCCTGCACGAGGCCATCCGCAACGTGCCGCAGCGGGCCACCGCGCGCGAGCAGCTGCCCTGCCCGTGGGAGCGCAAGGGCATGCTCATGCGGACCCTCATCGAGGCGACCAAGGACGAGCCGGTGGAGCTGGTGGACGGGGTGAAGGTCCACTGCGGCAGCGACTGGGTGATCCTCTACCCGGATCCGGACCGGCCGGCCTTCCACATCCTGGCCGAGGCCGGCACGCGCGTGGCCGCCGACGAGCTGGCCGGCCGGTATCGCGAGAAGCTGAAGGGCTGGCTGGCCCGCGAGGCGGCCTAGCCAGCCCCCGGGAGAGCGCATGAGCAGCATCGCGTTCGGGACGTCCGGCTGGCGCGGCATCATCGCGGAGGACTTCACCTTCACCGGGGTCCGCGCCGTGAGCCAGGCCATCGCCGAGCACATCCGCGAGCAGGGCCGCGAGGCGGCCGGGCGGGGCGTGGTCATCGGCTACGACACGCGGTTCCTCTCCGAGGCCTTCGCCGCCCAGGTGGCCCGGGTGCTGGCGGCCCAGGAGGTGAAGGCCGTCCTCTGCGTGCGGGACACCCCCACGCCCGTGGTGGCCTTCGAGCTGCTCCGGCGGAAGGCGGCGGGCGGCGTGGTGGTCACCGCCAGCCACAACCCGCCCGAGTACAACGGCGTGAAGTTCTCCTCGGCCTGGGGCGGCCCCGCCCTGCCGGAGGTGACCAGGCGGATCCAGGCGCGGGCCAACGAGCTGCTGGCGAGCCGCGTGGCCGAGCTGCCGCTGGGGGACGCCGAGGCCCGCGGCCTGCTCGAGCGGATCGATCCGCAGCCGGCGTACCTCGAGCGGCTGCGCTCCCTGGTGGACCTGGACGTCATCCGGGACGCCCGGCTGAAGGTGGTGGTGGACCCGCTGTACGGCGCGGCGCAGGGCTACACGGACCGGATCCTGAAGGCCGCGGGCTGCGAGGTCCTCACCCTCCACGCCTGGCGGGACCCGAACTTCGGGGGCGGCTCGCCCGAGCCGGCCGAGGACCAGCTGAAGGAGCTGGCCTTCCAGGTGGTGGAGACCGGCGCGCACCTGGGCCTGGCGACGGACGGGGACGCCGACCGCTTCGGCCTCGTGGACGCCGACGGCTCGTTCCTCGAGCCGAACTACTTCCTGGCCCTCTTGCTCCGGCACCTGGTGAAGACGCGCGGCTGGACCGGCGGGGCGGCCCGCTCGGTGGCCACCAGCCACCTGCTGGACGCCGTGGCCCGCCATCTCCAGGTCCCGGTGTACGAGACGCCGGTGGGCTTCAAGTACATCGGCGAGCTGATCTGCAAGGACGCCGTGGTGCTGGGCGGGGAGGAGAGCGCCGGGCTCTCGGTGAAGGGCCACGTGCCCGAGAAGGACGGCATCCTGGCCTGCCTGCTGGCCGCCGAGCTGGTGGCCTCGCGCGGCCGTGCGCGCCTGAAGGCCCTCCTGCACGAGGTGTACGCCGAGGTGGGCACGCTGCTCACCCGCCGGCGCAACTACCGCCTGCAGCCGGAGGCCGTGCAGCAGCTGAACGACCGGCTCCGCGTGCCCCCGGGGGCGCTGGCCGACCTGGCGGTGGTGGACGTGAAGCGCCTGGACGGCACGAAGCTGATCCTGGAGGACGGGAGCTGGGTGCTCCTGCGCGTCTCGGGGACGGAGCCGGTGGTGCGCCTCTACGTCGAGGCGGCCACCCCCGAGCGGCTGGAGGCGCTGACCGCCGCCGGCGAGGCCGTGATCCGGGGCTGAGCGCGCCGGCGACAGGGAGATGCATCGCATCCCCCCTCGCCCCCCGTGGGGCTGGGGGGATTTGTCCAACGGCCGAGCGGGCGTCGGAGGGGCCCGACTCCCTCCATCGGGACTCTTTGCTTTCGGAGTGTGCTGATGAGCGAGATCGCCGAGGTGCACGGACGGGAAATCCTGGATTCCCGCGGGAATCCGACGGTCGAGGTGGAGATCGTGCTGGAGAGCGGCGCCCTGGGGCGGGCGGCCGTGCCCTCCGGGGCCTCCACGGGCGAGCGCGAGGCGCTGGAGCTGAGGGACGGGGACAAGAGCCGGTACCTGGGGCGCGGCGTGCTGAAAGCCGTGGAGCACGTCAACGAGACGATCGCGCCCGAGATCGAAGGGCTGGAGGCGTCCAGCCAGGCCGAGCTGGACCAGATCCTCATCGAGCTGGACGGGACGGAGGACAAGAGCCATCTGGGGGCCAACGCCGTGCTGGGCGTCTCCCTGGCGGTGGCCAAGGCGGCCGCCGACGAGGTGGGCCTGCCGCTCTACCGCTACCTGGGGGGCGTGAACGCCAAGGTCGTGCCCGCGCCCATGATGAACATCCTGAACGGCGGCAAGCACGCGGACAACACGGTGGACCTCCAGGAGTTCATGATCATGCCGCTGGGGGCCGAGCGGTTCAGCGAGGCGCTCCGCATGGGGGTCGAGGTCTTCCACGCGCTCCGCGGCGTGCTGAAGAAGAAGGGCTACAACACCGCCGTGGGCGACGAGGGCGGCTTCGCGCCGGACCTCCGCAGCAACGAGGAGGCGGTGCAGCTCATCCTGACCGCCATCGAGCAGGCGGGCTACCGGCCGGGGACCGACATGTTCCTGGCCCTGGACCCGGCGGCCAGCGAGTTCTACACCGACGGGCGCTACGTCCTGGAGGGGGAGGGCGGCAAGCGGCTCTCCACCGACGAGATGGTGGAGTTCTGGGCGCGCTGGGTGGAGCAGTACCCCATCGTCTCCATCGAGGACGGCATGTCCGAGAAGGACTGGGACGGCTGGGCCAAGCTGACGCGGCGGGTGGGCGACCGCGTGCAGCTCGTGGGGGACGATCTGTTCGTGACGAACACCAAGATCCTGCGGGAGGGCATCGCCCGCGGCGTGGGCAACGCCATCCTCATCAAGGTGAACCAGATCGGCACGCTCACCGAAACGCTGGACGCCATGTACACCGCCCAGCGGGCGGGCTACGCCTGCGTGGTGTCCCACCGCTCCGGCGAGACCGAGGACACCACCATCGCGGACCTGGCGGTCGCCACCTCGGCGGGCCAGATCAAGACCGGCTCGGCCTGCCGGAGCGACCGGATCGCCAAGTACAACCAGCTCCTCCGCATCGAGGAGGACCTGGGCGACGCGGGGGTGTTCCTGGGCCGGGAGGCGGTCGGCCGGGCGCGCGCGCGGAGCTAGGGCGAGGCGGCCATGGCAGCCTGGAGGATGGGACCGCCGGCGGGCCGGAAAGAGCGCCGCTCCATCCCGCGGCAGCTCCGGCTGGCGGCGCTGGTCCTCCTCGTGCTGGCCCTGGTCTCCATCCTGGGGAATCGCGGCCTCATCCGCCTCTACCAGATGCAGCAGGAAAAGGCCGCGCTCACGCGCGAGATCGAGGCGCTGGGCGCGGCCAACGCGGTGCTGGCCGACGAGGTGCGGGCCCTCCGCGGCGACCCCTCCCGCATCGAGGCCATCGCCCGGGAGGACCTGGGGCTCGTGAAACCGGGCGAGCTGGTCTTCGAGTTCCCGACCCACCCCGCCACCCCGCCCCGCTGATCGGCGGCGGCCCACCCAC
>JBHGAX010000018.1:0-26254 GCA_041946635.1 Methylomirabilales bacterium (SeqCode)
GACCCATCGGCTTCGGTCCGCAAAGACACACCGCGGGGCAGAGGGTAGCAGAGGGCTGGCGCCGCGGCCAGCGATTCTGCGAACCGTGGGTTGCGGTTGACAAGCGGCGGGCGGACGAGCCATGCTTCGGCCCCGCGGCTGCCGCATCAGGAGAGGAGGTCCCGTGAATCCGCGCGAACGGATCCTGGCCGCCATGGCCTGGGAGGAGCCCGACCAGGTCCCGCTCACCGTGTACGACTGGATCCTGCCCCGCGGCTGCGCCGAGCGACTCCTGCGCGAGGCGGGCCTGGGGCTGATCGTGCGCCTGCCGGCCCACCGGGTGGAGCACCGCGAGGTGGAGATCGTCACGCGCGAGTACCGCGACGCCGGCCGCGCCCTGGTGCGGCGGACCATCCGCACGCCGGTGGGCGAGGTCTGGCAGACGCTCACGCCGGAGCCGGCCTACGGCACCTCGAACTGGATCCAGGAGCACTTCATCAAGGGGCCGGAGGACTACCCCGTCATGGAGTTCTACTTCCGCGACGCGGTGTACCGCGACAACCTGGATGCCATCCGGGAGGCCCAGCGGCGGCTGGGCGGCGACGGCGTGGTCATGGTCCGGGTGGCCAAGGCGCCCCTGCAGGAGATGCTCTACCAGCTCATGGGCTACGAGCAGTTCGCCGTGGACTACCGGGAGGAGCGCGAGCGGTTCGACTCGCTCCACGCCGTGATGGCCCGGCGGTACACCGAGCTGTACGACCTGGCGGCCGGGACGCCGGTGGAGGTCGTGCAGCTCGGGGACAACGTGAGCAGCGACGTGGTGGGCCGCGAGCGCTTTCGCGCGTACCTCATGCCCGAGTACCGGCGGTTGCGCGAGCGGCTCGCCGCCACCGGGAAGCGCCTGGCCGTCCACATGGACGGCCGCCTGAAGTCGCTCGTGGAGGAGATCGCCGCCGCCGACCTGGACATCGTGGAGGCCCTGACGCCGCCCCCCATGGGGGACCTCTCGCTGCGCGAGGCGCGGGAGCGCTGGCCCGGCAAGGCGCTCTGGATCAACTTCACCAGCTCGGTGCACGTCGAGCGTCCCGAGGCCATCGCGGCGCACACCCGGCAGCTCGTGGCCGAGGCCGGGAGCCGGCGCGGCTTCGCCATCAGCGTGACGGAGGACGCCCCGGTGGAGGCCCTGGAGCGGAGCCTCGGCGTCATCGCGGCGGTGCTCCGGGAGGCCCGGTGAGCGATTCCCGGGCGCCCGGGCCGCCCGCGCCCCAGCACCCGACCTTCCCCCTGAGCCTCCTGTGGCTGCTCGCGGCCCTCACGCTCGGCTGGGGCATCAACTGGCCCGTCCTGAAGGTGGTCCTCACCGAGATGGGCCCCATGCACTTCCGGACGCTCTGCCTGCTCTTCGGCGCCCTGGGCCTCTTCGGCCTGGCAGGGTGGAGCGGCCTCTCCCTGGCTGTGCCGCGCGGCCAGTGGGCGCGGCTGGCGGCGATCGGCGTGGTGAACATGGCCGGCTGGAACATCTGCGCGGTGTACGGGGTGCGCCTCATGGCCTCGGGCCGTGCGGCCATCCTGGCCTACACGATGCCGGCGTGGGCCGTCCTCCTCTCCGCCTGGCTCATCGGCGAGCCGCTCACCCGCCGCCGCGCGGCGGGCGTGGCCCTGGCCATGGGCGGCGTGGTGCTCCTGCTCGGGAACGATCTCCAGGCGGTGGGCCGCTCGCCGCTGGGGGCGCTGCTCATGCTGGGCGCGGCCACCACCTGGGCGCTCGGCACGGTGATGATGAAGCGCTGGCCGGTGGACCTGGCGCCCTCGGCCTTCACCGCGTGGCAGATGCTCTTCGGCGCGGTCCCGATCGTGGCCATCGCGCTCGCCGTGGAGCCGGGCGATTTCAACCCGTTCGCGCTGTCGCTCTGGCCCATGCTCGGCGTGCTGTACAACATCTTCGTGTGCTTCATCTTCTGCTACTGGGCCTGGACCAAGATCGCCCTGGTCGCGCCGGTGGGCGTCTCCGGTCTCGCCGTGATGCTGGTGCCGGCGATCGGGGTCTGGAGCGGCATGCTGCTGCTGGGCGAGCGGCCCGGCTGGGCGGACGGCGTCGCGCTGCTGCTCGTGGTCGGCTCGCTGTCCACGGTCATGATCCCGCCCCGCGCCAAGCGCGGGGCGGCGGCTTGACACGACGAGCCGTCTCAGCTGCGTGGTGAATAGGCGAGGAGGAGAGCCATGCCGAGGCGCGCGCTGGTGATGCATCCCGCGGACAACGTCGCCACCGCCGTGGAGGAGATCCAGGCCGGCGAGGAGGTCCGGGTGCCGGTCGGGGACAACGCCGTCACGCTGCGGGCCCTGGAGCGGATTCCCTTCGGCTTCAAGATCGCCCTGGCGGAGATTCCCAAGGGCGAGATCATCCGCAAGTACGGAGAGACGATCGGGACCGCGAGCGCCGCGATTCCCCAGGGCGCCCTGGTCCACGTGCACAACCTCGAAGGCACGCGCGCCCGGGGCGACCTGACGGGGAGGGAGCGGCCATGAGCTTCCTCGGCTATGTGCGGGCCGACGGGTCGGTCGGCACGCGCAACTACGTCCTCGTGCTCCCCCAGGGCATCATCGCGAAGTCCGTCTGCGACTTCGTGGCCGGGACGAAGACCATCATGACGGCCGACCACGGGTCGGGCCGGACGGCCAACGATCGCGAGGCCATCGCGCGGGTGCTGATCGGGCTCGGCCGCAATCCCAACGTGGCCTCGGTGCTCCTGCACGCCGCCAGCCCCGGCGCGGGCTACCCCGAGCTCGCCGTGGAGCGCCTCGCGGACGAGATCGCCGCCGGCAAGAAGCGCGTGGAGGTGCTCGACCCCGCCCGCGACGGCGGCACGTACGGCGCCATCGTGAAGGGCATCCAGCTCGCCCGAGAGATGGTGCACGAGGCATCCCGGCTCCGCCGGCAGGAGGTGGGCGACGAGCACCTCTGCCTGGGCGTGAAGTGCGGCTACTCCGACACGACGTCCGGCATCGCGGGCAACCCGGCCGTCGGCTACCTCTACGACAGGATCGTGGCCGCGGGCGGGACCGCGCTCTTCGGCGAGACGACCGAGATCATCGGCGCCGAGCATGCGCTGGCCCGGCGGGCGGCCAGCCCCGCCGTGGCGCAGGCGATCCTGGAGGCCGCCGCCCGGATCGAGGCCCGCGCCAAGGGCACGGGACTCGACCTCCGCACGGTGAACCCGGTGCCGTCGAACATCAAGGGCGGCATCAGCTCGCTGGAGGAGAAGAGCCTGGGGGCCATCCACAAGGCGGGGACGGCGCCGATCCAGGGCGTCCTCCGGTACGCGGAGCGGCCCGCCGGCAAGGGCCTCCACTTCGTGGACAACTGGATGGGCCACCTGTCCATTTTTGCCGGCTACGCCGCCGCCGGCGCCAACATCGTCCTGTTCCAGCTGGGCGGCGGCGGGGTGGCCGGACGCACGCTCCTGGAGGGCTCGCCCTCCGTGGTGGCGCCGTTCCTGTGGGCCACCGCCAACCCCAAGACCTACGCCGCCGCGCGCGACAGCGTGGACTTCTACTCGGGGACGGTGATCGAGGGCTCCGAGTCGCCGGCGGAGGCGGGCGAGCGCTTCTACCGCCTCGTCACGGACGTCGCCTCCGGCACGCTGACGCGAAGCGAGACCCTGTACTACACCGAGCCCATCGACGTGTACCTCCAGGAGCCGCGGTTCTAGCGGCTCCACACATTCCCCTCGCCCCGCGGAGACGCAGAGCTCGCAGAGCCAAGACGAGTCACGCGGTGTGGCCCATCTGGATTTCTCCGCGGCCTCTGCGCCTCTGCGGTTCGGGGCCGCCGCGGCGCCTCGAATGCCTGCGCCGGCGTACAAGCAGCGCGGCATTGCCGTATCCGCTTCTGCCCGCGCGGAAACGGGTGCACAATCCGCCGGTTGCCCGCCGGCCGCAAGAGCTGCGCCCGGCGCCCGGGCCGTCTTCTTCTCCGAGGAGCACCATGAGAACCCTCTTCGTGCAGCCGGCGCGCTGCGTCGCGTGCCGGAGCTGCGAGATCGCCTGCGCGGTGCATCGGTCGTCCCTCTCCCGGCGCCTGCCGGAGGCCATCTTCGAGACGCCGGCGCCGCTGGCCCGCGTGCGGGTGGAGGAGGCCGGGACGGGCGGCTTCCCGGTCCAGTGCCGCCACTGCGAGGATGCGCCCTGCCTGGACGCCTGCCCCTCGCGCGCGCTCTTTCGCGAGGGGCGAGGGCGAAGTCGAGGGCCAGGCAGCCTGATGCCCCTCGACTCCGCTGCGCGGAGCCTGCCGAGCTTGTCGAGGGGCTCGGGGCGAGCGGATGCGGAGAGAAACCTCGCCGCGCTCATCGCTGTACAGAGTCTTTCTCAGGGAAGGGCTGACGATGGAACGCATGCACAAGAAGAGCGCCCTGCCGGAGGCGGCGCCCCTCATCCTGGACGCGGACGGGCGCGGGGTGGATCTCCTGTGGGAGCGCTACGAGCGGCAGCTGCCGCTCTGCGGGTTCACCAGCAACGGCCTGAACTGCCGCAAGTGCTTCCAGGGTCCCTGCCGCATCAACCCCTTCGGCGACGAGCCGAGCCGGGGGATCTGCGGCGCGGACCGCGACCAGATCGTGATGGAGGCGCTCTTCCAGGCCACCCTGGCGGGCGTCGTGGAGACGCTCCGGGCGGGACAGCAGGCGGCCGAGCTGCCGGATGTCGCGCCCGCCCTTCTCCCCGCGGCGCGGGAGCGCCTGGCCGCGGCCGGCCTCCTGCCCGTCCGGCGGGAGGACGTCCTGCGCGTGCAGAACAGCTACTTCGCGCACAGGGGCTACCTGGCCGATACCCTGCGCGACCTCACGCGCCTGGGGCTGATCCAGTACGCGGCGCTCCTCCAAGGCCAGGGCGGCCCGGAGGAGCCGGCCCCGGCGCTGGATCCGCAGGGCGCCAACCTCCTGGTGCTGGGCCCGGCGCCCACGGGGCTGGTCCCCGCGCTCCGCGCGGCGGCGCAGCGGCTGGGCGCGTCGGTGAACCTGCTCGGCGAGGGCGCGGGGCTCCTGCGGGTTCCCGACCAGGGCTCGCCCGAGCTGCTGCTCGGCATGGGCGTGGACGCGGTCGTCGTCTCGCCGGGCGCCGGCTGGCCCGCCGTCGAGGCGCTGGCGGCGCGCTCCGGCATTCCGCTGTTCCTCACCGCGCGCGGCACGCTGCCGGGCCCCAGGGCGGCCGAGGCGGTGCAGGCCGCCTGCCGGCACGCCGGGCAGCGCCCGGCTGCCGCCCGGATGGGCGCGGCGGCGGCCGGGCGGCTCCAGGATCAAGCAGAGCCGCTGGAGCGCGCGGTCGCCGCGGGGCGGGTGACCGGCGTGGCGGTGCTCTTCGGCGAGCCGAACGTGCAGCAGAGCTTCTTCGAGCGCACCCTGGCGCTCGTGGAGGCCGCGCTGGCCCAGCGGGCCGTGGTGGTCATCGGCGGCGGGCTGGGCCGGCACGCGGCGGGCCTGGCGGCGGAGGTGGGGAGGCGGCGCGCCCCCCTGCTCGCGGCCGTCTCGGAGGACCTGGCGCGCGATGGCCTGGCACCCATCCTGTCGATCGGGGGCGCCTGCGATATTCCGCGGGTGGTCTCGCTCGCGCAAGGCGTGCCGGCGGCCTTCGCCTTCCCGGAGTTCCACCAGCCGGCCACCTGGGCGACGGCCGTGAGCCTGCTGTCCCTGGGCTTCGCCGTGCAGATCGGCGTCCGGCTGCCGTTCTGGGGCAGCCCGGCGCTGGCCGGCGTCCTGACGAGCGAGTGGCCGGCCATCTCCGGCGGCCGGCTCCTCGCCGCGCCGGGCTTGCCCGATCCGGCGATCCAGGCCGAGGAGCTGGCGTCGCTGCTGAAGGGCGGAGCGGCGCGGTGACCACCCGGTACCTCCTCCTCGGCAACGGCATCGCCGGGATCTCGGCCGCGCAGGAGATCCGGCGCCTGGACCCGGCGGGGCAGGTCACCATCGTCTCGGACGAGGACGCGCTCGGCTACTCCCGGGTCATGCTCCCGCTGTACATCGCCGGCAAGCGCTCGCGCGGCGCGCTGGTCTTCGCCCCCCGGGCGTTCTACGCGGCGCACGGCATCCGGCTCGTGCAGCGGCAGGCCGCGGAGGCCGTGGACACGACGGCGCAACGGGTGCGGCTGGCGAGCGGCAGGGTGCTGCCCTACGATCGGCTCCTCGTCGCCACGGGCTCCTCGCCCCGCACGCTCGACGTGCCGGGGAAGGAGCTGGCCGGGGTGGTCACGCTGCGGAAGCTGGCGGACGCCCGGGCGATCAAGGCGCGTCTCCGGTCCTCGCCCGGCCCGGTCGTCATCGTGGGCGCCGGGCCGGTGGGCGTGAAGAGCCTGGAGGCCCTGGCGGGCAAGGGGCGCGAGGTGCACCTGGTCGTCTCGTCCGACCGCATCCTCTCCCAGGTCCTCGACCGGACGGCCTCCGACTTCTTCCTGCGCGCCTTCCAGCGGCGGGGCGTGCACGTGCACCTCCGCACGGACGTCCTCGCCTTTCACGGTCGCGACGGCGAGGTGGAGGCGGTCTCCCTCTCGGACGGCGCGCGGCTTCCCTGCGGACTGGCGCTCATCGGGAAGGGCGTGGAGCCGAACGTCGCCTGCCTGCGGGACAGCGGGCTCGTGCTGCGCCAGGGCGTGCAGGTGGACGAGCACATGGCCACCGGCGTCCCCGGCGTCTACGCGGCCGGTGACGTGGCGGAGCCGCCGGACGCCCCGCGGGGCGCCCACGCGCCGAGCACCATCTGGCCGTCGGCGGCGGAGGGCGGCCGGATCGCGGGGGCCAACATGGCCGGCGTCCCGGCGCGCTTCTCGGGCGCGCTGCGCATGAACGCGGCCGAGGTGCTCGGCGTCCGCGTGGTGTCGGCGGGGGAGCCGGACGGCGGCCAGACGCTCTCGCGCATCCGGCCGGAGGCGCCGCTCTACCGCAAGCTGGTCCACGCGGACGGGCGGCTCGCGGGCTACCTCCTGCTGGGCGACATCCGGGGCGCGGGCGTGCTGACCGCGCTGGTGAAGAGCCGGACGGCGGTCTCCGCCGCGCTGCTGGAGCGGGAGCTGGAGCGCGGCGTCTCGTACCGGCCGCGGCTGGCCGCCACGTCGGGCGCCGCGCGCGCCGCGACGTGTGGAGGGACGGGGAATTGAGGATCGATCCGGCGAAGTGCCTCGGGTGCGGCAAGTGCCGGTCCTACTGCACCATGCTGGGCGGCGTGATGCGCTTCCAGCGGGACCGCAAGCACCCCACCCGCATCGTCTACGTGATCGACGAGGACGAGTGCGTCGAGTGCAGCGTGTGCCTGCGGAGCGGCTGCTGCCCGGCGGACGCCCTCTACCAGCCGGAGCTTCACTGGCCGCGGATCGTGCGCAAGAACTTCAGCGACCCGCTGAAGATCCACCCGGAGACCCGCATCCCGGGCCGGGGCACCGAGGAGATGAAGACCAACGAGGTGACGGGCCGCTACCGGCGCGGGACCTACGGCATGGCCTTCGAGCTGGGCCGGCCGGGGGTGGGGGCGCGCTTCCACGACGTGCAGAGGGTGGCGCAGGCGCTGGCCGCGCTGGGCATCGTCTTCGAGGAGAACAACCCGGTCACCAAGCTGATGGTGGACCGCAGGACCGGCCGCATCAACCCCGAGGTGCTGAACGAGAAGGTGCTCTCGGCCATCGTGGAGTTCCTGCTGCCGGCCGAGCGCCTGTCCGAGGTCCTGGCCGTGGTGGACCGCGTGGCGCAGGAGATCGACACGGTCTTCTCCGGCGACATCATCAGCCGCGTGGCCCCGGACGGCAGCGTGCCCTACCTCACCGAGCTGCAGGGGCGCCGGTTCCTGTCCATCAACGGGAAGAGCAACGTGGGCCTGGGCCGGCCGCTGGCTGCAGAGCCGTGAACCGCCAAGGCGCCAAGGACGCCGAGGCCCGAAAAGGCGCAGAGGCGCAGGGGCGACGCCGGGGCGAACGAACCGCACGGGCGCCTGGGCAGAAAGGCTGGCTCGCCCTTTCGCCTCCGCGCCTCCGCGCCTCTGCCATGGATCAGTGGCGCCTTGGCGGTTCAAGTTCTGTCCCAGGAGGTCATCCGTGACTCACACGCTGCACCGGCGGGGCGACCGCGAGAGCCTGGCGGGGGACTACATCGTCTTCACCATGTCGGCCAAGGGCCTGAACGAGTCGGGCTCGGCGGCGCGCATGCAGGAGTTCCTCCGCATCCTCCTCAGGCACCACCCGGTGAACTACGGCGACATGGTCACGGGCAACTGCCACGTCAAGTCGCCGGACGAGATCCTGGGCAACATCCAGAGCACCTCCATCGTGCACGGGGTGTTCACCGAGGCGCAGGACGTGATCGAGATCCTGCGCGAGCTGAAGGCCGCGGACCTCGGCATGTCCGTCGTGGTGACCGGCGTCCACGACGCCACCGAGGAGGGCTGCCGGCAGGCCGGCCTGGCCAAGCACACGGTGGAGAACTCCCTGGGCATCTTCGGCCAGTACCGGAAGCTCCCGGCGGACGAGGTGCTGCAGCTCACCACCATGTGCGGCCACGGCATGGTACCCGCCAACCTCGTGGAGCGCATGCTGGCGGAGGTGAAGCGCGGGCGCAAGACGCCCCGCGAGGCCGCCATCGAGCTGACCCGCCCCTGCCACTGCGGCATCTACAACCCCGTCCGCGCCGAGCGGCTGCTGCGGCGGCTGCTGCCCCTCGTCACGCTGGACGCCTGAGCGGGCGCTGAAAAGGGCCCATCCGCGGCGTTGCCCCGCCTCGCCACTCGCCCTTCGACAGGCTCAGGGCCCCGAGCGAAGTCGAGGGGCTGCGGCGTGGCGCCTTGCGGCTGGACCCTCTGGAGCCGCCCGGGGGGCGGGGACGCTCCACGCTCGACGCGTCAACCCCGTTGCGCTCCTCTGGCTGGCATCGCGCGCCGGTCTGTACTAGACTCTCCCCTGCCGAGGTCCAGGAGTTCCGCTTCCCGGGCGGACTCCGTCCGGGAAGCCGTGCCGGTCACCAGAGAGGGGGCCAGCCATGACGTCCCGACCCGCCGTCATCTCCCTGGACGAGATCCCCGAGGTCATCGCCAAGACGTTCTCGGACCGCGACGTCATCACGGTGTACGTCGGGTCGAACGCGGCCACCCCGACGGCTTCGATCCACGCCCTGACCACCGCCCTCCGGGCCAGGCGACCGCGGCTGCCCTACCTCCGGATGGTCCACCTCCTCCTGCAGGGGCCGGTGCCGTACGTCGAGCCGGGCCTGCAGGACCGGGTGATGGCCTACTCCCTCTTCTCCTGCGGCGACGTGCGGCAGGCCGCCAACGAGGGCCGGGCCTTCTACCTGCCCTGCACCCTGGCCAACATCGACAGCCTCATCGGCAAGGGCCGCGCCTTCGAACCCGACGTGGCGGTCTTCAAGGTGCGGCAACACGAGGTGACGGGCGAGTACAGCCTGGGGCTCTCGGTCGAAGCGCTGCATACCGCCATCGACCACGCCACCTGCGTCATCGCCGAGCTGGACCCCAGCATGCCCTTCACCCAGGGGCAGAGCGTGGTGGACGGCTCCTCGCTGGACTACCTGATCCAGGACGGCGTCACCCCGGTCTACGATTTCCCCGCGCCCGACTTCGACCGCCTCCCGCCCGCGGAGCGGCGCATCGGCGAGCTGATCGCCAGCCACTTCATTCGCGACGGCGCCACGCTGCAGGCCGGCATCGGCCAGATCCCGGACGCGGTCATCGGCACCATCCGCGACGCGGGCTTCCGGGACCTGGGCATCCAGACGGAGCTGTACGGCGACGGCCTGATGCTCCTGCAGAAGGACGGCATCGTCACGAACCGGAAGAAGCGGCAGCACATGGGCTACAGCACGGCCTCGCTGATCATGGGCTCCCGCGCGCTCTACGACTTCGTGCACCTGCGGGCCGGGGTGCAGATGCGCCCCTGCGCGGTGACCAACGGGGCCGACGTCATCCGGAAGAACAGCCCCTTCGTCTCCGTCAACACGGCCATGGGCGTGGACCTCTTCGGCAACGTCTGGGCCGACTACGTGGACGCGCACCGCTACTACAGCGGCGTGGGCGGGCAGCCCGACTTCGTCCGCGCGCTGAACGACCCGGCCTACGGGGTGCCGATCATCACCGTCAAGAGCGTGACGAGCAAGGGCGAGTCCAAGATCGTCCGGGTGCACCCGCCCGGCGTGAGCCTCACCGCCTCGTCCTACGACGGGGTGGTGATCGTGGACGAGTACGGGATCGCGGACCTGCGCGGACTGACGGCGGGCGAGAAGGCGCTGGCCGTGGCCAGCATTGCGCACCCCCGCTTCCGTGAGGATTTCCTGAAAGCCATCCACGACGACCGGCTCTTCACCAAGCCGGTCGGCTACCGGCCGGGACAGCTCCCGCGCGGCGTCACGATGTACGCGGGGAGCACCCCGCTGGAATCCGACGTCTGACCCGACGCGGTGTCCGACCCGTCCGACGCGTCCGATCCCGCCCGAGCGCCGACCCGCTTGACAGCCGCGCGCAGCCCGGCGATTCTGGACCCCCGGACCCTCTCGCCATCGGGAGTCCATGCACAGCCTGACGCGTTTCTGGCGCCGCCTCCTCTGGACCGGGGCCGTCCTCTCCGTCGCCGTGGGCGTGCGCGCGGTCACGGGCACGCACCCGACGGCGTGCGTTCCCCCCGGCCGCTGGGCGGCGCCGCAGGCCGGCGCGGCGGACCTGCAGCCCTCCGCCCAGGTGCTGGCCCGGCTGGCCCGGCAGCAGGTGGTGCTGCTGGGCGAGAGCCACGAGAACCCGGAGCACCACCGCTGGCAGCTCCACACCGTCTCCAGCCTGCACGCCCTCCGGCCCGAGCTGGCCCTCGGCTTCGAGATGTTCCCGCGCCGCGTGCAGCCCGTCCTGGACCGCTGGACGGCGGGCGAGCTGACCGCCGAGGAGTTCCTGGTGCAGGCCGAGTGGGCGAAGGTCTGGGGGTACGACGCCGCGCTGTACCTGCCGCTCTTCCACTTCGCGCGGATGAACCGGCTCCCCATGCTGGCGCTGAACGTGGAGCGGAGCCTGGTGAGCCGCGTGGGCGACGAGGGCTGGGCCGCCATCCCGCCCGACCAGCGGGAGGGGGTGACGGATCCCGCGCCGGCCTCCCCCGAGTACCTGCACCTGCTGCACGCCGCCTTCCGCGATCACCACCACGGCGCGCCGGCCGGGGCCGGTGCGCCCAAGGCGCCCGCGGAGGCGGACCTGGCGGAGCCGCGCTTCCGCCGCTTCGTGGAGGGCCAGCAGGTGTGGGACCGGGCCATGGCGCAGCGGATCGCCGAGCGGGCGCGGGGCGCCCAGGCGCCGCTCGTGGTCGGCATCATGGGGAGCGGCCACGTGCGGCGGGGCCACGGCGTCCCGCACCAGCTCCGGGACCTCGGCGTGACCGCCGTGGCCAGCGCGCTTCCCTGGGACGAGACCGCCCCCTGCGCCGGCCTCCAGGCCGGCGTGGCGGACGTGGTGTACGGCACCGACCCACCCCCGCCGCCGGTGTCCCGGCCGCGGCTCGGCATCGCCATCGCCCCCGACCCCCACGGGGTCCGCGTCCGCGAGGTCACGCCGGGCAGCCTGGCGGAGCAGGCGGGGCTCCGCGCGGGGGACCTCGTCACCCAGGCGGCCGGCGAGGCCGTCCGCGACCCCGCCGAGCTCATCGCGGCCGTGCGCCGCCAGCCGGCCGGGACGATCCTGCCGCTCCGGGTGACGCGGGGCGAGCAGAGCCTGGAGATCCTCGCCCGCTTCCCCGCGCGCCCGTGATGGCCTGCCGCCTCCTCCTGCCCCTGCTCCTGGCGCTGCTCCTGGTGCCCGCGGGTGCGTCGCCCCTGGGCGCGGCCGAGCAGCCCGAGGCCGTCCACCACGAGCTGCGCGTGCGCCTGGATCCCGCCCGCCGCGAGCTGCAGGTCGACGGCGTGCTCACGCTCCCGGGGAGCGGATCCGCCGCGCTCCGGCTCGATCGCCGGTTCGCGGTCGAGGCCCTCAGCCTGGATGGCGGGAGGGGGGGCATCGCCGCGCGCGGGCCGGGCGCCTGGACGCTCGCGCTGGGGGCGGCGGGACGGCACGAGGTCCGCATCCGCTACCGCGGCCGGCTCGATCCCCTCACGCCGCTGGACCACCGGGCCGTGCTGGGCCGGCTTCCACCCATGGCGGACCCGAAGGGAAGCTACCTGCCGGCAGGAGCCGGCTGGCACCCGGAGGTGCCCGGGCGGCTCATGACCTACCGGGTGACGCTCGACCTGCCCGCCGGGCAGCGCGGCCTGGTGGCCGGGCGCCTGGTCGGGGAGCGCGAGGAGTCCGGCCGGGCGGTGGCCGTCTTCGACTCGGAGCAGCCGGCCGAGGACCTGGCGCTCCTGGCCGGCCCCTACACGATCCGCGAGCGGACCCTCCGCCTGCCCTCCGGCGCTCCCGTCCGCCTGCGCACGTACTTCCATCCGGAGCTGGCGGACCTGGCCGGCGCCTACCTGGCCTCGGCGGAAGCGTACCTGCTGCGCTACAGCCGCATGATCGGCGACTATCCCTTCGGCGGGTTCAGCGTGGTGTCCAGCCCGCTCCCGACCGGCTTCGGCATGCCGACCCTGACGTACCTGGGCGCGGACGTCGTCCGGCTGCCCTTCATCCGGACCACCTCGCTCGGCCACGAGGTCCTCCACAACTGGTGGGGCAACGGGGTCTACGTGGACCGGGCGAGCGGCAACTGGTCCGAGGGCCTCACCACCTTCCTGGCGGACTACGCCTATGCCGAGGACGAGGGGCCCGAGGCCGCGCGCGCCATGCGGCTGGCCTGGCTGCGCGACTTCGCCGCCGTCCCCCCCGGCGAGGACGCGCCGCTCGCGCGGTTCGCCGCCCGGACGCACGGCACCTCGCAGGTGCTCGGCTACCACAAGGCGGCGTTCCTCTTCCTGATGCTGCGGGACCGCATCGGGCCGGCCGCCTTCACGGAGGGCCTGCGGCGCGTCTGGCGGGAGCACCGGGGCCGGGCTGCGGGGTGGGCCGACCTGCAGCACGCCTTCGAGGCGGCGGCGGGCCAGGACCTGACGCCGGCCTTCGCGCCCTGGCTGAGCCGCCCCGGCGCGGCCGGCATCCGGGTCGAGCAGGCGCAGGCCGGGCCGTCCGCCACGGGACATCGGGTGCGGCTCGTGCTCCGGCAGGATGCGCCGGCCTATCCGCTCCTGGTGCCCATCGGGATCGCGACCGAGGCCGGCGAGGAGCGGCGGCGCCTCGAGCTGGCGGAGGCCGTGGGCGCGTTTGCCGTGGAGCTCGCCGCGCGGCCCACCGCGCTCGCCCTCGACCCGGACTTTCGCCTGTTCCGGCGCCTCCTCCCGGGCGAGGCGCCCGCCATTCTCCGGCAGGTCATGCTGGCGTCCGGCGTCGTCACGGTGCCGGCCACGCCGGAGCCCGCCGTGCAGGCGGCGGCCGCAGGCCTGGCCGCCCGGCTCCTGGATCACCCCGCGCGGAGCCTCCCGCCGGAGGCGCGGCTGCCCGAGGCGCCGCTGCTGGTGGTGGGCCTGCGCGGCCACGTGGACGCGCTCCTGGCCCGCGCCGGGCTGCCGCCGCGGCCCCCCGACCTGCCCGCCGCCGGCTCGGCCCAGGTCTGGGCGGCGGTCACCCCCGCCGGGCACCCCATGATGGTGGTGTCCGCCGAACGCGCGGATGCCCTGCAGGCCCTGCTCCGCCCCTTGCCGCACTACGGGCGCCAGAGCTGGCTGGTCTTCGAGGGCGCCAGCGTGCTCCAGCGCGGCATCTGGCCGGCGCGCCCGCCCCGCATTCCGCTCACGCCGTAAATCCTTGCGCGGAGCCGGAACGCCTCCGGCCCCTCGACGCCGCTGCGGTACGCTCGGGGCGAACGAGTCCCGGAACCCGTGTGTGCCGGGGCGGAACGAGGCCTTTCCTCGTCCCGGGCCAAGGGAAACCACCGTGCAGTGTCTCGCGAACCGCCGGGAGGGAGATCGGTCCGGCATGCTGCACGCCGGGAACAAACCAGTTGACTCCCGGCGGGCAGGAGAGGTAAGCGTAATCCCCCGCACGCCGCGGGTCGAGGGACGCCATGGCCCCGAGACGCCGGAAGCTCAAGGACTTGGCCGCAGACCCCCGCTTCATCTCGGGCATCTACAATTACTGCGACCGCTGGTGCGAGCGCTGTCCGGCCACGGCCCGCTGCCTGGTCTACGCCGCCAACGAGGACGAGGACCAGGCGGACCGCGCCTCGCGGGACATCAGCAACCAGGCCTTCTGGCGGCGCATCGAGGGGATGCTCCGCGAGGCGGAGGAGATGCTCCGCGAGATGATGCAGGAGCACGGCATCGAGCTGTCCGCGGCGGACCTGGAGGCCGAGCAGGCCCGCGAGCAGCGGCTCCACGACGACGTGCAGCGCCATCCCTGCACCATCGCCGCGGCGGACTACGGGGACGCGGTGAGCGCCTGGTTCGACCGGGCCGCGCCCCGGCTGCAGGCCCGCCACGAGGCGCTGGCCGCCCAGCGCCGGCTGGAGCTGCCCGGCGCGGACCCCGAGGGCGAGGCGCACCGGCTGAACGACGCGACCGAGGTCGTCCGCTGGTACCAGTACCAGATCGGGGTGAAGATCATGCGCGCGCTCGGCTCCGCGCTGCAGGCCGAGGAGGAGCCGGAGGCCCAGGCCGGTCCGCGGGACGCCGACGGCTCCGCCAAGGTGGCCCTCCTGGGCATCGATCGGTCCGTGGTCGCGTGGTCGGAGGTCTTGCGGCAGGTGCCCGAGGAGGAGGACGAGCTCCTGCCGCTCCTGGCCGGCCTCTCCCGGCTGCGCCGGGAGGTGGAGGCCGGCTTCCCGGCGGCCCGCGGCTTCCTGCGCCCCGGCTTCGACACCGGCGAGCTGGACGGGGCGGCGCAGCCCCTCACCCCGGCGGAAGGACGACCCTCGGCATGATCCACACGCGAGCGTATGCGCGAGCCGGCCTCATCGGCAACCCCTCGGACGGCTACTTCGGCAAGACCATCTCCTTCATCGTCAAGAACTTCAGCGCGCGGGTGACGCTGTACGAGTCGCCGCGGCTCGCCATCGTGCCCCAGCGGGCCGACCGGCTGGAGTTCCAGAACCACGCCGAGCTGCTGGAGGACGTGCGGCTGCACGGCTACTACGGCGGCATCCGGCTCATCAAGGCGGCCATCAAGCGCTTCGGCGACCACTGCGCCGAGCTGGGCCGGCCGCTGGACCGCAACTTCTCCGTCGAGTACCAGACGGACATCCCGGTCCGGGTCGGGCTGGCGGGCTCCAGCGCCATCGTCACCGCCACCCTGCGGGCCCTCATGCAGTTCTTCGACGTGGCCGTCCCGCAGCCGCTGCTCCCCGGCCTCATCCTCAGCGTGGAGCTGGACGAGCTGAAGATCGGCGCCGGGCTGCAGGACCGGGTGATCCAGGTGTACGAGGGCGCGGTCTTCATGGACTTCGACCGGGAGCGGATGGCGCGGGACGGGCACGGGCTCTACGAGCCGCTGGACCCCGCCTGGCTCCCCCCGCTGTTCGTGGCCTACCACGACCACCTGGCCGAGGGCACGGAGCTGACCCACAACGACCTCCGCGCCCGCTTCAACCGCGGCGAGCCCGACGTGCTGGCGGGCATCAAGCGCTGGGCCGAGCTGGCGCAGCAGGCGCGCGACCTGCTGGTGCAGGGCCGCGCCGGCGAGATCGGGCCGCTGATGGACGCGAACTTCGACCTGCGCGCCTCGCTCATCGCCATCAGCCCGGGGAACCGGCGGCTGGTGGAGACCGGCCGGCGGCTGGGCGCGGCCGTGAAGTTTGCCGGGTCGGGCGGCGCCGTGGTGGGCGCCTACGACGGCGACCCCGGGCGGCTGGCGCGGCTCCGGGCGGCGTACGCCGAGATGGGCGCCGCGCTCATCGTCCCGCAGATCGCGTGAGGCGGCCATGAGCACCCACCACCCCTCGTCCCGCGCGATGGCCCGGCGCGTCCGCAAGGCCGTGATCCCGGCGGCCGGCATGGGGACCCGCTTCCTGCCCGCCACGAAGTCCATGCCCAAGGAGATGCTCCCCATCCTGGACAAGCCGGTGCTGCAGTTCGTCATCGAGGAGGCCGTGGCCAGCGGCATCGACGACATCCTGATCGTCACCGGCCGGGGCAAGCGGGCCATCGAGAACCACTTCGACTTCAACCCGGAGCTGGAGGCCTTCCTGGCCGCCGCCGGGAAGCACCACCTCATCGAGCAGGTCCGGGACATCGGCGAGCGCGCCCAGATCCACTACATCCGGCAGAAGCAGCAGCTCGGCCTGGGGGACGCCATCCGGCTGGGGCGGGACCACGTGGGCGACCAGCCGTTCGCGGTCCTGCTGGGCGACACGATCATCGACCCGCCGGACGGGCAGCGGCCGGGCCTGGGCCAGCTCCTGGACGTCTTCGAGGCGCGACGGGCCAGCCTGGTGGCCGTGGAGCGCGTGCCGCGCGAGCGCGTGAGCCGGTACGGGATCGTGGACGGGCAGGCGGAGCCGGGGGACCCGGACCTCGTGCGCCTCCGCCAGCTCGTGGAGAAGCCCGCGCCGGAGGCGGCCCCCAGCACCCTGGCCATCGCCGGCCGCTACGTCTTCACGCCGGCCATCTTCCAGTGCATCGACGAGACCGGGGCCGGCGTGGCCGGGGAGATCCAGCTCACCGACGCCATGAACCTGCTGGCCCAGCGCGAGCCCATGTACGCGCTGGCCTGGCAGGCCACCCGCTACGACATCGGCAACCGCGTCGAGTACGCCCGCTGCTTCATCGACTTCGCCCTGCGCCGCCCCGAGACCGCGGCCCCCATCCGCGACCACATCCGCCACCTGCTCGCCTGAGCACTCACCGCGGAGCGCCGCCTCGCGCCAGGACGCCACGTTTCGCCCTTGTCAGCCCCGGAGTGGGGCAGTAGCATCGATGCCACTCTCGCACGCGGTCGGCCGGGAGGCGGCCATGGACACCGCCCGGGACATCCAGCGGCTCCAGGCAAGCGTCGAGCAGGCACTGGTGGGCAAGCCGGAGGTGGTCGGGCTGGCCATCGTGGCCCTGCTGGCCCGCGGGCACCTGCTCATCGAGGACGTGCCCGGCGTGGGGAAGACCACGCTGGCGCAGGCGCTGGCGCGCTCGCTGGGCCTCACCTTCCAGCGCATCCAGTTCACGAGCGACCTGCTGCCCTCCGACATCCTGGGGGTCTCGATCTTCGACCCGCGCAAGGCCGAGTTCGAGTTCAAGCCGGGCCCCATCTTCGCGCACATCATCCTGGCCGACGAGATCAACCGCACCACGCCCAAGACGCAGTCCAGCCTGCTGGAGGCCATGAACGAGGCGCAGGTCTCGCTGGACCACCACACCCATCCGCTGCCCCAGCCGTTCATGGTCCTCGCCACCCAGAACCCGCTGGAGCACCAGGGGACGCACCCCCTGCCCGAGTCGCAGATGGACCGCTTCCTCCTCCGCCTGCGGATCGGCTACCCCGACGAGGCGCACGAGCGGGCCATCCTGCGGGGCGACGGCCTGCAGGGGCTGGACGGCGTGACGCCGGTCCTGGACGGCGAGGCGGTGCTCGGGCTGCAGAGGCGGGCGGAGGGCGTGCGGGTGGAGGAGAGCCTGCTGCAGTACCTCCTGGCGATCGTCCAGGCCACGCGGAGCCACCCCAGCCTGGCCCTGGGGGTGAGCCCGCGGGGCTCGCTGGCCCTCCTGCGCGCCGCCAAGGCGCTCGCCCTCGTCGAGGGCCGGGCCTACTGCCTGCCGGATGACGTGAAGCGGCTGGCCGTCCCGGCCCTGGCGCACCGCGTGATCCTGCGCTCGCACTGGGACCCCGGCCTGGACCGCCGCGAGGAGCCGGAGGCGGTCATCCGCGAGATCCTGGCCGAGACCCCGGTGCCGCGATGACGCCGCGCAGGGGCGCCGGGGCGCACCGGCGCCGGGGCGCGCGGGCGCGCCGGCGACCAGGCGCGCGAACCCGGGAGCCGGCGGACCTGCCGGCCGCATAACCGACCTTGGCCATCAAGGCTGCACGCTCCGCGGTGCCATCCGCTGCCGGCACCTCCTCCGCGCCCGCGCCCCTGGGCCCCGCCGCCCCTGCGCCCGTGCGGTACTGGCTGCCGCGCGTGATCCGGCCCACGCGCGAGGGGCTGTGGTTCCTGGCGGCCACCTTGGCCGTCGGCCTGGCCGCCACGAACACCGGGAACAACCTGCTCTACCTCATCCTGGCCATGCTGCTGGCCCTCCTGGTCATCTCGGGCCTCCTGTCCGAGCAGACCATGCGGCGCGTCGGCCTGCGGCGGGAGCTGCCGCGGCGCGTGTTCGCCGGCCTCCCGGCCACGCTGCGGGTGACGCTGCAGAACGGGAAGGCGCGCGCGGCGTCCTACGGGCTCCAGGTCAGCGAGGCCGACCCGGGCGGCGGGCCGGCGGCGCGCCACTTCGTGCTGCGCCTTCCGGCGCAGGCGCGCGAGCGCTGGCAGTACCGGCTGACCTTCCCCCGGCGCGGCCGGCAGGCCCTCCCGGGGCTGGTGCTCTGGACCCGCTTCCCCTTCGGCCTCTTCGAGAAGATCGGGCGGCCCGCCCACCGCGACCCGGTGCTGGTCTACCCGCGGGTGCGGGCGCTGCGGCCGGGGGAGATCCCGGCGATCCTGCAGCCGGGCTGGCGCGAGCGGGATCGGCGCGGGCAGGGGGCCAGCCTGTACAACCTGCGGCCCTACCGGCCGGGCGACGATCCCCGCCTCATCCACTGGCGCACCTCCGCGCGCATGGGCGACCTGATGCTGAAGGAGCTGGCCGAGGAGGACCGCCCGCGAGTCTGCCTGCTGCTCCACGACCCGGCGCCCGGCAGCCTCGCCGAGCGGGTCGAGGCCGACCTGAGCCTGGCCGCCTCCCTGGCCGCCTGGGCCGTCCGGAGCGGCCTCGCGGTCGAGCTGATCACGGCGGACGGCCCCACCGGGCAGGGGGACGACGAGGCGCACCTCGACCGCATCCTCACCCGGCTGGCCCTGTACGAGGCGCCGCCGGCGCCCCGGCCGCTCCCCGCGCCCCCGGCCGGGGGGCGGGCCGTCCGGGTCGCGCTGGGCGCCGGCCGGGGCGCGGAGGCCGCGGGCTGATGGCCTTTGCCCTGTTCCTGAAGCTGAGCGTCTACCTGCTGGTGCTGGACGGCCTGGCCGCCCTGGCCCTCACGGACACCGTGAGCCGGGTCGGCCTGGCGGGCGCCGTGGCGGGCGTGGCCTTGAGCTGGGAGGTGGACCGCCTGCGCGCCCGGGTCCGCGACTACCGCCGCCTCTGGGACGTCCTCACGGTGGTCTTCCTCGCCTACGCGGTGCTGGACGTGGCCGTCCTGGCCGAGTCGTTCGTGGCGGCCATCGTGCACCTGCTCCTGTTCCTGGAGGTCTACAAGCTCTGGAACCTGGAGAGCTCGCGCGACCTGCTGGACCTCGTGGTCCTCACCTTCCTCCAGCTCCTGGCCGCCTCGACCATGACCGCGAGCTTCGCCTTCCTGCCCATCTTCTGCCTCTACATGCTGCTGGCCATGTGGACGCTCATCCTGCTGCACCTGCGCCAGGAGACGGAGGCGGCCCTGCCCGATCGCAGCCACGCGCTCCTCGCCGAGACCCGGCTGGTGACGCCGCGCTTCCTCGCGACGACGGGCGCCAGCGCCGCCGTCTCGCTCCTGCTCACCGTGCTCATCTTCCTGGCCATCCCCCGCATCGGGCGGAGCTACCTGCCCTTCCAGGGGCCCGCGGCGCCGCTCACCACGGGCTTCACCGAGCGGGTCGAGCTGGGGGCCTACGGGAGCCTGCAGCAGGACCCGACCATCGTCATGCGGGTGAGCTTCGCGGACAGCGGCGGCGTCCTCGGCCGGCTGCCCGCCCTGTACTGGCGCGGCGTGGCCTTCGATCACTTCGACGGCCGGACCTGGTCCCTGAGCGACCCCCTGCGCAGCCCGGTCCGCCGCCTGCGCGCCGACGCCTTCCTGGTGGAGCCGCCGCGGCCCGGGACGCCCATGCTGGCCTACGAGGTCTTCCTCGACCCCATCGGCAGCGAGGTCCTGTTCGCCGCACCCCGCGTCCTCAGCGTGCAGGGCAGCCTCCCGGCGCTGGCGACGGACGCGGCGGGGGGGCTGCTGCTCCTGGCGGCCCCGGCCTCGCGCATCCGCTACACGGTGGTCTCGCAGCCGCACCCCCCGCCCGCCGCGCAGCTCCGGGGGGCCGGCGCCCTCTACCCGCCGGCGGTCCGGGCCCGCTACCTGCAGCTCCCCGACCTGCCCCCCGCCATCCACGCCATGGCCGAGGAGCTGACGCGCGACGCGGCCAGCCCCTACGACGCCGCGCGACGCGTGGAGGAGCACCTGGCCGCGACGCTGCGCTACAGCCTGGACCTGGCGCCGGCGCCCGGGCGCGACCCGCTGGAAGAATTCCTGGCGGGACGCCAGGCCGGCAACTGCGAGTACTTCGCCGCCGGGATGGCGGTGCTGCTGCGGGCGGCCGGCATCCCCGCCCGCGTGGTGAACGGCTTCCAGCGGGGCGAGTGGAACGAGGTCGGCCAGTACTTCGCGGTGCGCCAGCGGGATGCGCACTCCTGGGTGGAGGTCTACTTTCCCGGCGCCGGCTGGGTGAGCTTCGACCCGACGCCGCGCGCGGCGTTCGAGTCGAGCCGCTTCGGGGAGAGCGGGTGGGCCCAGAAGTACTTCGACGCGCTGCGCATGCGCTGGCACCGCTACGTGGTGGACTACAACGTGGGCGACCAGGCGGGCGTGGCGCTGCGCCTCCGCCAGCAGTCCCTGACGGTGCGGCGGTCCCTGCGGTTCGGCTGGGAGGCGGGGTGGGCGAGCGTGCGGGCGGGCCTGGGACGCGCCCGGCACCTCCTGGGCGCGGGGGCGGCCCTCCTGGCCCTGGGGCTGGCCGGCTACTGGCTGGCCAAGCGGCGGCCGGCGATCGGCGAGGGGGCCCGGCTCTGGCTGCTCTGGGCCACGGCGCAGCTCCCGCCGGTGGCCTTCTACGAGCGGATGCTGCGGCTCCTGGCGCGGCGCGGCCACCCGCGGCCGCCCAGCCTGACGGCCCGGGAGTTCGCGGACGGGCTCGCGGGGCAGCCCCTCTACGAGCCCGTCCGCGAGCTGACCGCCCTCTACGAGCGCGTGCGCTTCGGCGGGGAGCCGCTGGCTCCCGGCGAGGCGCGCCGCGCCGCGGAACTCCTGCGCCGGCTGGCCGCGCACTGAGGGGCCGTGCGCGAGCCTCCCCGCGACGTCACCGCCCCCAGCCCCCTTTTCAGGGGCTGGGGGATTCCGGCTGCACTGCGGCCGGCGCGGGGACTCTACTTCCCGCGCGAGATCACGACCTCCTTCAGCACCACGTCCGTCTGCGGGCGGTCCTGCGGCCCGCGGGGCACGCTGCCGATCTTCACCACCACGTCCTGCCCCTCCACCACCTCGCCGAAGACCGAGTGCCGGTTGTCCAGGTGCGGGGTGGGGACGTGGGTGATGAAGAACTGGCTCCCGTTGGTGTTGGGGCCGGCGTTGGCCATGGACAGAATTCCCGGCTTGTTGTGCCGCAGGTCCGGGTGGAACTCGTCCGCGAAGCGATAGCCCGGGCCGCCGGTCCCGCGGCCCAGCGGATCGCCGCCCTGGATCATGAAGTTCGGGATCACGCGGTGGAAGATCGTGCCGTTGTACAGCGGCCGCTTCACCTTCTGGTTGGTCTTGGGGTCCGTCCACTCCTTGGTGCCCGTGGCCAGCCCCACGAAGTTCTCCACCGTCTTGGGCGCCTTGTCCTCGAACAGCCGGATCCGGATGTCGCCCAGGCTCGTCTTGAACGTTGCGAAGAGCGGTCCTGCTTCCCCCGCCATGGCGCCTCCCGCAAAGAGTAGGGTTATTGCCGCCGCCATCACCGCACGGATGCCCGGCCTCTGCACCGCCGCCTCCTTTCCGGAAGAATCGTTGCATGGTACCCCGTTCAGGCCGGGAACGCCGCAAAATTGTGCGCGCGCGCAGCCATGCGGGGCCCACCCGAGGGCGCCCGTGTGGCGGCCCCCCGGTGGCGGGTGACCGCCGTCCCTTCGGCCTCTATACTGAATCGGCAGGGCAGGCGGGGGCATCTCACGCGCAGGGACCGCGGGTGGAACCGCGGCGGAGTGGACCGTGGGCATCCTGGAGCGCCTCTACGGCAAGAGGGCAGGCATGACTCCCGACAAGTTCCCGGATCCGGCGCTGGACGTTCCGGCCGGCGCGGGGGAGCAGGTGGCCGTGCTGGCGGGCGGCTGCTTCTGGTGCGTGGAGGCCGTGTACCGGCAGCTCGACGGCGTGCTGGACGTGGTGTCCGGCTACGCGGGCGGGACGGCGGAGACCGCGGACTACCAGACCGTCTGCAGCGGCACCACGAACCACGCGGAGGCGGTGCAGATCCGCTACGACGCGCGCCGGCTCAGCTTCGGCCGGCTCCTCAAGGTGTTCTTCTCCGTGGCGCACGATCCCACCCAGCTGAACCGGCAGGGCGCGGACGTCGGGCGGCAGTACCGCTCGGCCATCTTCCACGCGGACGAGGAGCAGCGGCGGGTGGCGGAGGCGTACATCCGCCAGCTGGAGGCCGCGCAGGTCTTCGCGGGCCGGATCGTCACGACGCTGGAGCCGCTGGAGCGCTTCTACCCGGCGGAGGACTACCACCAGGACTACGCGGCCAAGTATCCGAACCAGCCCTACATCGCGTTCAATGCCTCGCCGAAGGCGGCCAAGGCCCGGGAGTACTTCGGCGAGCGCCGGAAGAGTGCCTGAACCGCCAAGGCGCCAAGACGCCGCCGCGGGAGGGAGGAAGGCCCTTCCCGCGGAGGGGACCGGGCGCGGAGCCCGCGACGTCAAGACCGCGTCCGGCCGGCGAAGGCCCACGCCGACGAGAGGAGGGCGTGCGGGAATGACCGCGGAAGCGCGAGGACAGGCCGAGCGCGTGCGCTCGGCGGCGGGGTACGACCTCAGGCGGCTGAGCGGGGCCGAGGTGCAGGCGCTCGCCCGCCGGCTGACCGACGAGGAGCGGCGGGTGCTGCTGCACCACGGGACGGAGCCGCCGTTCTGCGGCGGGCTGCTCCAGCAGAAGTCGGCCGGCGTGTACGCCTGCCGGCTGTGCGGGCTGCCGCTCTTCCGCGCGGCGGCCAAGTTCGAGTCGGGCACGGGCTGGCCCAGCTTCTACGAGCCCTTCGCCCCGGAGCACATCGCCGAGCTCGCCGACACAAGCTACGGGATGGTGCGCACCGAGATCCGGTGCGCGCGCTGCGACGGGCACCTGGGGCACGTGTTCCCGGACGGCCCGCGCCCCACGGGCCTGCGCTACTGTCTCAACTCCGCCTCGCTGGAGTTCTTCCCGGAGGGGCAGGAGCCGCCCCAGCACACCCACGGCGCAGGCCGCTGAACAGGCCGACCGTCCCCCCCCCGTGCCGGCGTCCACGACCGGGTCTGGCCGGCCGTGGTCATTCCCGCCGGCCCCGCGCAGCCCGCACCAGCCCGGATAGAGTGTAGGCCAGCATGATGGCCCCCGCCACCGGCATGGAGGCGTAGGCCAGGCTCTTGGGGAACCGGAGAAACGGGGTGGTCTCGGCCGAGAGGACCGCCACGCGCCAGCCCTGCAGGGTGAGCGTGGCGGCGAAGAGCAGCATGAGGAGGTACACCAGCAGCCCGAGGATGCGCGCCGCGCGCCGCGGCAGCCGGTCCACCACCACGTCCACCCGGTAGAGGCAGCCCTCGCCCCAGAGCACGGCGGCGCCCAGGAAGGTCATCCAGGCCATGAGCAGCTCGATGAGCTCGTCGTAGCCCGCGACGGACATCACGGGGACGATCCGGATGAGGATGCCCAGCGTGAGGAGCGCCATGATGGCGAGCAGTGCCAGCACGACCGCGGCCCGCCCGGCCCCTTGCACCCAGCGATCCAGCGCCGCCATCCACATGTTCACCCCCTGGCGAAGCCCAAGGTTCGCGGCAGCCACATCACGAGGTCCGGGCAGTAGGTCACGATCCCCAGGACCGCGATCAGCGCCAGGAGGTAGGGCCACATCTCGCGGAACATCTCGCCCATGGAGACCTTGCTGATGGCGGAGACGGCGTACAGCGCCATGCCGACGGGCGGCGTCACCAGGCCGATCATGAGGTTCAGCACCACGATGACCCCGAAGTGGGTGGGGTCGATCCGGAGCTGCTGGACCAGCGGCAGGAAGATGGGGAAGGTGATGATCATGATGGCGATGGACTCCACGAACATGCCGAGCACCAGCAGGATCAGGTTCACCATGAGCAGGATGACCCAGGGGGTGGTGGAGACGCTCAGGATGCCGTTGATCACCGCATTCGGGATCTGCTGCTGGATCAGCACCCAGCCGAAGGGGGCCGCCGCGGCGATGATGAACATGACCTGGACGGTCTGCCTGGCGCTGTCCCAGAGGACGGCGGGGAGGTCGCGCAGCGCCAGCTCGCGGTAGAAGACCAGCCCGAGGAACAGGGCGTAGATCGAGGCGGCCACGGCCGCCTCGGTGGGCGTGAACCAGCCGGTCAGGATCCCGCCCACGATGAAGAGCGGCATGAAGAGCGCGGGCGCCGCGCCGCCCAGCACGCGGAGCGCCTCGCGGCCCGCCGGCCGCTCCCTCATGCGGGGCAGGTTCTCCCGGCGGGCCACGGCGGCGATCACCGCCATGAGGGCCAGGCCCATGAGCACCCCGGGGAGGATGCCGGCCAGGAACAGGTCGCCCACCGACACGTTGGTCAGGCTGCCGTAGATCACGAAGGGGATGCTGGGCGGGATGATGGGCCCGATGGTGGAGGACACCGCCGTGATGGCCGCCGAGAAGCGGCGGCTGTAGCCGGCCTTGGTCATGGCGGCGATCTCCACCACGCCCAGCCCGGCCGCGTCCGCCACGGCCGACCCCGACATCCCGGCGAAGATCATGCTGGCGATGACGTTCACGTGGCCCAGCCCCCCGTGGATCCGTCCCACGCAGAGCTGGGCCACGCCGAAGATGCGCTGGGTCACCCCGCCGGTGTTCATCAGGTTCCCGGCCAGGATGAAGAACGGGACGGCCAGCAGGGGGAAGGAGGTGGTGCCGAAGTAGGTGCGCTGGCCGAACATGATGAGGAGGTCCGGCCCGCCCATCCAGTACATGGTCCCGATCGCCGTCAGCCCGAGGCTGAGGGCGATCGGGACGCCGAGCATCATCAGACCGATCAGGGCGCCGAAGACCGCGAGGACGAGCATGCGCCTACTTCCGGGCCGCGTCCACCAGCTTGGACCAGGCGGCCCAGGTGTCCTCGCCCAGGACCTTCTTCAGCTGGGCGTAGGCCGGCGCCATCAGCGCCCGGAACGTCGCCACGTCGGGGCGCGTCACCTGGAGCCCGGCCTTCTGCATGTCGGCCAGGTAGGCCTCCTCCTTCTCCCGTACCTCCCTGCGGGCCTCCTCGCCCGCGCGCCGGCCCTCCTCCGTGACGATGGCGCGCTGCTCCGGGGTGAGCCGGTCCCACGCCTTGGGGCTCGCCCCGAAGACGATGGTGGCGTAGATGTGCTTGGTGGTGGCGACGTGCTTCTGCACCTGGAAGAACTTGGCCGCCCAGACCGTCCCCAGCGGGTTGTCCTGCCCGTCCACGGTCTTGGTGGCCAGGGCCATGTACACCTCGGGGAAGGCGATGGTGGCGGTGACCGCGCCCAGGGCCTCGAAGGCGGCCTTGATGGCCAGCTCGGGCGGCACGCGGACCTTCAGGCCCTTCACGTCCTCGGGAGCGTTCACCGGCCGCACGCTGTTGGTCAGCGCCCGGAAGCCCCACTCGAAGTAGGCGATCTGCTGGTAGCCGGCCTTCTTGAACTCGGCCTGGAGCCACTCCGACGCGGTGCGGTCCAGGGTGCGGTGCGCGTGGGCGTAGTCGTCGAACTGGTAGGGGATGTTGATGACGCCCAGCCTGGGCGCCACGTTCTCCATGTTGGCCGGGTTCAGGAGCATCAGGTCGATCACGCCCAGCCGCACCTGCTGCGCCGCCTCGGGCGGGGCGCCCAGCGCGTTGTTCGGGAAGATGGTGATCTTCACCTGCCCGCCGGTCCGATCCGCGATGCGCTTCACCATGCGCTCGGCCGCCAGGTGGACGGGGTGGCTGAGGTCGGCGGGGTGGGTCAGGCGCAGCTCCACCGCGGCCGGTGCGGCCGGCGGGCCGGCCAGGGCGAGGGCGGCGCCCAGGAGGCAGGCCAGGACCCCCAGGCTTCTGCGGGCACGTGCGGTCGCGACGCTCCTCATCGTCCCCTCCTCTCGCCCGGGGGCCATCCCCGGGCCGCGTGACGGAAGCCGCCAGGGCGCCAGGC
>JBHGAX010000180.1:0-8244 GCA_041946635.1 Methylomirabilales bacterium (SeqCode)
AGGCCGCCGTAGCCGATGTCGTAGGCCCAGCCGTCGCCGCCCAGCCCCCAGACGCTCTTCTTCACCAGGTTGTCGGCCACGCCCAGCAGCCGCTTGGCCTCGACGGAGCCGAGGGCCTGCAGCTTCTGCCGGAGCGCCGCCACCCGCTCGCGCTGCGCCTGGATGCCGGCCTCGGTGGACTGGTCGGCGTTCAGGAGCGCGCCCACCAGCTCGTCGCCCAGCTGGCCGCTGAGCGCCTGCAGCAGGTTCCGGGCGTGCTGGTTCTGGTTGTCCACGGCCAGCCGGAGACCCAGGGAGAACTCGGCGCAGTCCTCGAACAGCGAGTTGTTCCACGTCGGCCCGCGGCCTTCATGGTTCTGCGCGTAGGGCGTGGTGGGCAGGTTGCCGCCGTAGATCGAGGAGCAGCCGGTGGCGTTGCCGATGATGGCCCGGTCGCCGAACAGCTGCGTGAGCAGCTTGATGTACGGGGTCTCGCCGCAGCCCGAGCAGGCGCCCGAGAACTCGAAGAGCGGCTGCAGGAGCTGGACGTCCTTGACCTGCGCGGTGTTCAGCGCCCCGCGATCCATCTCGGGCAGCGACAGGAAGAAGTCCCAGTTCTCGCGCTCGGTCTCGCGGAGGGGGGGCTGGGGCGCCATGTTGATGGCCTTCAGCCGGGTCTCCTGCTTGTTCTTGGCCGGGCAGGCCTCGATGCACAGCTCGCAGCCCGTGCAGTCCTCGGGCGCGACCTGCAGCGTGTACTTCATCTCCTTGAACTCCCGCCAGCGGGCCGGGGCCGACTTGAAGGTCTTGGGCGCCTCGGCCAGGAGCTCCGGCGCGTAGACCTTGGCCCGGATGGCGGCGTGCGGGCAGACCAGGACGCACTTGCCGCACTGGATGCAGACGTCGGTGTCCCACACCGGGATCTCCAGCGCGATGTTGCGCTTCTCCCACTGCGTGGTGGCCGTGGGGAAGGTGCCGTCCTTGGGGAAGGCGCTGACCGGCAGCTCCTCGCCCCTGTTGGCGATGATCTTGGCCAGCGTCTTCTGCACGAACTCGGGCGCCGCCTCGGGCACGGCCCGCCGCAGGTCGAAGGTGCTCGTCACCCGCCCGGGGACCTTCACCTCGTGCAGGTGGTCCAGCGCCGTGTCCACGGCGGCGAAGTTCTTCTTCACGACGGACTCGCCGCGCTTGCCGTAGGTCTTCTCGATGGCGTGCTTGATGGCCGCGATGGCCTCCTCGCGCGGCAGCACGCCGCTGATGGCGAAGAAGCAGGTCTGCATGACGGTGTTGATGCGCACCCCCATGCCGGTGTCCGCCGCCACCTTGTAGGCGTCGATCACGTAGAACTTCAGCTGCTTGTCGATGATCTGCTGCTGCACCGTCTTGGGCAGGTGGTCCCAGACGTCGTCCGGGCCGTACAGGCTGTTCAGCAGGAAGGTGGCGCCCTTCACCGCCGGCGACAGCATGTCGAAGCGCTCCAGGAAGCTGAACTGGTGGCAGGCCACGAAGCTGGCCTGGTTGATCAGGTAGCTGGAGCGCAGGGGCTTCGGCCCGAAGCGCAGGTGCGAGATGGTGATGGCGCCCGACTTCTTCGAGTCGTACACGAAGTAGCCCTGGGCGAAGTTGTCCGTGTCCTCGCCGATGATCTTGATGGAGTTCTTGTTGGCCCCCACCGTGCCGTCCGCGCCCAGGCCGTAGAACAGGGCGCGCACGGTCTTGGGGTCCTCGGTGGAGAAGGCCGGGTCGTAGTCCAGGCTGGTGTGGGTGACGTCGTCCAGGATGCCCACGGTGAAGTGGTTCTTGGGCTTGGCCTTGCCGGCCTCGTCCAGCACCGCCTTGGCCATGGCGGGCGTGAACTCCTTGGAGGAGAGGCCGTAGCGGCCGCCGATCACGCGCGGGGTGGCCTGGAAGGGGGACTGCCCGGCCGCCGCCGCCTCGTTCAGCGTGGTCACCACGTCCTGGTAGAGCGGCTCGCCGGCGGCGCCCGGCTCCTTGGTGCGGTCCAGGACGGCCAGGGTCTTCACGCTGGCGGGCAGGGCCTGCACGAAGTGCTCGATGGCGAAGGGGCGGTAGAGCCGGACCTTGAGGACGCCCACCTTCTCCCCGCGCGCCGTCAGGTACTCCACCGCCTCGTGCGCCACCTCGGCGCCCGAGCCCATCATCACGATCACCCGCTCGGCGTCCGGCGCTCCCACGTAGTCGAACAGGTGGTACTGGCGGCCCACCAGCTTGGCGAACTTGTCCATGGCGTTCTGGACGATGGTGGGGCAGGCCAGGTAGTAGGGGTTGCAGGTCTCGCGCGCCTGGAAGAACACGTCGGGGTTCTGGGCGGTGCCGCGCAGCACCGGCCGGTCCGGCGACATGGCGCGCTCGCGGTGCGCCTGGATCAGCTTGTCGTCCAGCATGGCCCGCATGTCGTCCAGCGTGAGCTGCTCGACCTTGGCCACCTCGTGGCTGGTCCGGAAGCCGTCGAAGAAGTGCACGAAGGGCACCCGGGCCTCCAGCGTGGCCGCCTGCGCGATGAGCGCCAGGTCCATGACCTCCTGCACCGAGCCGGAGGCCAGCAGGCCGAAGCCCGTGGAGCGGACGGCCATCACGTCGCTGTGGTCGCCGAAGATGGACAGGGCGTGGCTGGCCACGGTCCGGGCCGAGACGTGGAAGACCGTGGAGGTCAGCTCGCCCGCGATCTTGAACATGTTCGGGATCATGAGCAGCAGGCCCTGGGAGGCCGTGAAGGTGGTGGTCAGCGAGCCGCCCTGCAGCGCGCCGTGCACCGCCCCCGCGGCCCCCGCCTCGCTCTGCATCTCCACCACGATCGGCACGGTGCCCCAGATGTTGGCGATGCCCTTGGCCGAGTACTCGTCCGCCCACTCGCCCATGTTCGAGGAGGGCGTGATCGGGTAGATGGCGATCACCTCGTTGGTGCGGTGCGCGACGTAGCCGGCCGCCTCGTTTCCGTCAATCGTGACCTTCGCTCTGGCCATCTGCACGCTCCGTCGCCCCGATGCGCGGGGCTGGGATGAGGGGGATGGGAACTCGTTCAGCCTGCCGTGCGGCGGAAACGGACGGCGGGCCTCCGGATGGCCCGGCCTGGGGCTCCCGCGGCATTCACGAGGGTGCGCAGCAGGGGGGTGGCGAACCGCGTTACGGTAGAACAGGCAGTCCCGATTTCCAAGGGAGATCGGCGGGGAAGAATCGGAAGGGACGCGAAGGCGGACAAATTTCGGCGCGCGGCGAAACCGCGGCGAAGCCCGTCAGCGCGGGAGTTTACGCCACGTGGCGGCCACGGCGGCGGCCAGGGCGGCCCGCACGCCGGCCGGGTCGCGGCCCGGCTTGTAGCCCCGCTCGCCGCGGAGCCGGCGGTCGTCCAGCTCCCAGCGGTCCGCCAGGAAGGCCGCCCCCCGCCACTCGGCGGCGGGGATGACGCGCAGCGGGGCCCGGGAGCCGGTCACCTCCAGGACGATCCGGGCGATCTCCTCCCACGTGACGTAGGCGCTGGCCAGGTTGTAGACGCGGCCGCCCGTCATGTCCCCGGCCAGCAGCAGCTCCACCGCCTGGATGAGGTCGTCCACGCTCAGGAAGCTGCCGCCGCAGTCGCCCGGCACCTCCAGCGGCCGGCCGGCCGCCGCGGCCTGGAGCATCTCCCGCAGGTGCCGGCCGCCGATCTCCGCCCCGAAGGCCCACCAGAAGCGGAGGATGGCGGCGGGGGAGCCGCCCGTCTGCGCGGCCAGGAGCGTGAGCTTCTCGGCGAACTCCTTGGCCACGCCGTACGCGGGCTTCCGTGCTGCCAGGACGTTCAGCGGATGGTCCTCGTCCAGGGGCACGCGGACCGGCTTCCCGTACACCACCGCGGTGCTGGCGTACAGGAACCGGCGCACCCCCTCGCGTCGCGCGGCCTCCAGGAGGTGGAGCTGGCCGGCCAGGTCGCCCCGCAGCAGGGCCGCGGGATCCTCCGAGAACGACCAGGCGAGGTGCACGATGGCCTGCGCGCCGGCCGCCGCCCCCGCCACGGCCGCCGCGTCTTCCACCGCGCCCTGCACGCAGCGGAGCCGGGGGTGGGCCGGCAGGAGGCCCACCGCCCGGTCCAGGACCACCACCTCGTGCCCGCGGCCCAGGAGGGCCGGCACCAGGTCCTGCCCGATGCTGCCCTGCCCGCCGGTGACCAGCACGCGCATGTCGCTCTCGCGAATGACCAATGGCCAATGGCCAAATCCCAACCGGACCTGCCGGCGCGCGTCATTGGGATTTGGTCATTGGGACTTGGTCATTGTCCTAGTGCGCCTCCGCCGGCGCGGCCTGCTTCCCGTCGGCCTTGCGCGCCTTGTCCTTCATGATGCCCAGCACCACGATGCCGGCGGTGAGCGCGACCGGCACCACGTAGTGCAGCGCCTTGGGGAAGGCGTGGAGGTACGGCTCGACCCACTTGTCCGCCACCAGCATCTCGCCCGAGACCCAGCCCAGGATGCCCGCGCCGACGATCACCAGCCAGGGCCACTTGTTCATCATGCTGGCCACCAGCGCGCTGCAGAACAGGATGATGGGGATGCTGAGGCCCAGGCCGAACATCAGCAGGAAGAAGCTCCCGTGCGAGGCCGCGGCCACCGCCAGCATGTTGTCCACCGACATCACGAAGTCGGCGAGAATGATGATCTTCACCGCCTCCAGCAGCCCCGAGCCGGCCTTCACGTGCTCGCCGTGCTCGGCGCCCGGCGGGTTGCTCAGGAGCTTCCAGGCGATCCAGAGCAGGAGCAGGCCGCCGCCGAACTGGAGGAGGGGGATCAGGAGGAGCTGCGCCGCGATGAAGGTGCAGGCCACCCGCAGGGCCACGGCCCCGAAGGCGCCCCAGAAGATGCCCAGCTTGCGCTGCTTGGCGGGGAGGCCGCGGACCGCCATGCCGATGACGACCGCGTTGTCGCCGGCCAGGGTCAGGTCCAGGATCGTGATGGACAGGAACCGGAGGACGAAGGCCATGTCGAACGTCATGCAGCTTCACCTCCCCGGCCAGCCCTCCCCTGCCGCCGGCGAAAGATTGGGCGCCGGCCCCCTCGCCGGCACCGGATCCCGCACCGACCTGCGCCCTAGGCGGCGCGGGTCACACTGCGCTCACGCTCCGCGCGGCGGCGCCGCTGGATGGTCTGCCAGCGCCCCGCGATGACCACCAGCGCGGCCAGGAGCACCGGCAGGCCCCGCTCCATGCCCCAGGCCGCCTCGGGGGGCATCGGCTGGTGGATCCAGGGGTCCTTGGCGATCATCTCGCCCGCCACGTAACCCAGGATCGCCGCGCCCAGGATCACGAGCCAGGGCCACTGGTTCATCATCCGCGCGACCAGCGCGCTGCCACACAGGATGATGGGGATGCTGAGGCCCAGGCCGAACAGGAGCAGGGCGAAGCTGCCGTGCGAGGCCGCCGCCACCGCCAGCATGTTGTCCGTGGACATGATGAAGTCGGCCAGGACGATGATCCTGATGGCCTGCCACAGGCCGGACGCCGCGTCCACGTGGGCCTCCTGCGCACCGGGCGGGCTCTTCAGCAGCTTCCACGCGATCCAGAGGAGCAGGACTCCCCCGCCGAACTGGAGCAGCGGCACGGTCAGCAGCTGCGCCGCGATGAAGGTGACGGCCACCCGCAGGGCCACGGCCCCGAAGGCGCCCCACACGATCCCCTGCCGCTGCTGGCGGGCCGGCAGCGAGCGCACGGCCAGGGCGATCACCACGGCGTTGTCGCCGGCCAGCGTCAGATCCAGGACGACGATGGAGATCCATCTCGCGACAAACTCCCAGTCCATGCCCCCCTCCCCGGTGAGCGGTGCCACGGGCAGCGGCTCCCCCGAACCGCCGGAACATTGAACGGCCCGGCCTATTGGTCGCTTCGCTCCCGCGCGTGGCTCGTGGCTCGTGGTCTTGCCATGAACTATGAGCGATGAGCCATGCGCCGGCGAAGCCTGGGGCCGGGCCGTCCCCGTCACGCGAACTGGTTCCCGTGTATCACATCACCGGCTGGAGGGCCACGGGAATTGCGCGGCCCCGTCGCTGGTCGCTGCGCTCCCGCTCATGGCTGATGCCTCACCGCTCATCGTTCCTGCCATGAGCCATGAGCGACGAGCCATGAGCCGGGACTAGTGCGTCTTGGCGGGCGGCGGCGCTCCTTTCAGCCGCGCCTTCAGGCTGCTGATGGCCGGCCAGAAGCCGATGATGCCGGCCGCCAGGACCAGGGGCAGCGCGATGGGCGGCTGGACGAAGATCCAGAGCGAGCCCTGGGACATGATGAGGCTCTGCCGCATGGCCGACTCCGCCATGTCGCCCAGGACCAGGGCCAGCAGCATGGGGGCCATGTTGTAGTCCAGCTTCTTGAAGGCCCAGCCGATGATCCCGAAGATCAGCATGTACCAGATGTCGATCATGCGGTTGTTCACCGCGTAGGCCCCGATGGCGCAGATGAAGATCAGGAGCGGCATCAGGATGGCGAAGGGCGTGCGGAGCACCGTGGCGAAGAGCGGCGCGAAGGCCAGCACCACGAAGAGGCCCACGATGTTCCCGATCCAGGTGCTGCCGATCAGGCCCCAGACGAAGGTCGGGTTGTCCTTGAAGAGCATGGGGCCGGGCTGCAGCCCCCAGATCATGAGGCCGCCCAGGATGACCGCCGCGGTGGGCGAGCCCGGGATGCCCAGCGTGATCATGGGCAGCATGGCGGAGGTGCCCGCCCCGTGCGCGGCCGCCTCGGGGGCGAAGATGCCGGCGATGTGGCCCTTGCCGTACTCGCCCACCTCGTCCGCCTTGGCGCCGGCCTTGGCGAAGCCGTAGGCCATGAAGGAGGCCGGCGTGGCGCCGCCGGGCTTGAAGCCCATCCAGACGCCCACGATGGCGCCCATCACGACTTCCTTGGCGTACCGGGCCATGGCCTTCAGCGTCTCGGTGTAGTCGCTGAACTGCATCCGGACCTTCACGCCCTCGAGCTTCAGCCCCTCCTCCACGGTCAGGAAGATCTCGCCCAGGCCGAACAGCCCGATGACCGCCACGATGAAGTTGAAGCCGCCCATGAGGGGCACCAGGCCGAAGGTCAGGCGCAGCTCGCCGCTCACGATGTCGATGCCCACCGAGGCCAGGATGAACCCGATGGCCGTCGCCACCAGCGTCTTGAGGGGGGACTTGCCCACCAGGCCCACGAAGGCGCTGAAGGTGAGGAGCATGACCCCGAAGGTCTCCGGCGGGCCGAACATCAGGGCGAACTGGGCCACGATGGGCGCGAAGAAGGTCAGCAGGATCGTGCCGAAGACCGCGCCCACGAAGTGGGCGAAGAAGGCCGCGCTGAGCGCGAGGCCGGCGCGCCCCTTCTTGGCCATGGGGTAGCCGTCGAAGGTGGAGGCCACCGCCCAGGGCTCGCCCGGGATGTTGAACAGGATCGAGCAAATGCAGCCGCCGTAGAGCGATCCCCAGTAGATGCAGGACAGGAGGATCACCGCGGCCACGGGCGGCATCACGAAGGTGACCGGGATCAGGATGGCGCAGCCGTTCGCGCCCCCCAGGCCCGGGAGCACGCCCACGATGACGCCCAGGATGATGCCCACCAAGGCGATCAGCAGGTTGAAGGGCTCCACGGAGACCTGCAGGCCCATCAACAGGCTGGAGAGGATCTCCATCGAACGTCTCCTTTCCCGTTAGAAGGGCAGCAGTGTGGCGCCCCACCAGCCCTGCGGCATGGGGATCAGGAACAGCTTCTCGAAGCTGATGTAGAACGCGACCGGCACCAGGATGCTGACCAGCAGCACCGTCCGCCAGGCGTAGCCGCCCACGATCCGGATGTAGCCGGTGAGGTAGATCATCGCCGCCACGTACAGGCCGACGAACTCGGTCAGGACGATCATCAGCGCCGCCGGGATCAGCACGGTGAGGACCGGCTTGAGGGCGCCCGGGGGGACGAAGCGCTTGCTGCCCTTGACGCTCGAGGTCCCCTGGATCGCCTGGCGGATGGCCAGGCCGCTCCCGAGGATCACCAGCACGGCCATGACGAAGGGGAAAAATCCGGCCTGCGGGCCTTCCATGCCCCAGCCGCTCCCCAGCCGCCAGGCATCGAAGCCCACCACGAGCCCGATCCCGAGGAGGATTGTGGCGACAATGATGTCAGCCGTCTTCGTGCTCATGCGCATCTCCTTGGCCCCGCCAGACCCTCGCGGGGTTTCCCCCTGCCCATGCGACTCGCTCGGCGTGCACCCTCCCCGGCAGGCGGCCCCCGGGGAGCGCGCGGCTCCCCGGGGACAGCGCCACCGC
>JBHGAX010000181.1:0-8244 GCA_041946635.1 Methylomirabilales bacterium (SeqCode)
GAGTCCTTGTGCCCGGAAAGCTTCCGCCCGCCCCCCTCCCGGTCGCGGAGCACCCGCACCGGCTGCGTGAGGTCCCGGCGCAAGGCCAGCGCGTTCGCCGCGAGATCCAGGTGCCCGTCGATGATCAAGAGGTCCGTGGCCATGACAGCCCTCCCGAAGTTCGGCGATCAACCCAAAGGACTCCGGCCGACATCGCCACGCCGCCGGCGGCTCAAAACGGTCCAGATGCAAGGCGGCGAGCGGCGGGGTCCGCGTCGTTGCTGATCGCTGACCGCTTGCGTTAGGCAAGGGCGATCAGCTCGATCTCCACCTTCGCGTCGATCATGAGGCGCGCCTCCACCGTCGAGCGCGCCGGCGGATCCTTGGGGAAGTAGCGCCCGTACACCGCGTTCATGCCCGGGAAGTCCCGGCGATCGGCGAGGAAGACCGTCGTCTTGACCACGCGATCCAGGGAGCTCCCCGCCGACTCGAGCACCGCCTTCAAGTTCTCCAGCACGCGTGCCGCCTGCGCCTCGATGTCGCCGCCCACCAGCTTGCCCGTGACCGGATCGGAGGGCACGAAGCCCGAGCAGTAGATCATGCCGTTGGCCTTGATGGCCTGCGAGATGGGTACGGTGGGAATGGGAGCCTTCTCCGTCCGAATCACCTGTTTGTCCATGCAATGCCTCCTGATGAGTATCTCGTTCTGCGCGCCGTGGTCGGTCCGGGCCCCGGTGGCCGCGGGATGCGCCGAGGACCGCCGCGCCCGCCCCCTGATGCGCCTCGCTCACCCCCGCGGGGTCCGCCCGACGTGGTAATCCGGCGGCGCCAGCCGCTGGATCGCCTCGATCACCTGCTCCAGCGGCAGCACGTCGGCATACCGCGCGTTGAGGTCGAAGAGGTTGTAGGCGTGCGCCTCCTTGCTCCGCTCGGCCACGCACTCCTCGGGCACCACGATGCGGTAGCCGAGGTCGGCCCCGGTGGCGATGGTGGCCCGGACGCAGCCGCTGGTGGAGCAGCCGGTGACGACGACGGTGTCCGCGCCCATGTTGCGCAGAATGTAGTCCAGCGGCGTCATGAAGAAGCTGTCGGCCGTCTTCTTCACGATGCGGATGTCGTCCGGCTGGAGCTTCATGCGGGCGTCCGTCTGGACCCAGCGGGTGCCTTCGATCTGGTGCTCGAAGGCGGGCCGATTCTTCAGCCCGACCAGCCCGCAGTCGCGGCCGTCCGCCCGGTACATCGTGTTGACGTTCACGACCGCGATGCCCTTCGGCCGGGCCGCGTCCAGCAGCCGGTTCGTCGCCTCCATGGCGGGGAGCAGATTCGTGCTCCCGATGGGCGAGGCCGGGTCCGTGTGCGAGTACTGGAAATCGATGATCACAATGACGGGCCGCTGTCCAAACCCGTATGCTCCGCCGAACCCCGACCTTTCGTAGATGCGATCGCGCTCTTCCAGTGCCATGCGCCACTCCTTCCCCGGGGCGCTCAGCCCCGATACTCCTTGATGAACCGTGAGATGCCCTCCAGCACGGCCTCCAGTATGCGCCTCCCCTTCTCCCCGGAGGCCAGCGTGGGGTCCCCTAGAATCCCGGTGGGGTCCGTCTTGGCGATGTCGTAGCCCGTGGTGACCGCCCCGAAGTCCATCAGGTCCCGGAAGCCGTAGGATGTGCCGTACGACTTGCGCGGATCCACCGGCTCGCGCGACGCCAACTCCATCCGCACGAGGTGCGGCTGGAAGACGAGCTGCATGGAGGTCTCCAGCTCGCAGGCGTGCGCCATGCCGCCCCTGGGCGACTCCCGGATCTTGGCGATCTGCTCGCTGGCCAAGTCCCAGAAGCTCGCCGAGGCGACGGAGACGCTCGTGCGCCGCATGCACTCGAACACCGCGACGCTGATCAGGTTCCGGTTCCCGCCGTGGCCGTTCAGCAGGAAGATCTTCCGGAACCCGTGCGAGATGATGCCGTCCAGGATGTCTTGGAGCAGGGCCAGATACGTCTCCGGCCGCAGGCTGATCGTGCCGGGCAGCCCCGCATGGTAGGGGCTGTAGCCCCACCAGACGGGCGGGGCGACGAGGATGTCGCGCTCCCGCTCGGCGACCCGCTTCGCGATCTCGTAGGCGTCGGCCACGTCCACGTTCACCGGCAGGTGCGGGCCGTGCTGCTCGATCGCGCCGACAGGCACGATCACTAGCGTGTTGCGCCTGGCGGCCTCGGCCACCTCGATGCGGGTCATCTCGGCCCACAGGATCTTCCGCTGCTCTGCGCTCATGCGCTATCCTCCGGATCCTCGCTGATGATCTGGTCGGCTCTCCTGGCGGTTTGGCGGTCCAGCCTGCTCAGGTGTTCCGGGTGCGCGGGTCGATGTAGTCCCGCAGCCCGTCCCCCACCATGTTGAAGGCCACCACGGCGTAGGTGATGGCCAGCGTGGGCGCGAGGACCACCCACGGGGCGTCCAGCATGTTCACGAGTCCCTCGCCGATCATGTTCCCCCAGCTCGCCCGGGGCGGCTGGACGCCGAGGCCCAGGAAGCTCAGCGCCGCCTCCGCCCGGATGGCGGTGGCGATCCAGACCGTGGCGGTCACCACCAGGGTCCCCGAGACGCCGGGCGCGATGTAGCGGCTCACCAGCCGGCCCTTGCCCGCCCCCAGCGCACGGCCCGCCTCCACGTAGAGCTGCTCCCGGAGCGTGAGGGTGGATGCCTTGGCCAGGCGGGCGAAGCGCGGCACGAAGGCCATGCCGATGGCCAGCACCGTATTGGCGTACCCGCCGCCCAGCGCGACCAAGACCAGGATGCCCAGGACGTCGGGGGGGAACGCCAGGAAGACGTCCACGAACTCGCTGGTGACGCGGTCCACCCACCCGCCCAGGAAGCCGGCCGCGACGCCGAGCAGGCCGCCGATGGCCAGGCCGAAGAAGATCCCGACGAGCGACACTGCCAGCGAGTTGCGCGAGGCCTCCACCAGCCGGGCCAGCACGTCGCGCCCGTACGAGTCCGTGCCCAGCCAGTGCGTCGCCTCGGGCGCCGTCAGCCGGTTGACGATGTCCTGCTCGTAGGGGTCGCGGAACGGCAGGACCGGTCCGAGGACGCTCAGCAGAACGAGCGTCGCGCTCATGACCATGCCGATCCGGACGAGCGGATTGCGGAGGAGGCGGGTGAGCATGGGCGGTCAGAACTCCCGGCGGGTGTACTTGATCCGCGGGTCCAGGAAGCCGTAGATGAGATCCAGGATCAGGTTGACGATGGCGGCAAAGGCGACGTAAAGCATCAGGATGGACTGCAGCATGGTGTAGTCCCGCTGCGCGATTCCCCCCTGGATCAGCCGGCCGAAGCCGGGCCGCGAGAAGACGATCTCGATCGTGATGGAGTCTCCGACCATCACGATCGTGTAGATGCCGATGAGTGTGAGGATGGGGATGAAGGCGTTGCGCAGCGCGTGCTTGTACAGCACCCAGCGCTCCGCCAGCCCCTTGGCGCGCGCGGTGCGGACGTACTCTTCGCGCAGCACCTCGAGCATGGTGGAGCGCGCCAGGCGGGTGACATAGGCGGCCATGGCCAGCCCGCCCGCCAGGCACGGCAGGACCGAGTGGCGCAGCAGGCTCAGGGGCTGGCCCGGCTCGCCGCCGCCCACCATGGGCAGCCAGCCCAGCCAGAGCGAAAAAAGGCCCATGAGCAGAATGCCGATGACGAAGCCCGGCATGGACACGCCGCCCAGCGTCGCCAGCCGCGTCACGTAGTCGATCGTGCTGTTGCGGTAGACCGCGCAGAGGATGCCCAGCGGGATGCCCAGGGTCACGCCGATGAGGATGCCGCCCAGCACAATGATGGCCGTGAAGGGCAGCACCTGCCCCAGCAGCTCCACGATGGGGTTGCCCAGCACCAGCGAGTGGCCCAGATTGCCGCGCAGCAGGTTGCCCATGTAGCCGAGGTACTGCTTCCAGACCGGCTCGTTCAGGCCGAGCTGGTGGCGGAGCGTCTCGATCGCCTGCTGGGAGATGTTTTGCCCGAGCAGGGCCTCGGCCGGATCTCCGGGCAGCACCCGTGCGGCCAGAAAGATGAGCGTGACGGCCAGCAGCAGGGTCGGCACGATCCGGAGCATTCGGGCGAGCAGGTACTGGAGCATGGGCCACCGCGGTCGGCGGGGAAGGCCACGCACCTTCCCCACCGATCGTGCACGGGATGCGGGGGAGCTAGCGCTGCAGGATGCGCGTGTCCTTCGTGAAGCGGGTCTCGAGCACCAGGGAGCTCTTCAGCGTGTAGCCGAGGTCCAGCTCCGGCCGCCGGGCGGAGGGCTGCTTGGTGGCTACGACGGGAACCACCGGGACATCCTGCATAGCCTGCTTCTGGATCTCCGCGTAGAGCTGCTTCCGCTTGTTCAGGTCGCCCGTCCGCTCGGCCTCCTCCAGCCACGCGTCCACCTGCTTGCTGTCATAGTGCGAGTAGTTGCGGACGCCGGTCGGCTTGCCCACGATGAAGAGCGAGTGGTAGAAGCGCTTGAGCATGAGACCGGCCTCCGGATAGCTCAGGTCCCCGATGAGGAACATCGGGTTCACGTCCTTCATGCCCTGCGCGTGGTACGTGGTGTGGTCCACCAGGTTGAGCTGGACGTTGATGCCCACCTGCTTGAGCTGCTGTTGGATGATGGTCATCATCTCGCGGTAGTCGCTCCGCTCGCTGATGATCATGCTCAGCTCGAACCCGTTCGGCAGGCCGGCCTCGGCCAGCAGTTTCCTGGCCTGCGCGGGATCGTAGGCATAACGCAGGTTGGTGGGCATCTCCTCGGTCTTCAGCCCGCCGAAGTAGCTGGCCGGGATGATGCTGGCGATCGGCTCCGCCAGGTCCCGGCCCATGAAGCCTGCCAGATCCTCCTTCTTGATGGCGTGCGCGATCGCGCGGCGCACCCGCACGTCGTCCAGGGGCTTGCGGGTCAGGTTCAAGTGGAGCATCCACGAGATCTCGGGGCCGAAGGTATCGATGATCAGCCCCTGCCGCTTCAGCCGCTCGATGAGCTTGGCGTCGATGGAGGCGCGCATGCTGTGGATCTCGCCCGCCACCACGGCCAATTCCCGCGCGCTGGCGCTGGGCATGTAGCGGTAGAGCACCTGCTCCAGGATCGGCTTGCCCCCCCAGTAGTTGTCGTTCCGGGACAGCACCACGCGATCCTTCGTCCGGTACTCCTCGAACTTGAACGGCCCCGTGCCGATCGGGTGCAGCCGCATGGCCTGCTTGCCGTTTTGCTCGAAGGCCTTCTTGCTCAGCATCAGCGACCCCGACTCGGTATCGGTGGCCACCTTGCCCAGGAAGAAGGGATCCGCCGCCTTCAGCGTGACGCGCACGGTGTAGGGATCTACTGCCTGCACCCCGGCGATATTGGCGTACTGGGCGGCCCAGATGGATTCCTTCGCGTCACGGTAGCGGTTCAGGCTGAACTCCACGTCCGCCGCGGTGAAGGGTCCATAGTTGCCGTGGAAGTTAACACCTCGTCGAAGGTGGAACGTGTACGTGCGCCCGTCGGGCGACACTTCCCAGCGCTCCGCGAGCGCCGGGAGGAAGTTGGTGGAGATCTCCCCCGGCGGGTTCTGGACCAGGCCTTCCATCACGCCCGTCATGATGGGAGCGTCCTGCGAGGTGTTGCTGTAGGCGGGATCGAACGTGTTCACGTCCCCGGCCGCCAGGCCGCGGATGGCGACCTGCTTGGCCGCGAGGCGCGGGGCCTGCTGGCCGTGCGTCGCCACGGCCAGCAGCGCCAGGGCGAGCCCGGTGATCGGGATCAGGGCCAGGTACCGTCGTTTCATGGTGTGCCTCCTGAGTGAGAGACGTGTTCAGCGATTAGTAGCTGGGGGGTGAGATGGCCCAGATCATCACCGCCTTCCGCCGCCCGGCACCCCGCACGTAATGGGGCAGCTTGGCGGGAAAGAAGATGCTGTCGCCGGGACCCAGCCGGTACGTCGTGCCGTCGACGTGCACCTCGACCCTGCCCTGGATCACGAAGCCGTACTCCTCGCCCTCGTGCGCGTAGGGCTCCTCCGCCGGCGCCTCGCCCTTCGGCTCGAACTCGACGCGCAGGAACTCCACCCGCTTGTTCTGGAGGTCCGGGGTCAGCAGCTCGTAGCGCAGGCGGTTCCGCGGCATGCGAAACACCTTGCGCTCCCCGCGACGGACCACTCGCTGGTCGATCGAGCCGCGCGTCTCAAACAGGCTCGCCAGCGGGGTGTCGAGGCAGGTAGCGAGCCGGCGCAGCGTCTGAAGCGACGGGTCGATGCGTCCGCCCTCGATCTGGCTGAGCGCGCTCTTGCTCATCTGGGCCGCCTGCGCGAGCCGGTCGAGGGTCAGCCCCCGCTGGAGGCGCAGCGCGCGGAGCCGCGCGCCGAGGTCGGCCGGCCGCATTTCGGGGGCGGTGGGGGACGGCCGCTTGGGGGGGATGGCTCGTGGTCGCATGAAATCCTTCGCTACACGCGTACCGTAACACTAAACAATGTTCAGCCAGTCTGTCAAGAGTTTCTGGTGTGAATCGCGAGGCGGCCGCGGCGGGCACAGGGGGGACGCCGGTGGAGCAACGGGGCATGCCAGAGGCGGATGGCGCGTCAGACCCGGGGCAGCGCGATCAGCTCCACGACCAGCCCGTCCCCCCAGCCGTACTTCTCCCGGGAGCGGGTCTGGATGGCCGCGACCAGCACACCGTCCGCCCCGGCGTCCAGCACGCGCGCCCGGCCCTCGAAGCTCGCCGGGCCCACGCGCCACCTTACCGGCGGGTGCGCCAGGATGTTCCGGACCCACTGCGCGCGGTCGCCGTGCTCGGCGACGAGGTAGTACCGCCCGGCCCGCCGGGTGAACCAGATTTCGATCTCGCGCGGCAGGCCGGTGCGGCGGCCGCGGGTGACCAGGTAGAGGTACTGTGGCTCGGCGGGATCCATGCGCGCTCCGGTCTCCCTACTATTGCCCATGACCCGGCGGAAGGCAACGCCGCGCCGCGACCCGCCTCGGCCCGGACCGGCGGGCGCCCGCAGGACTTCGTCATGTCGGCCGAACCTTCGCATGTCCCCCAGGATCGGCCTGCGCGCGCCGCGGGGTTGGTGCTAGGGTAGCGCGACGCCGAACTGCGTCCCACCGCCCACCGGGCCGAGCGGCCATTGCAAAGGAGTGCGCATGCTCTTGAACTGGATCTCCGGCATGTTCTCCAACGACCTGGGCATTGACCTCGGCACGGCCAACACTCTGATCTACATGAAGGGCAAGGGCGTGGTTCTCAGCGAGCCCTCGGTGGTCGCCCTGAAGCGCGGCAGCAGCGAGGTGCTGAAGGTGGGCCAGGAGGCCAAGGACATGCTGGGCCGGACCCCCGCCAGCATCGTGGCCGTCCGCCCGCTGAAGGACGGCGTGATCGCCGACTTCGACTGCGCGGAGCAGATGATCCGGGCCTTCAGCCACCGCACGCACAAGCGCAAGACCCTCGTGCGGCCGCGCGTGGTGGTGGGCGTGCCCTCGGGCATCACCCAGGTGGAGAAGCGTGCCATCCGCGACTCCGTGGACCAGGCGGGCGCGCGGGAGGTCTACCTCATCGAGGAGCCGCTGGCCGCGGCCATCGGGGCCGGCCTGCCGGTCCAGGAGCCGACGGGCAGCATGGTGGTGGACATCGGCGGGGGCACCACGGAGGTGGCCGTCATCTCCCTCTCGGGCATCGTCTACAGCCAGTCGCTCCGCATTGCGGGCGACGAGATGGACGAGGCCATCATGCAGTACCTGAAGCGGAAGCACAGCCTGCTGATCGGCGAGCGCACCTCCGAGAACATCAAGATCCAGATCGGGTCGGCGCACCCCTTCGACGAGGCCCGCAGCATGGAGGTCACGGGCCGCGACCTGGTCAACGGCATCCCGAAGACCATCACGATCCACGACAGCGAGATCCGGGAGGCGCTGCAGGACCCGGTCATCGCCATCGTGGACGCCGTGAAGACCGCCCTGGAGCGGACGCCGCCCGAGCTGTCGGCCGACATCGCGGAGAACGGCATCGTCCTCACCGGCGGCGGCGCCCTGCTCCACGGCCTGGACACGCTCATCGCGCTGGAGACCCGGCTGAAGGTGCGCGTGGCCGACGACCCCCTCACCTGCGTCGTGCGCGGCACCGGGAAGGCCCTGGACGCCATGGACCTCCTGCGCATGGTCTGCCTGGAGGCTTAGCAGGCTGCCGAAAACGGCCCATCTGCGTTGGCCCGCCTCGGCGCTCGCCGTTCGACAGGCTCACGGCCCTGAGCGAAGTCGAAGGGCTGCGGC
>JBHGAX010000182.1:0-8144 GCA_041946635.1 Methylomirabilales bacterium (SeqCode)
GGCCGAGGTGGAGGCGCGGATCGACGTGGCCCGCCATGCCTACCGCGCGCGCAACCAGCGGCTGGCCTCGCTCACCGACGAGAGCGTGGACACCTTCTACTCGTGCCTGCTCTGCCAGAGCTTCGCCCCGAACCACGTCTGCGTCATCACGCCCGAGCGTCTCGGCCTGTGCGGGGCCTACAACTGGCTGGACGGCAAGGCGGCCTACGAGATCGACCCCACGGGGCCCAACCAGCCGCTCCTCAAGGGCGAGTGCCTGGACCCGGTGCGCGGCCAGTGGGCGAACATCAACGACTACGTCTACGCCAACTCCAAGCGCACGCTGCGCGCGTTCAACGCCTACTCGCTGCTCGAGCACCCCATGACGAGCTGCGGCTGCTTCGAGGCCATCGTCAGCCTGCTGCCCGAGTGCAACGGCGTGATGGTCGTGAACCGGGAGTACCTCGGCGATACGCCGGCGGGGATGCGCTTCTCCACGCTCGCCAACATGGCGGGCGGGGGGCAGCAGACGCCGGGCATGATCGGCATCGGCAAGGCCTACGTGACGAGCCGGAAGTTCATCTCCGCCGAGGGCGGGCACGCCCGCATCGTCTGGATGCCGCGCGAGCTGAAGGAGTTCCTGCGGGAGGATCTGGTGGCGATCGGCCGGCGCCTCGGCCTCCCGGGCTTCGTGGACATGATCGCGGACGAGGCGGTCGGCACGGACGTGGCGGCGGTCCGGGCCCACCTGGAGCGGGCCGGGCACCCCGCGCTCGCCATGTGGGACATCACCGCGCCCTCACCGGAGGCCGCGGCAGCCGACGCGGCCCGCCGGGCCGCCAAGCCCGAGCCGGCGGCCGCACCGGCCGCGGCCATGCCGCCGGCCGCGGCGCCGGCGCCCCCGTCGGAGGAGGGCCGCCCCGCCATGCCCGGGCCCCTGCCTCGCGCCCCAAAGCCGGCGGCCGCCCCAGCGCTCGCCGTGCCCCACGCATCGCCCGACCTCGACCAGGTCATTGCGGTCCTGCAGCGCGCGCGGGCGCTCGCGCTCCCCGCCCTGGACCCGGCGCGGCCGCCGGAAGGACAGCTGGCGGCGCTCCAGGTCTCCACCGCGCTGCACCTCCTCACGGCGGGCGCCAACATGCTGCTCATGCAGGCCGCGGGCCCCTCGGCGCCGGGGGCCGCGCTGCGGCCGCCCGTCAACGGCCCCACGGCCCGGCCGGCACCGGCGGGAACGGACACCGGCGCGGGGCCTCGTGCCGAGACCGGGGCTGCGGAATCCATTCCTGCGTCTCCCGTCTTGGCCAAGGCGGGGGGGGAGGCCCTGGCCTCCGAGGCCCGGCCGACACCCGCCGCGGCGCCGGCCCCGGCGCCCGCCCCGCACCCCAAGGCGCCGGCTGCGGTGGTCGAGCGACGAATCGTCCCGGCCCGGATCGCGGCGCCGCGCTCCTTCAGCGTCCCCGGCGACACCCCGGCGGCCGCCGTCCGGAGCGTCCGGCTGGGCGGGGCCGGGACGCGCCGCGCCGTCCCGGTCGGCGGCGCGGCCGCCCTACCCTTCCGCCACTTCGAGGGGGACACGGGGCACCGCCCGATCATCGCGATGGAGGTCTTCGACAGCGAGCCGAAGGCGTATCCGCCGAGCCTGCGCGAGGCGTACGGCTCGCTGCTCGCGGATCCGGCGGCCATGGCGCGACACTGCGTGGATGCGCTGGGGGCCGAGGCGATCAGCGTGCGCCTGCAGGGCACGCACCCCGACGGCGACAACCGCTCGGCCGACGCGGCCGTGGCCGTCGTCGAGGCCGTCCTGAGGGCCGTGGAGGTGCCCCTCATCGTGACGGGGCCGAACCACGTCGAGAAGAACAACCTGGTCCTGAAACAGGTGGCGGCCGCCTTCCCCGGCGAGAATCTGCTGCTCAACTGGGTGGAGACGGACAACTACAAGACGATCGCGGCCGCAGCCATGGCCTACAACCACTGCCTGGTGGCCCAGTCGCCGATCGACGTCAACATGGCCAAGCAGCTGAACATCCTCCTGACCAACATGGGGGTCGCCGGGGACCGGATCCTCATCGACCCCATGACCGGCGCCGTCGGGTACGGCCTGGAGTACACCTACTCCGTCATGGAGCGGATCCGCACGGGGGCATTGGCCGGAGACAGCATGCTGGCGATGCCCATGCTGGTCACCCCCGGGTACGAGGTGGCGCGGACGAAAGAGTGCCGCGCCCCCCACAGCGCGTTTCCCCACTGGGGGCCCGAGGACGAGCGAGCCGCGCTGCTCGAGATCGCCACGGCCGTGAGCCTCCTCAACGCCGGAGCCGACCTGCTGGTCCTCTACCACCCCGTGGCCGCGCGCACGGTGAAGCGCAAGATCCTCGAGATGACGACGGTGGGAGAGTAGCCGATGGCCTTGACGGGACTCGACATCTTCAAGCTGCTGCCGCGGACGAACTGCGGCGAGTGCGGCGTCCCGACCTGCATGGCCTTCGCCATGAAGCTCGCCGCCAAGAACGCCGAGCTGGCCGCCTGCCCCTACGCCTCGGACGCCGCCAAGCAGAAGATCGGCGCGGCGAGCAAGCCGCCGATCCGGCTGGTGAAGATCGGCCCGCCGGGCCGCCAGGTGGCCATCGGCAACGAGACCGTGATGTTCCGCCACGAGAAGACCTTCGTGCACCCGACGGCCTTCGCCGTGGCCTTCTCCGACGCCGAGCCGCTGCGGGAGGCCTGCCACCGCATCGCCGAGGTGCGGGAGTACTGCCTGGAGCGCGCGGGCGAGCAGCTCCGCCTGGACCTCGCGCTGGCGGACAACGCCAGCGAGGCGGTCGGCCCCTTCGTGGAGACCGTGCGCGCGCTGGCCGGGGGCAGCGGCCGGCCGCTCATCCTGATGAGCGAGAACGTGGACGCGCTGGCCGCCGGGCTGGAGGTGCTGGAGGGCCAGCGCCCGCTGATCCACGCGGCCACCCCGGAGAACGCCAAGGAGGTCGCGGCGCTCGCCCTCAAGCACCAGGCCCCGCTCGTGGCCCGCGCCCCCGACCTGGACGCGCTGGCCGAGCTGACCCGGAGCCTGGCCGGCACGGGGGTGCAGGACCTGGTCCTCGACCTGCCTGCGGGCAACCCGGCCGCCGTCCTCCAGCACAACACCATCATCCGGAAGGCCGCGCTCAGGGGAGCGTTCGAGCCGCTGGGCTATCCCATCATCAACTTCGTGGCCGGCCACGACCTGCCCGCGCTGGTGGCCGACGCCTCCACGCTGCTCCTGAAGTACGCCGCGATCCTCGTGATGGACGCGCTCCAGTACCAGGCCCTCCTGCCCCTCATGATGCTGCGGCAGAACATCTACACGGACCCGCAGAAGCCCATCCAGGTCGAGCCCAAGGTGTACGCCGTCGGCGATCCCGGCCCCACCGCGCCTGTCCTGGTGACGACGAACTTCTCCCTCACCTACTTCCTGGTCTCCGGCGAGATCGAGAATTCCGGCGTGTCCGCGCATCTCGGCATCATGGAGTGCGAGGGCATGAGCGTCCTGACCGCCTGGGCGGCCGGGAAGTTCAGCGGCGCGAAGGTCGCGGCCTTCATCAAGACCAGCGGCCTGGCGGAGCGCGTCCGGACGCGGCGGCTCATCATCCCGGGGTACGTGGCCCAGATCAGCGGCGAGCTGGAGGAGAACCTGCCGGGGTGGGAAGTGGTCGTCGGGCCGCAAGAGGCCGCGGACCTGGGCCCGTTCCTGAAGCTGCACGCCGCCTGAGATGCCCTGGGTGCGGTTCCTGCCGGCCGACTGCCGGGTCGAGGTGCCGGCCGGCGCGCTGATCCACGACGCGGCGATTCGCGCCGGCATCTCCCACATCGAGCTGCCGTGCGGCGGGCAGGGGACCTGCGGTCTCTGCCTGGTCGAGGTGGCCGCTGGGTCGGGGCCTGCCCGCCGGGCGCTGGCCTGCCAGACGAAGGTGACCGAGGATCTGACGGTCCACGTCCCGGATCTGCCCGATCTGGCCCTGGAGGTGGTTGGCGACAGCCGGTTCCTGGCCGGATCCCTGCCGGATGCCGGCGCGCTTTCCCCCCTGTTCCGCTACCTGCCGCTCCGCGTGCGCCCCGCCTCGATCGAGGAGCACTACAGCGACTGGCTGCGGCTGACCCGCGCGCTGGAGCGCGGGGGCTGCCGCGCCCCGATCACCACGGACGTGCGCGTCCTGCGGGGACTGGCGGAGGCGCTCCGCGGGCAGGGCGGGCGCGTGGTCGCCGGCGTGGAGGAGTCGCCCGGCGTCCGCCGGGTCATCGAGCTCTCCGCCGGCGTCGCGCGCCCCGCCGCCCACGGCCTGGCGGTGGACCTGGGAACCACGACCGTGGCGGCGCAGCTCGTGGACCTGGCGGATGGCCGCATCCTGGGCACGGCCACCGGCTACAACCGGCAGGTCCGGCGCGGCGCGGACATCATCAGCCGCATCGACTACGCGCGGACCCCGGACCGGCAGGCCGAGCTGCGGGCCCTGGCGCTCGCCACCATCAACGGGCTGATCGGGGAGCTGGCGGCCGAGGTGCCGCGCGAGCGGATCCGCGCGGCGTGCCTGGCCGGCAACACCACCATGATCCACCTGCTCCTCGGCCTCCCGCCCCGGCACATCCGCGAGGCGCCCTACGTCCCCACCGTGAATCCCATTCCGCCGCTCCGCGCCGCGGAGGTGGGCCTGGAGATCGAGGCCCGCGCACCCGTGCACTGCGCGCCCGGGGTGGGAAGCTACGTGGGCGGGGACATCACCGCGGGGCTCCTGGCGACCGAGCTGCCCCGGGCCCGCGACGCGGTGTTCCTGTTCATGGACATCGGCACCAACGGCGAGATCGTCGTGGGCAACGCCGAGTGGATGGTCGGCTGCGCCTGCTCCGCCGGCCCGGCCTTCGAGGGGGCGGGGATCCGGTGCGGGATGCGGGCCGCGCCCGGCGCCATCCAGCACGTGGCCATCGGGGCCGACCGCCGCGACCTGGAGTACGAGGTGATCGGCGGCCGCCGCCCGGCCGGCGTCTGCGGCTCCGGGCTGATCTGCCTGCTGGGGGAGCTGTTCCTGTGCGGGCTGGTGGACCCCGCCGGGCACCTGCAGCCCGAGCGCGGGACGGATCGGCTGGTGGAGACGGACCAGGGGCGGGGCTTCCGGCTGGAGGTGGGGGCGCGGACGGCGAGCGGCGAAGACCTGGTGCTCAGCGAGACGGACATCGCGAATCTGATCCGCACCAAGGCCGCGATCTACGCCGCCTGCTCCCTGATCCTGCAGAACGTGGGGCTGTCCTGGCGCGACATCGCCCGCGTCTACATCGCCGGGGGGTTCGGGCGCTACCTGGACGTGGCGGACGCCATCCTCATCGGCATGCTGCCCGACCTGCCCCGCGCGCGATTCCGCTACGTGGGGAACGCCGCGCTCACCGGCGCCTACCTCGCGCTCCTCTCGCGGCCCCACCGGGAGCTGATGGACGACCTGGCCGCACGCATGACCTACCTCGACCTCAGCTCCGACCCTCGCTACATGGAGAGCTACGTGCAGGCCACCTTCCTCCCGCATACCGACGCGTCGCACTTCCCCACCGTGACAGCGCTGCGGCACCAACGTTGAGGCCACGGTCGCCCACCGCTCGCCCAGACGGCCTCCGTCGAGGCCAGCAGCCCGAGGAGGGGCAGCCTGCCCCTCTTCGCCCGTCTTCTCGTCGGATGTCCGCCCTCAGGGGATGCGTCACGGACAGCGGATGAAACCCTGGGCCCACAGGCACCCGCCGCACGTGGGGGCCGTGTTCCCGAAACAGTCCTCTTGGTTGTCGTCGGCCAACTCGCAGGAGTTGCAGCTGGTGCAGGGCGAGAAGTCGAACTCCTCCAGCCGGCGCCGGAGGGCGGCGTAGTCGGGCGAGGCCCACAGTTCTGCGAGGCGGTGTTCGCGGAGGGAGCCCACCGTGTAGGCATGCTGGGTCCGGAGGCGCCGGCCGAGGTAACTGGTGTGCCCGTGCAGGAGCGGCAGGCAGGGGCTCACGCATCCATCCCACCGGACGCAGGTGCTCCCCCGCAGGACAAAGGGGCAGGCATCCGTCGGCCAGAGCGTCTCCAGGCCTTCCAGCACCCCGTGCCGGCCCTTCAGCAGCGCCTCCAGCACCGGCGCCGTACCCGCCTCGCCGTCGCGGCGCGCGGCGCGGATGGTGGTGCGGCCCGAGAAGGTCCGACCGATCGAGCGGGAGTACAGCGTCTCCGCGAGCAGTTCCGCCGTATGGGGCAGCACGTTGGTCACCAGGAACTGCCGCGCCCCCACGCGATACTCCAGCTTCAGCACCTCCGTCAGCTCATGCAGGTTCCGCCTCATGGCCACGAACACGATGCCGAGCACCGGTCGCCGCGCCCGCTTCTGGATCTTGAGATCCCGGAGCGTCTCGAGGTTCTGCATGACCCGGCCGAAGTCGCCCTGCGTCCGCACGTCCGCGTAGCACTCCGGCGAGGCGCCGTCCATGGACACCCAGAGTGCGTCCAGTCCGAGGTCGATGAGGGCCTCGGCCTTGGCCGTGTCGAGGAGCGCACCGTTCGTGATGGCCTCCACCGGCGCGTCCAGCGCCTTCACTGCCCTGACCATGTCCAGGAAGTCGGGATGTCCGAGCGGCTCGCCGAGACCGCCGAAGAACACCGTGGGGCGCTCCGGGAGCTCCGTGATCCCCTGCAAGACCGCCTGGAACGTCGAGGCGTCCATGCGGCCGACCGGCTCGTTCCACACGTGCCGGATGCACGTCCGGCACCGCAGGTTGCAGGCGGTGGTCGGCTCGACGTAGAGCCGGGCGAGCTGCGCGGCCGGCCGCTGCACGATGAGCCGGTCCCCGGACTGGCGCACTTTGGCTCGGCTGCCCGGGGTCAGTCCCATGGTGCGGGCGAGGCTCGCCGGAACCTGGAGCCTGCCGTCGTCCGCAACGCGGAGATAGCCCTCCTCCACGCTCTTGGCGTCCGGGGACGACACCTTCGCCGGCCTCCGCCGCCGCTCAGCCCGCCAGCACCTGCCGCAGCTCGTCGGCGCTCGGCACGCGGCCCTTGAGCTTCACGACGCCATCCACCGCCACGGCCGGGGTGGACAGGATGCCGGCCGCCGCCATGGCCTCCAGGTCGGACACCTTCTCGACCGTCGCCTCGATGCCCGTTTGCGCGAGGACCTGCCGCACCAATGCCTCGGTCTGCTTGCACTTCATGCAGCCTGGACCATAGACGGTGACGCTTTTCATGGGCCCTCCTCTCTCAGCGAATGCCGCCGGCCACGGCGGGCTGGATCGCGAGCAGGTTGAACAGGTACCCCACTACCAGGATGCCGGCGCCGACCACGCCGACGAAGGTCCCGATCAGCCGCGGCTTCAGCACCTTGCGCAGGATCACCATCTCGGGGAACGAGAGGCCGATCACCGCCATCATGAAGGCGAGGACGGTGCCGAGGGCGGCCCCCTTCGCGAGGAGCGCCTGCACGACCGGGATCATCCCGGCCGCGCTGGAGTACATCGGGATGCCGAGGGCCACCGCCAGCGGCACCGACCACCAGGCCTCCCGTCCCATGATCGCGGCCAGAAAGTTCTCCGGCACGTACCCGTGGATCCAGGCGCCCACCCCGATCCCGAGCAGCACGTAGAGCCACACCTTCCCCACGATGTCCCGGACGGCGTCGAGCCCAAAGCGGATTCGGCCGACCCAATCCAGCTCGTCCTCCTCGGAGGCCTCGCCCAGCTTCACCCCGTAGACCCAGTCCTGCACGTGGCGCTCCATCCGGAGCCGGCCGAGCGTCCAGCCCGCGGCGATCGCGATGGCGAGCCCGGTGCCGAGGTAGAGGACGGCGACCTGCCACCCGAAGAGTCCGTACAGGAGGGCCACCGCCACCTCGTTCACCATGGGGGCCGAGACGAGGAAGGAGAAGGTAACGCCGAGCGGGATGCCCGCGGTGACGAAGCCGATGAACAGCGGCACCGCCGAGCAGGAGCAGAACGGCGTGACCGTGCCCAGGAGGGCGGCCAGGACGTTGCCCAGCGCCTCGCGCTTCCCGGTGAGGATCCTGCGGGCTCGCTCGGCGGTGAAGAACGAACGCACGATCCCGATGCCGAACACCGCGAGCGCGAGCAGCAGGAGGACCTTCGGGGCATCGTAGACGAAGAAGGCCACCGCCTCGGTGAGCGCCGAGCCC
>JBHGAX010000183.1:0-8095 GCA_041946635.1 Methylomirabilales bacterium (SeqCode)
GCGCCGGAGTCGAAGCCCGCAGGGCGGCCTATTCACGGTTCCTTCGTGAAGAGGCCGGGCTCGCACTCGGCGCGTCAGGGGGCGCTGGGAACCGGACCGGCCGGCGTGACGGTGTAGACGGTGTGGGAGCGGACCTCGACCTCGTGCCGCGCCTCCGTCCCCGACGCGCGCAGCAGGACGCGGTACCGCCCGGGCTTCACGGAGAGGACGCCGAGCCCCTGGCTCAAGCCGACGGGCACGCCATCCACCTCGGCCTCGCTGCCGGGCGGCAGCCGGAAGAGCAGGAGGCCGGACGCCGGCCCCAGCCCCGGCGTGGCGGCGGCGGCCGGGACGGCGGGGCTGGGCGGCCCCTCGGGTGCGGCATACCCGCAGATGAAGTAGTACCCGGTGGAGGGCGAGAGGCAGTAGACGATCCCGCTGCCCGGATCGTCGTAGGAGAGCGGTGCGCCGGACGGCAGCGAGTAGCGGTACCCGGGGCGCGGCGGGGGCACGGGATGCAGCGCGAGCGGCGCGCCCGGGAGGGGGTAGGCCCACCCGTAGCGCCAGGCAGCGGCGGGTCGGGGGTGCAGGGCAACGGCGGCCAGGAGCAGCATCGGCAACGCCACGCGGCAGGCTCTCCGGCTCATGGCAGCTCCCGGACCCCGTTGCGCCGCCCGCGCTCCCCGGGATCCCGGGTACGAGGATCGTCTGTTCCCCGGGGTTCGTCAAGCCCCCAGCCCGGCGGGCCGGCCCGCGCGCTCGGGTCCGCCCATACACACGAAAGCCCCGGGTTGCCCCGGGGCTTTCGCATGCCCGTCATCGCAGGGTATCCTGGCCGCTACCAGCGCCGGCCGCCGCCCCCGCCATATCCGCCACGGGCGCCGCCCCCGCCGCCGAAGCCGCCGCCGCGGGGCGCCTGCTCGCGCGCCTCGTTCACGGTGAGGGCCCGGCCGCCCAGCTGCGTGCCGTTCAAGGCCTGCACAGCCTGGTCGGCGTGCTCCTGGCTCGCCATCTCGACGAACGCGAAGCCGCGGGACCGTCCGGTGTCACGATCGGTGATGATCTTCACCTCGGTGACCTCGCGGCCGCCCTCGGAGAACAGCGTGCGGAGCTGCTCCTCGTCCGTGTCGAACGGCAGATTCCCCACGTACAGTCGCTTCCCCATCGTCCCTAACCCCTTTCGCCGGTCAACCGGCTGTCAGTGTGTGGTTGAGCGGCGCAAGTAGCTACCCGTCGGCCGTGGAGCCGCTCGGCCCACGACCCGGCCGAAACGCGAACGTCTCGGAAACTGCTGGAGATGCTCGGCGCATAAACGAAAACGCCGCAAGGCACTGGTCCCCGCGGCGTTTGCATCGCATTCCATCCCCATGCGCACCGAACCATCAGCCACGGCGCATGGTACGCGTCTTTAAGGACTGCGTCAAGCGGTTTTCTCCAGGATGGGCCGGCGCAGGGCGGCTCCGCCGTCGCACGGACCGCCGCCGCGAGCCCCGCGGACCGTTGAGGCACCCGTCCGCCGCAGCGCATCACGCCGCCTTCCCGCACCTCTGGCAGATCTTCAGCATCCCCTGGCCGACCACCTTCGTGACCAGCAGCTCGCCGCCGCAGGTGCAGGTCGCCGCGGTGTGGTTGCCCTTCACCGATCCCTGGGGCTTCTTGGCCATACGGTCCTCTCCCGCGTCCCCGACTGTCATGGTGGGGAACCGTCCGGACGCCGCGACGGGTCCCCGCGGGTCCGCGCAGGGCGGACGCTCTACGCGAAGATCCGGTCCCAGACCTGCTGGGCGGTCTCCGGCGAGATCGGGACCCCGGTCGTCTCCAGGGTCTCCTTGAGGAGCATCGGCACGTCGGCCTTGACGGCCGGCATGGCCTCGGTGACCTTCGGGATGCCCATGCCGTCGATGAAGGCGATGGCGGCGCGCACGCCCTTCTCGGCGGCCTGCGCCGGGCTCAGCCCGCGGACGTCCACGCCGAAGGCGGGCGCCATGCGGGCCAGCTTGGCCGTCGCCGTCGGCAGGATCTGCGCCAGCCCGGCGCGCAGCGCGATGCCGCAGGTGATCCCGTGGGCCGCGTGGTACTTGGCCCCCAGCGCCTGGGCGTAGGCGTGGAACTGGAGCCCGCCCACCTCGAACGCGGTCCCCGCCATGGTGGCGGCCAGCGCCATGCGGGTCCGCGCCTCCTCGTCCTGGCCGTTCTGCACGGCCTTGGGCAGGTTCTCCACGATGAGCCGCGTGGCTTCCAGGGCCAGGGTATCGGAGAACGGATGCTCCCGCACCTGCGTGAAGCACTCCACCGCATGCGACAGGGCGTCGACGCCCGTGGCCATGGTGACCTTGGGCGGCATGGAGAGCATGAGCCGCGGGTCCACCAGGGCGATGCGCGGCAGCAGGCTCGGGTGCCGGATGGGCAGCTTGTGGCCCGTGCGCTCGCTGGTGAACACGGACACCGACGTGACCTCGGCCCCGGTGCCGGCCGTGGTCGGAATGGCCAGGACGGGAACGCAGCCGGTGGGGGTCTTGGTGCCGAACCGCTGGTACGGGGTCGGGTCGTCGTCGCCCGAGATCGCCAGGACCCCGATGCCCTTGGCGGTATCCATGGCGCTCCCGCCGCCCAGGCCGATCAGCCCGTCGCAGTTCGCCGCCCGGTAGTGCTTCGCGCCGGCGCTGATGGTGGCGTCGGTCGGCTCCGCCGCGATGCCATCCCAGACGGAAGGCGTCAGGCCGGCCTCGCTCAGCTTCGCCCGGAGCCGGGCGACCCCCTCGCCCTGCGACAGGATCTTGTCGGTCACGACGAGCGGCCGCGTGAAGCCGAGGCTCTTGGCGTGCGTGGCGATGGTGTCCAGCACGCCCAGCCCGAACACGACGGTCGTGGGAACGCTGAAGCTGAACTTCAGTTCCTTGGCTGTGGTCATTGCCGCAACTCCTTCCTTCGGATCGAGATCGGCAGCGCCTGCCCGCCCCGCCGGGGGCAGGCCGGGCGGATGCTAGTCCGGGGCAGGGTGGACGGTCAAGCGGAAGTCGCGCCGGGGTATGCGCGGCCCGGCGGCACCCCTCGCGGGCTAGCCGGGGAGCACGCGCCGGGTCGCCTGGAGCGCGGCCTCTGCCACCTGCGCGGGCGGCAGCGCCCAGGCCGCGGGGTTCGGCGCCTCGTAGCTCAGGAACCCGGCATAGCGCCCGGCCAGCCGGGCGAAGAGGGCCGCGAAGGGCACCTGCCCCTCGCCCGGGGGCAGGCGGTCCAGCGTCCCGTCGGGCGCGCCGCCCTGGCGCGGGACGTCGCTGTACTGCACGTAGGCCAGCTCCTCGGCCCGCAGCCCGTCCAGGTCGCGGAGCTGCCCGCCGCTCCGCTGGAAGTGGTAGGTGTCGAACAGCAGCCCGCAGCGCGGATGGCCGGCGCGCGCCAGCACCTCCCGGGTCCGCTCCAGCGTGTTGAACTGCTCGGCCAGGCAGTTCCACTCCAGCGCCAGGCGGACGCCCTGGCCGGCCGCCAGGTCGCCCGCCTCGCGGAGGCTGGCCGCGGCCTCGGCCGGGTCGCCCCGCCCGTGGTCCACGGGGCTCATGACCGTGCCGCAGCCCAGCGCGCGGGCCCAGCGGCACGACTCGGCGAAGGCCGCCAGCAGCCGCCGCCGCTCGGGCCCCCGCGCGAACATCCAGCCGCGCTCCGCGCCCACGCAGGCGACGGCCAGGCCGCTCTTGCGCACGCGCTCCAGCACGGCATCCGCCGGGTCGCCCTGCTCCGCGGCGCGCTGAAAGTCGAGCCGGCGGAGCTCGATCGCGTCCCAGCCCGTCCGGCGCGCGACGCCCAGCACCTCGGGCAGCGGCGTGGTGTCCAGCGTCCAGGTATGGAGTGCCAGTCCCGCAAACATTCGCTCGCCCCCCGCGCGGCGCTCGCCGCCGCTCACTGGGTGCCCATGCCCTGCTCCGGGTCCACCAGCCCGCTGCCGGGACGATCGTGGATCGGTCCGCGGCGCTCCCGCAGCGGGCCGCCCTCGCGGCCCGCGAACACGGCCTGGATCTCGGCCACGATGGCCAGCGCGATCTCCTCCGACGACTCCGCCCCGATGTCGAGGCCCGCCGGCGCGTACAGGCGCCCCCGGGCCTGCGCGGCGGCCCGCGATCCGAGGTGTCGCAGCAGCCCCTCGGTCCGCTGCCGGGGCCCCAGGACCCCCACGTAGGCCGCCGGGGAGCCGAGGACCGTCCGCAGCAGCTCCATGTCCCAGACGTACTGGTGCATCATGATGAGGGTCGCCGTGCGCTCGTCCAGGCGGGCGCGCTCCGCCGCCTGGTCGGGCGGGCAGACGATCACGCCCGCGCCAGGGAACCGGCTGGGCGAGGCCAGCCCCGCCCGGCTGTCCACGACGGTCACGCGCCAGCCCAGCGCCGTCGCAAAGCCGGCCACCGGCGCCGCGTCCTGGTCCGCGCCGAAGATCACGAGCGCGATGGGCGGCCGGATGACCTCGACCAGCGCCTTCACCGGGCGCTCGGCCAGCTCGTACTCCGCCACCGCGGCCGGCAGGTCCCCGCGCAGCGCTTCGGCGGCGTCCCGTACCAGCCGCTCCGGGAAGGCGCCGTTCTCCAGGAGGCTGCACGTGGTGCCGTCCGCTGCCAGCAGCAGCCGCGCGCCCAGCGGCACGCCCTCCGCGTCGGGGCCGATGATGGTCGCGATGGCGCCCGCCTGGTTCCGCTCCAGGCAGGCGGCCAGGAACGCCAGGTGCGCGGCCTGCTCCTCGCGGACGAGCGGCTCGATCAGCACCTCCGTCACGCCGCCGCATCCCAGGCCCAGCCCCCAGACGATGTCCGTCTCGGGGTTCGCGTCGTAGCGCGCCAGGAAGGGCCTCCCCGACCCGATGACCTGCCGCGCGCGCATGGCCACGTCGCGCTCCATGCAGCCCGCCCCGATGCAGCCCACCGTCTCGCCGGACGCGGTCACCAGCATCCGGGCGCCGGGGCGCCGGCACACCGACCCCTCCCCGGAGACCACGGTGGCCAGGGCCAGCCGCACGCCCTCGGCGCGCAGCCGCCGGTACGCCTCCACCACCGCCCGCAAGTCGTTCACGCACCGCTCCCCGCCGGGCCGCATGCGTCCAGGCTGGGCCGCTTTTATCATGGATAGCGGGGACGAGGCAATGACCCCGGGCGGATGGACTGCCCGGGCGAGCCAGCGGCGGTCAGCGCCGGGGCCGGCTCAGGCGGGCGTCCAGCGAGGCGCGGCCCCCGCCCAGGAGCGCGAGGGCCACGCAGGCAGCGAGGAGCGTGAGCACGAACTCGGCGCCCTCCGGCAGAAAGAAGCCGCGGGGCAGGTGCACCATGAGCATGGCGACGAGCATGTCGACGGCCAGCGGCACCGCGGCCCAGCGGACGTAGAGCCCCGAGATGAGCGCCAGCCCGCCGAGGAGCTCCACGATGGTGACGACCACGGCGGCCGCCGCGGGGAGCGGGATGCCCAGCTTGCCAAAGAAGGCCTCCACCGCATCCAGGCCCATGACGAACAGCTTTTGCCCGCCATGCGCCGCGAACACGAGGCCCACCACCACCCGCAGCACGGTGAGGCCCCATCCCTGCCAGCGCGCCATCTCCGCGGTCGCCATGTCGCTCCTCCTTGTCCGCGGCCCAGTGTACGTCCTCAAGCGCAGGGGCGCGAGCGCGGCAGGCATTGCGGGACGGGGATTGCGGGAGGAACATGGTGGAGGCGCGGCAGCGCCGGGGAGGCGGAAGACGTGAGACCGGATACCGATCGACCGGGGCGACGGGGGCCGGGGGGAGGCGCGGCGCGGGCCGCGCGGCGGCTTGCGCTGCTCGGGTGCCTGGCGCTCTGGCTGCCCGCGGCGGCGGCCGCACAGCCGGCGGCCGCGCCGGAGGCGACGAGCCCGATCCCCGCCGAGGACGTCGCCACGCGGGCGGCCGAGGTCACCGCGCTCCTGGAGGCGGTGGACGCCCTGTCCGCCCCGAGCCCCGAGAGCCAGGCGATCGAGCGGCAGCTCCCGGAGCGGAGCCGTCGCCTGCAAGCCGGCGGGGAGGCGACGCTCCGGCGCCTGGCGGCCGGCCCGTCCGGCCCGCAGCTGGAAGACATGGCGAGCGCCTGGACGGGGGTCCGGGCTGACCTGCAGGCCTGGGCGGACCAGCTCGCCACCCAGGCCCGCCGGCTCCAGCAAGAGGTGGAGCGCCTGGCCGACCTTCGCGAGGCGTGGACGCGCTCGCTGCAGGAGATCCAGGCGGCCCGCGGCCCCGGGCCGGTCGTCCAGGAGATCCAGGGCATCCTGAACGCCATCGCGACCGCGCAGGCCCGGCTGGCCGCGCGCCGGGCCAGCCTGCTGATCCTCCAGTACCAGGTGGGGCTCGAGATCCGCCGGGTGGACCGCATCCTGGGCCGGATCGCGCAGGCCAAGACCGACCTCGGACGCCACCTGGCCACGCGCACCGCGCCGCCCGTCTGGAGTACGGCGCTGTGGCGGGCGGCCCGTGACCAGCTCGGCGAGGGGCTGCGGGCCGGGGTGGTGCGCTGGCAGAGCGGATTGACGCGAGCCGCCGCCAGCCAGGGGCACAACATCCTGCTCCAGGCGCTGCTCTTCGCCGTCGTGCTGATCCTGCTGCTCCGGGCCCGCCGCGGCGGGCAGGAGTGGCTGGAGGCGCAGCCGGGCGCCCGGGGCGCCGCGCGCATGCTGGAGCGACCGGCCGCTGCGGCCTTCGTGCTGGCGCTCCTGGCCACGCCCTGGCTCTACCCCGGCTACTCGCTGTCCATCGTCCGCACCGCGAAGCTGCTCGGCATCGCGCCGGCGTTGCGGCTCCTCACGCCCCTCCTGCCGATGCTCCAGGCGCGCACCATCCAGGCCTTCGGCCTCGTCCTGGCCGCGGAGGCCTTCCGGCCGTTCCTGCTCACGGCGCCGGAGCTGGACCACCTGCTGTTCCTGGCCGAGATGCTGGCGGCCGGCGTGCTCTTCGGCCTGCTCGTGCGCGCGGCCCGCCGGCGGGCCCCCGGGCCGGCCGGCCGGCTCCCGGGCCTCTTCGGCATCGCCGTCGCCCTCTGGCTGGCCTTCCTCCTGTCGCTCGCCGCGGCCGCGCTGGGGTACCTGCAGCTCGCCTGGCTGGTGGGCGACGCGGCCCTCCAGAGCACCTACGCGGCCATGGCCATCCTCATCGCCATCTGGGTGCTCCAGGTGCTCGCGGCCTACGCGCTCTGGTCGCGCCCGCTGGCGCTGCTCGGGTCGGTGCGGCACGCCCGCTCCCGCCTGCTCCAGCGTGCGAGTCCCGTCCTGCGCGGGCTGGGCGTGGTGGCCTGGGCGCTCGTCTCGCTGCGCCCGCTCACGCTCTTCGCCGAACCCGCGGCCGTGCTCCGCGGGGTCCTGAACGCGGGGATCCGCTGGGGCGCGTTTCGCCTCACGCTGGGGGACCTGCTGATCTTCTCCGCCACGGTCTGGGCGGCGCTGCTGCTCGCGGAGGCGGTGCGCGCCGTGCTGCACACGGACGTCTTTCCGCGCGTCCGCCTGGCCCACGGCATCCCGCTGGCGCTGGCGAACCTGAGCCGCTACACCATCGTGCTCCTCGGCTTCATGCTCGGACTGAGCGCGCTGGGCGTGGACCTGACCAAGGTCACCATCCTCATCGGGGCCATCGGCGTGGGCATCGGCTTCGGCCTGCAGACCCTGGTCGGCAACTTCGCCGCCGGCCTGATCCTGCTGTTCGAGCGCCCGATTCGCGAGGGCGATGCGATCCAGGTGGGCGATATCCAGGGGCAGGTGCACCACATCGGCGTGCGCGCCAGTACCGTGCGCACCACCCGGGGGGCGGAGGTGTTCGTGCCGAACCAGCAGCTGCTCACCTCCAGCATCACGAACTGGACCTACGGCGACCGCACCTCGCGCATCGACCTGCCCGTGACCGTCGCCGTGGCGAGCGAGCCGCGCCGGGTGGCCGACCTCCTCTGCCGCGTGGCCGCCGAGCACCCCGACGTGCTGAAGGAGCCGCCGCCCGCCGCGGTGTGCCTCGGACTCGGCGCCGGCGGACTGGCGTTCGAGCTGCGCATCTGGACGAACCACTTCGAGCGCGCCGACACCATCCGGAGCGAGCTGGCCGAGGCCGCGCACGCCGCGCTGGTCGAGGCCCAGATCGCATTCCGGTAGCCC
>JBHGAX010000184.1:0-8060 GCA_041946635.1 Methylomirabilales bacterium (SeqCode)
GGCCACCGGATACATCCGGAGGCTGCGGTACAGGACGTCCACGGCCAGGAAGCTGCCCCCGGGCATGAAGAGCGTGCCGGCCGTCGCCGGCCGGTCGCCCAGCATCTCGGCCAGCCGGCCGCCCGCCAGCCGGCGGAGCGTCTCCATCTGCCAGAGGCGGTCCTCGGCGGCGGCGTAGCCCTGGCCGAAGGCGGCGTCGGCCAGCTCGTCGGCGAAGACGTGGGGCACGCCGGCCTCGTCGCGCCGGATCGTCACGTCTCCCCGGACGGCCCGGAGGCGGCGCGTGGCGGGCGCGGAGGGGCGCGGCCGGGTCCAGAGGGCCCGGGCGAGGAGCGCCAGCCTGGCGAGGAGGTGTCCAGCCATGGGCCTCAGCGCGGCCGGGAAGCCCGCGGCAGGGTGTAGTGGAACGCGGCGGAGATGTTCCAGGGCTCCCGGCCCAGCTCCGCCGGGAAGGGATCGAAGGGCGCCGCCGCCTTCACCGCGCGGAGCGCCTCCTCGTCCAGGACCGGAAAGCCGGAGCTGCGGATGAGGGCGAGGTCGGTGAGGGTGCCTGCCGGGTTGAGCGTGAACACGAGGACCAGTTCCCCGCCCAGGCCGAGGGCGAGCGCGTCCGGCGGATACGTCCAGGTGCGCTGGATGCGCCGTTTCACCCGGGCCAGGTACGACAGGAAGCGCGGCTCCTGGCTGTCGAGATTCACGGTCTGCTCGCCCGTCTCCGCCGTCATGCCGGTCCCCAGGCTGGCGATCTGGTCGCGGAGCGACCGCCGGAGTGCCGGGAGCCCGGGGCGCTCCGCCTCGCGCCGGGCCGAGAGGTCCGGGCGACCCTGGGCCGGGCCGCCGAGGCTCAGCCCGCCCTCGGGCAGGGGCGCGGGCGGTGCGGGGGCCTTCTCCGGGACGACGGGAAGCTTCGCCTCGACCCGCGGGGGAACGGGCTGGAGCGCGGGGGCCGGCTCCTCGCGGGGGATCGGGCGCGCTTCCACGCTCGGGGGCCGCACGGGGGGTACGGGGGCAGCGGGCGCGGGAGCCACGTCTGCCGGGCGGGGTGGCGGCGCGGGCGCTTCTCCCGCGCCGGGCGACGGTCGCGGCGGAACGCGGTCGGCCTCCAGACTCGGTCGCGCGGGCGCGGGCTCACGCGGCCCCGCGCCGGCCTCGAGGCGGGGCGCGGGCGGCGCGGGGGCGGCGGCGCGCGGCGGCGCGGGAGGGGGGGCGGGAGCGACGGGGCGCGGAGCCGTCCGCCCCGGCTCCTCCGCCCCCCGGGCCCGCGGCAGCCGGGGCGCCGGGGCGCGTGGGGCCGGCGCCGGTCGCACACCGGGCGGCGCGGGAGGCGCGGGAGCGGCCGGCGCCGGGAGGATGCGCACGCGCAGGGGCCGGTCGGGCCGGGCCAGCGATCCCACGGCCCACCACACCAGCAGCCCGTAGAGCGCGGCGTGCACGAGGAGGGAGACCGTCAGGGAGGCGCGGAGCACTCGCGGATTGCCCACGCGGTGATTATAGGCAACGCGCCGCGCCCCCACAAGCCGGCAGCGCGCTCCCCACGGCGGGCGGACTGGAGTATCATCCTGCCGGCGAACGTCGCTCCACCACGAGTCGGAGGTCGGGAGATGCCCCGCGTTTCCGCCGCCATGCTGCTCCAGGCCGACGAGGTCGCCTTCGAGTTCTACCGTGCCTCGGGTCCCGGCGGCCAGAACGTCAACAAGGTGTCCACGGCGGTGCGCCTCCGCTTCGACCTCCGGCGCTCGCGGCTCCTGCCCGACGAGGTGAAGGAGCGGCTGGCCCGCCTGGCCGGCCGCCGTGTCACGGAGGCCGGCGTCCTCGCGATCGAGGCCCGGCGGTTCCGCACGCAGGAGCGCAACCGCGAGGAGGCGATGGCGCGACTGCTGGAGCTCATCCGGAGAGCCGAGACGCCGCCCCGCGAGCGGCGCGCCACCCGCCCGACGGCGGGCGCGCAGGAGCGGCGGCTGCAGGCCAAGAAGCGCCGCGGCGCGGTGAAGCGGGTGCGGCGGGCGCCGGGCGCGGCGGAGGAGTGAGGGCGCGGCGGGTCGGCCCCGTGCTCAAAACGCGAGAGGCGTCACCCCGGAACCGCGCTGGGATGACGCCTCTCCTGTCGAAGGGCCGGCGCTCGACGAGCGGGCCGGCTAGCTCACGGGCGTCTCCTCCAGGATCGTGGGCGTGAGGAAGATGAGCAGCTCGACCTTGCCCTCGGGGCCGAGGGAGGTGCTCTTGAAGAGCTGGCCGAGGACGGGCACCCGGTGCAGCCAGGGCACGCGCGTCTCGCTCACCCGCTCGTCGGACTGCATCAGGCCGCCGATCACCACCGTGGAGCCGTTCGAGACCAGGATGTTGGTCTGGGCCTTCCGCGTGTTGATGGGGAAGACGAAGCCGCCGGCGAAGTCCACCCGGTCGCCCGGGAAGGACCGCTCGGCCTCCACCTCCATGGAGATCCGCCGGTCGTTGGTGATGTGCGGCGTGACCTTGAGCCGGATGAAGGCGTCCAGGAAGGCCACCACCGTCCGGCCGGAGCTGTCGATGGTCGTGTAGGGAACCTGCTGGCCCTGCTTGATCTCGGCCTGCTTGTTGTCCAGGGTGGCCACCCGCGGGGCGGAGAGCGTGCGCACCTTGCCCTCCGCTTCGCCCGCCGAGATCCGGGCGCCGAGAGCGAGCTTGTTGCTGAAGAGTTCGTTGGCGATGATGCCGACCGCGGCCGTCGGGGAGGTGGCCGGCAGAGCGACGGCGAGCGGAAGCCCGACGCCGGGACCGGCCGTCGGGAAGACGAGCGACGTACCCACCTGGGAGGAAAAGATGCTCACCGGGGTGGGGGACTGAAGGTTCGCGAGGTTCGCGTTTGCCGCGAAGCCCCACTCGATGCCCAGGCTCTGGCTGAACGTGCGCGTGGCCTCCACCAGCCGCGCCTCGATCAGCACCTGGGGCGTGGCCCGGTCCAGCTCCTTCAGCAGGGAGCGCATCTTGTCCAGCGTGGCGGCGGTCTCCTGGATGATCAGCTTGTTCGTCCGGTCGTCCACCACCAGGCTGACGTCGGTCCGCCCGGCGGTCTTCAGCCGGTCGAGCTGGCGGACCACCTCGCCGGCCTTGGCGTAGTTGACGGCCACGACCTCCGTGACCAGCGGCTCCAGCTTCTTCTCTTCCACCTTGGCCTTGGCCGCGGCGGCCCGCAGGTCCTCCTCGCGCTTCTTGGCGTCGTCGCGGGCCTTTTGCTCGTCGGCCAGCTTCTTGAGCGAGGCCACGCGCAGGATGTTCCCGTCGATCTCGTAGCCCATGCCGTTGATCTTCAGGATCACGTCCAGCGCCTGCTGCCAGTCCACGTTCACCAGCCGGACCGTCACCTTGCCCCGCACGTCGTCGCCCGCGACGACGTTCATGCCGCTCACCTCGGCGATGATGCGGAGCAGGTTGTTGATGTCGGCTTCCTTGAAGTCCATGGACAGCCGGCCGAGCCCGTTCCCGCCGGGCGGCGGCAGCGCGGCCGGCGGCGCGGGCGGCGGGGCGAGGGCCGGCGTGGCCAGGGCCGGCGTCGCCGCGGCGCGAGGCGTCGGGGCCGGCGCAGCGGGCGCGGGCGCCGTCGTCGCCACCGCGGGCGCGTCCGCCGCCGCGGCAGCGGCCGCGGGCGCCGGGACGGGCAGCAGCTCCACCACGATGGCCGAGGCGGTCTGCTGCACCTCGGGCCGCACGCGGGACTTCAGGTCCGCGGCGATCCGCACCACCCGATCCGGCTCCCCGCGAAGCTGGGACGCCCGGACGCGCAGGATGGGCGAGGAGACCTGGCGCAGGTCCAGGGTCCGCGAGGCCGCCGGCTCGATCAGGGCGCCGGCCACATCCAGCGTCAGCGCCAGCGGCTCGGCACTCTCCTCCAGCCGGTAGCGGACGCTGCCGCTGGTGCCGATGACGATCCGCTGGCGCCCCCGGACGTTCTGCACGTCCACGCGGGTCACCTTGGGCACGGGCTGGACCTCGGCCGCCTTGGCCGGTCCCGCGGCCGTCGCCGCGGCGGCCGGCGGCGCCGGCGCGGGCCCCGCCGCCCCGAGCTGCACCCGCAGCTGCCGCTCCGTGGCCGCCACCTGGTACGGCAGCAGCGACCGCAGATCCACCACCACCCGCACGACCTTCACCGGCCGCTCGCGGTACTGCGAGGAGCGGACGGCGGTGACCAGCGGCGGCCGCGCCGAGATGGGCTGGCTCACCGCGTGCGTGGCGTTCGGGATGTCCAGGACCAGCCGGGCGGGATCCGGCAGGGTGAACGACTCGTAGGCGCCCAGCGGGCCGTCGGCGCTGATCTGGAGGAGCAGCCCGCCGCCCGGCATGTCGTCGACCTGCACGCCCGTGATGGAGACCGGTGCGGCGGGCGCCGCGACGGGCGCCGGGGGCGCTACGGCCGGGGGCGCCGGGGGCGGCGCGGGCGCCGCCTCGGTGGCGGCGGGCGGCGGGGATGCCGCGGGCGGCTCGGCGGCCGGGGGTGCCGGTGCCGGGACTGCCGCCTCGGCCGGGGGTGCGGCAGCGGCCGGGGGTGCGGCGGGCTCCTCCTTGGGGGGCGCCGGGGGCGGCGCCGGCTCCTCGGTCACCTTGGCCACCACGGGCAGCGGCGCTTCGGGCGCCGCGGCGACCGGCGCGGCCGGGGTGGGCGGAATCTCGGCCAGCTCCGCCGCGCAGGCGGCGAGCACGGGCACGAGAGCGGCGAGGACGGCACTCCGCCAGGCGGGACCAGCGGACCATCGCACGTCCATGCGCTATTCCTCCTTCCGGAGCCGGAGCTCCACGAGGCGAGCCGGCGTGGGGCGCACCGGCATCGGCGTCGGCGACGTCACCTCCACGGTGACGGCCTCGGGCGTGATCTTGCGCACCCGGGCATCCTCGCCGATGACGTCGTTCACGCGGAGCACGTACCCCGCCCCGTTGGGGGCTTCCACCAGCGCGTAGTAGCCGCGCCGCTCCCAGACGATGCCGGCCACCTTCAGCTCGTGCACCTCCAGCGAGGCCAGGCCGGTCTTGGGGCGCGCCTTGGGGGCGGCCGTCTGCACGCGCGGCGTGATGAGCGGGCGAAACGGATCCCGCCGGCCCTTCGTCTCGTACACGTACTCGGAGGCCGGCGCGGGCGGCACGACCGGCGGCGCGGCCGGCTTGGCGGCTGCCGGCGCGGGCCGGCCGCCGGGAGGCGGCGTGGGGGCGCCGCCGCCGGGACAGCCGGTCAGCCCCACCGCCAGCACGAGCGCCAGGGGGCCGAGGGCACCGACGCTACTTCTTCGCGGGCGCACTGGCCGACCCTCCCTTCTCCAGGAACGTGAAGGTGGTGGCGCGGAGCTCCGCCACCACGGTCTTGTCGGCCCGCTGGGCCTGCGCCTGCGCGCTCAGCGGGTTCACCCGGATGTCCGAGACGTTGACGATGCGCTCGAGCTTGCTCACGCGGTCCAGGAAGCCGCCCAGCGCGTGGTACTGCCCCTCCACCCGCATCTCGATGGGCACCTCGGCGTAGAAACCCTTGCGGCTGGGCGTGCCCGGACGGAAGAGCAGGAACTCCAGCCCGTTCTGCTGGCCCAGCGTGTTCACCTGGGTGAGCAGGCGGGGGATGTCTTTCTCCTCCGGGAGGCGCACCAGCGCCGCCGCCAGCTGGGCCTGGAGCGCCTTGATGTCCGCCTCGAGCTTCGGCCGGTTGGCCGCGATCATCTTCTTCTGTGCGAGGTCGGTCTCCAGCTTCTGGAGCTCCGCCTGCAGGTGGCCCCGCTCCTCCCACATGGGCAGGATCAGGAAGTAGGCGTAGGCGGCCAGGATGCCCCCGCCCAGGACGCCGGCCAGGATGTAGAGCTGCCGCTTCGGGATGTTGGCGAAATAGGCCTTGAGATCGAGGGCCATGACGTCTCCTCTCCGGCCCTAGCCCTTGCCGTCCTTGACGTCCATGGTGATGCTGAACTTTTCCACCGGCACTTGCTCGACGGTTCCTTTCTCCGTGACGACGAGGTCCACGTTGGAGATGAACTGCGACGCCTTGCCCAGGTTCGTCATGAAGGCCGCGATGCTGAAGTTGGAGAACGCGATCCCCGTGAGCTCCAGCCGCTTGCCCGTCCGCGTCATGGCCGTCAGCCAGACCTCGGCCGGCAGGGCCTTGCTCACCTCGTCCAGGAGCCGCACGGGGCCGCTCTGGGCCGCCATGAGCTGCTCGATGACCTTGATCTTGTCCTCCAGGAGCTTCTTCTCGGCGCGGTGCTGGTCCACCTGCTTGGCCAGGGCCTCGTAGCGCTTCAGCTCCACCTGCGCCTGCTGGATCCCGGCCCCGAGCGCCGCGTTCTCGGTGTGCAGCCAGTACCACCCGTAGGCCATCCCGGCCGCCACGAGCAGGCCGCCCAGCACGCCCACGAACACCCAGGGGCTGGTGGGCGCCCGGCGCCGGCGCTCCTCGCGCGGAAGCAGGTTGATCTTGATCATGTCACTTGTCTCCCGCCTGCCGGAGGGCCAGGCCCACGCTGACCGCGAGCTGGGGCGCGATCAGCTCCAGGTACTCCGGGTCGAACTTCTTGGGATCCGACTGGATCTTCCGCAGGGGGTTGGCGACCTCGAAGGGGATCTCCAGGTTCTCGCCCAGGTACTCGACCAGGCCGGGGAGGCGGGCGCAGCCGCCGCTCAGGATCACGCGGTGGATGGTGTCGCTGTGCGAGGAGGAGCGGAAGAAGTCGAAGGACCGGCGAATCTCGCCCGCCACCTCGGCGTTGACCATGTCCACCGCGGGCTGCGCGTCGGCGAAGCTCCGCCCGTCCACCTCGCCGCCCAGCTTCAAGGACTCGGCCTGCTCGTAGCTCAGGCCCAGCATCTTCTGGATCGATTCGGTGTACCGGTTGCCGCCCAGCGCGGAGTCGCGGGTGAACTCGGACATGCCGTTCTGCAGGATGTTGATGTTCATGACCGCGGCGCCCAAGTTCACGAGGCCGATGACCTGGTCCTTGTCCAGCTCGTACGCCAGCTCGAAGGCGTTCTGCAGGGCGAAGGCATCCACGTCCACCACGATGGCGTTCAGGCCGGCGGTCGAGATGATGGAGAGGTAGTCGTTGATGATGTCCTTCTTCACGGCCACGAGCAGCACGTCCAGCTGCTCGCCCTCCGGAGTGTCCAGGACCTGGTAGTCCAGGCTCACGTCCTCGATGGCGTAGGGCACGTACTGCTCGGCCTCCCAGGGGATCGCCTCCTCCAGCTCCTGGGGCTTCATCTTGGCCACCTTGATCTTCTTCACGATCACGGAGTGGCCGGACACCGCCACCACCACGTCCTTCGTCTTGATCTGGTTTTCCGTGAAGATCTGCTGGATGGCGGCGATCACCGTGCCGGAGTCCATGATGACCCCGTCCACGATGGTCTCCGGGTGGAGCGGCACGATGCCCAGCCGGACCAGCTCCGCCCCTTTCCGGCTTCGCCGCAGCTGCACGGCTTTCACCGAACTGGCGCCGATGTCCAGGCCGACCGCGTCCTTCTGCCGTGATAAGCCGAACATGGCAAATCCTTTGATTGAGGCGGAGTTACGGGTACTGGTTTACAATATGGGCCGCGATTTACCTGCAACCTATTGAATTGTCAAGCACTTTTTCAGCTCGAAGCCCCCCGCCACAATATGTTGAGGCGTCCGGACGACCAGCCCCCGCGCCTCGCGCTCCCCGTCACTGCACTTGCTGCCAGGCGATGACCAGCGACGAGGGCAGGCCGTTGCGCACCCGGCAGATCGCCTGACTGCTGAAGTACACCCCGCCGTTGCCCGCGACGTTGAGAGAGGTGGCCCCGCCTTGCGTGTTGGCCACCAGCATGGAGCCGTACAGCTTGCTGTCCGCCCCGGTGAGCGAGGCGCTGCCCGCGCCCACGACGATGATGAGCCCCTCCCAGCTGTAGTTGCCCGCCATCTCGAAGTTGGCCGTGACGAGCAGGATCCCGTACCCGTGGCCCTCGCCCAGGAGCTTCACGTCCGAGGTGGCCTTGAAGATGCCCGGGCTGCTCGGGCTGCCGTAGTTGTTGCTGTTCGAGCCGGACGCGATGGGCGTGGCGGTGGGCAGCAGCTGGTTCGCAATGGATTGCAG
>JBHGAX010000185.1:0-7973 GCA_041946635.1 Methylomirabilales bacterium (SeqCode)
GCCGTGGCCGATGAGGGTGGCCCGCAGGAAGCGCCGGATCTGGGCGTCGTCCTCGATCAAGAGGATGCTGGGCGCCGAGATGGGCGAGGGGTGCGGGGACTGCGGCTCACTCAAGGCGCGCCTCCACGTCGGGCGGACTGCCGGCGAGCGGCAGCGTGAAGCGGAAGGCGGCGCCCTTGCCCGGCCGGTTCTCGGCCCAGATCCGCCCGCCGTGCGCCTCCACCACGCCCCGGCAGATCGCCAGGCCCAGGCCGGCCCCGTGGGGCGCGGCGCCCGGCCCCCGGTAGAACTTCTCGAAGATCTTCGACTCCTCGCCCGCGGGGATTCCGGGTCCGGTGTCGGCGACCTCCACGAGGATGCCGCCCTCTCCCATGGCCGCCCGGACGTGCACCGCCGTGCCGGGCGGGGTGTGCTTGGCCGCGTTCTCCAGCAGGTTGATCAGCACCTGCTCGATCAGGATGTCGTCCAGGGGTACCAGGGGCAGGTCCGCCGCGACGTCCACCGCGAGCGAGTGCCCCGAGAGCAGCGGCTCCACGCGCGCGACCGCCACGCCCACGATCTCTTCCAGCGGGTGCCACTCCTTGCGGATCTGCACCGAGCCGGATTGCAGCCGCGTCATGTCCAGCAGGTTCCGGACCAGGCGGTTCAGGCGCCCCGCCTCTTCGCACAAGGTCTCCAGCAGGCCGCGCCGGGTGGTCGGGTCGAGCGTGCCCTCCGCCTCGAGCAGCGTGGTGGCCGTGCCCGTGATCGTCGCCAGGGGGGTCCGCAGATCGTGCGAGACGGAGCTGAGCAGCGAGCTGCGCATGGACTCGGTCTCCATGCGCAGCTGCGCCTGCTGGGCCTCCGCTTCCAACTGGGCCCGCTCGAGCGCGAGGGCCACCTGGCTGCCGAAGCTCTCGAGATGGCGGGTCTGCGCCGGGGACTCCAGGGTGCGGTCGTCGTCCGGGCGAATGGCCAGGACCCCGATGGTGCCGCGCGAGGCCGCCAGCGGCAGGTAGAGCGCGGGCGCATCGGACGCCGTGTCCGTGCCCAGGCCCGCCGGGCGCCGATGGAGATACACCCACTCGCCCAGCGCGAGGTCCTTCTCGCCCGGGCTGAAGGACCGGCGGCCGGCGCCGGCCGGGCGGAGGCTCCCCCCCGCCTGCGGGAGCAGCACGGCGACCTGGCCGCCGAACACCTCCGCGATGTGGCGCACCGCCACCTCCAGGACCGCGGGCACCTCGCGGGCGACCGCGAGATCCCGGCTCAGCGCGTAGAGGGCCGCCGTCCGGCGCTCCCGCTCCCGGGCCGAGTCCGCGTGCCAGCGGATGCGCACCGTCAGCCCGCTGATGACCAGCGCCACCACGAACATCACTGCGAAGGCGAGCATGTCCTGCGTGGCGGCCACGGCGAAGGTGAAGTAGGGCGGCACGAAGAAGAAGTCGAAGGCCGCCACGCTGAGGACGCACGCGACCACCGAGGGCGCCGGACCCGACCGCGCGGCCACCGCCACGACGCCCAGCAGATACACCAGCGCCAGCGTGGAGTGGGCCATGTACGGGAAGATGGTCAGGTTGAGCGCCGTGCAGGCGGCCACGACGAGGACGGGCCAGCCGTACTGCGCCCAGTCGTACCGGCGCCGGACGCGCGGGGCGATGTAGGGGACGTGCGGGGATTCTTCGCCGCTGATCACGTAGATGTCGGTCTCGCCGCCCGCCCGGACGAGCGCGTCCGGGATGGAGCGGGAGACCAGGCGGCGCCAGGCCGGCCGGCGCGGCTTGCCGACCACGATCTTGCTCGCGTTCCGGCTACGCGCCAAGGCCAGGGCGGCGTCGGCCACGCGCTCGCCGCTCAGGACCGCCGTCTCGGCGCCGAGCTGCTCCGCCAGGCGAAGCGTCTCCATCACCCGGGCGCGCGCCGGGGCGCCCCGGCGCGCCTGCGCGGGCGTCTCCACGTACACGACCAGCCACTCGGCGCGCAGCGTGTCGGCGAACCGCTTGGCGGCCCGGACGACGTGCGGGGCATGGGGGCTGGGGCTGACGCAGGCCAGGACCCGCTCGCTCACGGGCCAGGTGGTCTGGATGGCATGGTCGCGGCGGTAGCGCCGCATCCGGGCGTCCACGTGGTCCGCGGTCCGGCGGAGCGCCATTTCGCGGAGCGCCAGCAGCGTGCCCGGCCGGAACACGCGCCGGCCGCCCGCCGCGTCCCCCGGCACGTGGATCTTGCCGGCGGCCAGGCGCTCCAGCAGCTCCTCGGCCGGCACGTCCACCAGCCGGACCTCGTCGGCCTGCTCGACCAGGCGATCCGGCACCGTCACGCCCGGCGGCACCTCGGTGACGCGGGAGGCGACGTCCTTCAGGCTCTCCAGCTCGTACACGTTCAGCGTGCTCCAGACCGCGATGCCGGCCCCCAGCAGCTCCTCCACGTCCTGCCACCGGCGGGGATGCCGGCACGCCGCGGGATTGGCGGCCGCGAGGTCGTCCACCAGCAGGATGACCGGGCGCCGCGCGAGCGCGGCGTCGAGATCCAGGCCTCCCCCATCGGCCGCGGGGCGGGGGAGCCGCTCCAGGCCCTCCAGCAGGTGCTCGGTCTCCGGCCGGCCGTGCGTGTTCACGGCCCCGATGACCACGTCGATCCCCGCGGCCCGCCGGCGCTGCGCGAGCTGCAGCATCGCGAACGTCTTGCCGCTGCCAGGAACGGCGCCGAGGAAGAGCGTCAAGGCGCCGCGGGACAGGCTGCGTCCCTGTTCAGGGCTTCGCATGGCACTGGAGTATAGCGGGTGCGGAAGGGGGCCGGCAAGCAATGGGGACCTCGGCGGGCGCGCGGGCTTGCCGGAGGGTCAGCGCGCGTCGCCGGGCAGGTGCCGGGCGGCCAGGCGCAGCACGCGCGCCCGGCGGCGGGCGCGGAGCCCGTCGGCGATCCGCCCGCCGCCGGGCTGGCGCGGGCGGAGCGGCACCCGGATGGCGGAGAAGGGCCGCGCGGGCGCGGCGAGACGCTCGTCCTGCGCGAGCAGGGAGGGCAGGGTGGCGCGCACCCACGCGAAGAGCAGCGCGAGGACGGCCGCGGCCGCGCCGAGCTGCAGCAGGCGCGCGAGGAACGGGGTGGTCCCCAGCCGGTAGCCCACGCCGCAGAGGAGCGCCGCGACGGCCAGGATCGCGTAGAGCCCTCCCCACCCCCCGCGGCGCCCGGCGCCTGCACCCAGGGTCTTCTCGCCCGAGTCCCCGTGTACCACGACACGCCTCCTGCGCGGCTTGCGCAGATTGGAGGATACGCCGGGGACGGAGCGGGTCAACTCAAGATGCCGTAAGGAAGCCGCGGCGCGGCGTAAAGAGGGCGTAAAGAGGGGGACCGGGCGGCGGCCGGCGCGCGGGGCCCTCAGGATTCGAGGTGGAAGGGGATGCTGATGGCCACCTTCCCTTTGCGGAAGAGCAGCGCGGCCTTGAGCAGGAGGGCGGTCTGGTTGTGGAGCAGGTGGTGCCACCACTTCGCCGGCACGAACTCCGGCAGGATGATGGTCATGTAATCGCCGTCCTTCTGCTTCTCCATCTGGTCGATGTAGTGCAGGACCGGCTGCAGGATGGAGCGGTAGGGCGAGTCGAGCACCACCAGCGGCACATCGGGCGCCCATTCCGGCCACCGCATCCGGAGTCGGGCCGTGGCCGTGCTATCCAGATCCACCGTGAGGGCCGTGACGTTGGGCGAGATGGCCCGCGCGTACGCCAGGGCAGCGACCACCCCGCGGTTCATGCCGGCCACCAGCACGACCACGGGGTGCCGGCCCAGCTTTGGCGGGTGGTAGCCGTCCACCTCGATCTGCCGGCCCATGTCGTCGTAATGCCGCCGGATGGTGACGAAGCCGAAGACCAGCACAGGGATGACGACCAGCACCATCCACCCGCCCTCGGCAAAGCGGGTCACGCCGACCACGAGGACCACGACCGCCGTGGTCAATGCGCCGACCAAGTTGATCGCGGCCTGGTGCCTCCAGCGGGGCTCGCGTCGCTGCACCCAGCGCCGGACCATGCCCGCCTGCGAGAGCGTGAACGAGATGAAGACCCCCAGCGCGTAGAGCGGCAGAAGGGAATGCGTGTCGCCCTGGAAGGCCACCAGGAGGAACATGGACAGGCCGGACAGGATCAGGATGCCGTTGGAGTAGACGAGGCGGTCGCCGCGGTTGGCGAACTGGCGGGGCAGGTAGCCGTCCTTGGCCAGCAGCGAGGAGAGCATGGGGAAGCCCGCATAGCAGGTGTTCGCCGCCACGACGAGGATCACCATGGTCGACGCCTGGACGACCAGGTAGAGCCAGCCGCGCCCCAGGACCTGCGCGGTCAGCTGCGAGACGAGCGTCTCGCCTTCGCGCGGAAGCACGTGAAAGGCGTCAGCGAGATAGGTCAAGCCCAGGACGAGGGTGCTCAGGATGGCGGCCATCCAGATCATCGTGACGCCGGCGTTCTTGGCCTCCGGGGGCCGGAAGGCCTGCACGCAGTTCGCCACCGCTTCGATGCCCGTCATGGCCGTGCAGCCCGAGCTGAAGGCGCGCAGGACCAGGAGCGTGGTGAGGGGCGCGAGCGTCGCGGGCTCCGGCGGATACGGCGCGACCTGCCCGCCGCGCGACAGGTAGAGCAGCCCGGCCCCGAGGACCAGGGAGAGGCTGCCGATGAACCAGTAGGTGGGCACGGCGAAGACCCGGCCGGTCTCGCGGAGACCGCGCAGGTTGACGACCGCGAGGAACGTCACGCAGAGGATGCCCAGCCAGACGCGGAACGGATAGAGCGGCGGGAAGGCCGAGGTGATGGCCGCCACGCCCGCCGCGATGCTGACCGCCACCGTGACGACGTAGCCCACCAGCAGCGACGCACCGGCCACCAGGCCGGGCATGGTCCCGAGGTTCTCCCGCGCCACGGTGTAGGCGCCGCCCCCGCCGGGATAGGCGTGAATCGTCTGCCAGTACGAGGTAGACACGACGCCGATCAGGATGGCGATGGCCGCCGCAATCGGGAGGGAGAGCGACAGGGCGGCGGTGCCGGCCAGGGCCAGGAAGATGCGGATCTCCTCCGGGCCGTAGGCCACCGAAGAGATGGCGTCGGAGCAGAAGATCGCCAGGCCGGCGATCTTGCCGAGCCGTTCGTGCTTGGCCTGCGCGGTGGCGAGCGGGGTGCCGATCAGCAGCCGCTTGATGGGCATGGTGGCTTCAGGCGGGGCCCAGCAGGACGTTCTTCAGGGCCGGCTCGGCGGAGACCGCGCTCACGGCCAGGATCTCGTCGCCCGCCTCCAGCGTCGTGTCGCCGCGCGGGATGACCAGCTTGCCGTCGCGGATGATGGTGGCGATGACGGTGTCGGGCGGGAGCGACAGGTCGCGGATGGCCTTGCCCCGCACGGGGGACGTCTCGGGCAGGTCCACCTCCACCAGGGCGGCCTCGCCCCGGTTCAGCTTGAGGAGGGTGATCAGCTCGCCCAGCCCGATCTCCTCCTCGATGACCTTCGACGTGAGGTGGACCTGGCTGATGGCCACGTCCACGCCCCAGGCCTTCGTGTACAGCCACTCGTTCCGCGGGTTGTTCACCCGGGCGATCACCCGGGGCACCTGGTAGTGGTGCTTGGCCAGCCGGCAGACCACCAGGTTGTCCTCGTCGTTCCGGGTCAGGGCGACCACCAGGTTGGCCCCCACCACGCCGGCCCGCTCCAGGACCTCGGGCGCCGAGCCGTCGCCCAGGATGACGGCGCCTTCGATCTCCTGCCGGAGCTTCGCCACCAGGTCGGGGCGCCTGTCCACCACGGACACCTGGTAGCCCTGGCTCTGGAGGTCGCGCGCCAGGTACGAGCCGCCGCGACCTCCCCCCACGATGACCGCGCGCGTGGCCATGTCAGTCTCCCTGCGCCAGGAGCTTTTCGAGCTTCGGCACGGCGTCGGCCGCCGCCGCGATGTGGAGCACGTCGCCCGCCTCGAGCCGCGTGTCGGGCGAGGGGATGGCGGCGGAGCCCCGGCGGACCAGGATGCCCAGGCTGGCCTGCCCCGGCAGGTTGAAGTCGCGGATGGGCCGGCCGGCCAGGCGCGCGGGGATCTGGACCTGGAGCCCGTACACCTCCCCGCTCCCGAAGGTGGTGACCGTGCCCAGGCGCGCCTCCGAGATCATGGCGCGCATGGTGTTGGCGCCCCAGAGGGTGGGGGTCACGGTCGGGATGCCCTCGCGCCGGTAGATCTCGGCCGCCCGGGCATCGTAGATCCGCGCCACCACGTGGGGCACCCGGAAGGTCTCCTTGGCCGTCACCGCCACCACCAGGTTGGTGTTGTCGCTGTCGGTGGTCGCGGCCAGCGCGTCGCTGCCCTCGATCTCCGCCTGGAGGAGCACGTCCCGATCGAAGCCGACGCCCGTGATCATGCGCCCGGTGAACTCGCTCCCGAGCCGGCCGAACGAGGCCGGGTTGCTGTCGATCACCACGACCTGGTGCCGCTCGGCGGCCAGGGTGTTGGCCAGGTGCGATCCCACGCGGCCGCACCCCACGACGATCACCCGCATCGCGCTCCTCCTGCAAAACCGGACGCCCGGCGAGTTCGCCGGGCGGGGACGGATGCTACGCTCGCCATGCCCGCGCTGTCAAGCGGGGAAGGCCGGCGTCCCCGCCTCGGGAGACGCCGGGCCGGCGGGCGCCGCACGCGCGCCGCGGCCGCCCAGGCCTTCGTGGCAGAGCCGCTGGAACTCCCGGACCCCCCCGGCGTACCGGGCCAGGAGGGCCGCGATGAGCGCCACGCCGATCACCGGGGTGCCGACGATGAACGCCGGGGAGAAGACGGTCCAGCCCTGAATGCGAATGACCTTCACCACGAACCACACCAGGAAGATGGCCAGGACGACCGCGAGATTGCCGGCGGCCTGCGCCGGCGCGAGGACCGTGGCGCGGAGGTGCCGGTAGAACACGTACCGCTCCGCCAGCCCGGGATCCGCCGCCCAGCGCACGAGCCAGGCGAGCGCGAGGTCCCGGGGGCGCTTCTCGCCGCCGGCCGCGGCGCGGGCCAGCCAGCGCTCGTCCAGGACGTGCCGCAGGGTGTCGAGGAGCAGGCCGAGCGGCACCGCCATGAGCAGCGCCGAGAGCAAGAAGTAGGGGAACAGCCCCTCGGTGCTGAGGATCTCCTGCATCAGGGTGGTGTAGTAGGATCCCTCGTCGTGGTAGACCTCGTACATGACGCTCCAGCCCACCGCGAGGAGGAAGCCGGCGGGCAGCTGGACCAGCAGGAGGTCTTCCAGCGGGAAGGGACGCAGGCGGCGGCTCACCGTGGCCTCCTGGCGCGCTGCTGAAAACGGCTCATCTGCGGGACCCTTTCGAGCAGCCTGAGTGCGAGTGAATTCTTCAGCGTCCGGGCGGGCGCTGCGTGCGGATCAACTCCCAGGCATCCGCCGCGCGGTCATGGCGGATGGTGTAGAGCAGCCCGTCCTCGCCTGTCAGCGTGAAGTAGGTGTGGTCGGGGTCGTGCCAGGTGTCGTGGAGCTGCCGGACCGCCACGCGCCGCCCCTCGTGCCGGAGGGCGAGCGGCCGCTCGTCCGCCCGGTACCCCGCGTAGCACTCGACTTCCAGCCCGCGCGCCATCACGATCCGACCCCTCGGGGACTCTAGCACACCCAGGGGGCGGGAGCCAGGGGCGGGACGGCCGCGTAACCCGAAGCGAAAAAAAGCCCCCGGGCGGGATCGCCGCCCGGGGGTGCAGACTCGACGGCTCGCGGCTAGTACATGTCGCCGCCGTGCCCGTGGGGCGGCATGGGCGGGGTCTTCTCCTTCTCGGGGATCTCGGTGATCATGCACTCGGTCGTGACCATCAGCCCGGCGATGCTCGCCGCGTTCTGCAGGGCGATGCGCGTCACCTTGGTGGGGTCGATGATCCCGGCCTGCATCATGTCCTCGTAGGTCTCGGTCTCGGCGTTGAAGCCGAAGGCCCCCTGCCCCTCGCGGACCTTGTTCACCACGATGGAGCCCTCCACGCCGGCGTTCTCGGCGATCTG